>DATKDU010000347.1:0-5265 GCA_035512595.1 Pirellulaceae bacterium
ACGCCTCGCCAATCTTCGGCTCGGGGACGAACCACTGGAAATCCCAGGCCGGGTTGCGATTGCCGCCGCCGCTGGGGGACTGGGCCAGCCAGATCCGGTCGCGGGGGCGAAACATCTGCACGTAGGCCCGGCCGTGGCTGAGGCCGTAGTACCACGGCTCGGCATAGACGTACTTCGAGCGGTTGTAGACCAGCGTCAGCGGGAAGTCGGCATCGTGCTTGAGCTCCGGCAGTTTGCCCGCCGGCGGATGCGTGCTCGCCGTGCCGTGGGCGGGGCTGACGGCTTCGATCCAGCGCGCTCTTGCGGATGAGTCGGCTTCGCGGCCGAGGAAGTGGATGGCGGTCGATTCGGGCTGCTGGATATAGCTGGCCCAGAACAGGCCGATGTATCCATTGGTGAACGTATCGCCGCGGGGGATGCACTCCAGCGTGTACTCGATCACGCCATCCTCCAGCAGGGTGTACCGACCGCAGCTTTCCAGCTTCATGTTCGGCGTCGGCGGTTGGTACAACTCGACCGTGTGCTCATCGATCGCGCGCAGCTCCATCGGCGCCTTCCGCGGCTCGAATTTCTCCGCGGTGACCGAGGCAGTGGTGCCGTCGTGAATGTGCTCGAAGTTGAGCCCCGCCACCGGCGGTACAAACAGGTTCTCGCTGCCGCGGAGCTTGAGCACCGCCACGCCGTTGTACCCCGCCCGATGGCCGGGAACCTCCGGCACATCGATCGCCTCGTTATCGACGATGACTGCCGTGACTCCGCCGCGCTTCAGGATGACGTAATGCTCCTTGGGCCTGGTGAATTTTACCTCTGGATTGGTGAGGCTGGTGATCCGCTCCGCCGCATGGGGATGGGCGGCGGAGGCGATGCCGGTGATCGCCAATACCCAAAAGAACGCGAGAAGTCGAACATTCATGGCGACCGAGTCTCTTCGAGGGTGATACTTACAACAGTTCTCACGCCACAAGGTGCCCTATGACGACACTGTCCATCGACGGTGAACTGGAGCGACTGGCCCGCGAAGCCGCCGCGGCCGAGGGAAAAACTCTGGACGAATTCGTCGGAGATGCACTACGGCAAGCGCTGTTCAACGGCAAGGCGTTTCGCCTCTCGACGCGCAACGGGCTTCCCGTGGTGATCGTTTCGAGCGACGTTCCGGCGATTGACCCGAAGAACATTGAGCGTTCTCTGGGAGACGTTGGGTTCTGACTTTTCTGCGACGGTTCGGACACGGAAAACACTGAAAACGCGGATGGAATTCGAAGCAGATAGAACCGTCGCAAATTCATCCGTGTCTTCCGTGTTTTCCGTGTCCCGCTCCCATGACACCGCTGGGCCGATGCTGGCCTGTTGGTTGTTGGCTATTGACTTCCGCTAGCCGCATCCAACTCCTTCACCAGCGGCCGGTAGCCGTATTCGTTGAGGACGGCAATGATGCCGCGGTCGGACTGGCTGCGGGCGACTGCGGCCATCGCGTTGAGCGCGCCGTTCATCGATTCGACTGCTTTTTCCAGCTCGGCAATCTGCGTTTCCTGGTCCCCCTTGCTCTTGGCGTTGCCGGCCTTGCGGACGGCTTCCAGGCAGTTCATGTATTCGAAGGCGAACTCGAAGCGGCGGGCAAAATAGAGCGTGTATGACCGTCCCCCTTCGCGGGCCCGCGTGTTGGCCCGGTACATCTCGTTCATCGCATTCAGATAATTGTCCCGCGCCTTGCCCCACCACTCGGGCGGCGGATCGGTGGACGCGTAGTGCTTCATAATCACGTCGGGCCGCGGTGCGGAAAGAGCCTTGTCGCCGGCATTGATCAGCTTCGTCGCCTCCTCCGCCAACTCAAATGCCTTCAGCACGCGATCGGAGACCCCATCGCCGCAGATCGGCGTCACCAGGTCGTGGATCGGGTGGCCGCCAGTGAACTTTGCGTCGAAAAAGTTGCGGGAATGCAGGAATGCCCACAGGTCGCCATCGCTCAGCCTGGCTGGTTCAATGCCGATGGCATTCCGCTTCCTTTTCAGATCTTCGGCAAACCGCTCGTGTCCCATATAGACCATGGGGAGGAGGCCACCGTTGAGTGCGCGCTCGGCTTGGTCGATCGCCTGTTTCTTGTGGAAGCTCATACCCAACGCACTCGCCTCGCGTTCGAAGCCGCGGATTAACTCCTCCCCTGCCTTTTGCCGTGCTGCGTCCGAGTCAGCCGCGGCCAGGTCCGGGTTCTCAAAGTGTTTCGCGCCACCGAATGCCGAGCGACCGGCCGTGTCGCCGCTGACCGGGATGCGATCGAATGCAGCTAGGACAGCGGCTGGAGTCTTGCCCGACGTGTTGAGGATCAGCGAGTTGAACTTCAGCCGCGCAAGCTGCCGCAGCAGCTTCTTCTGATTGGCCAGGCTCCATGTCGCTGGACCAATCGGCGAGTCAAAGTCCATCATCCAGGCGCGAATCTTGGCCCGCGGCTCCATCACGATGTCAAAATCCTCAATCGAAAACTCCGGCGGTGCCACCGGATCGACATCGCCGTAGAGCATCGCGCGGATGCCCCACTGATGGGCCAGCTCAGCCGCGGCCCAGAACGTGGCCGCAGGACTGCCGCCGCCGACCAGAAGAGCCGGGCGATCGTTGACCTTCACGCTCCGCACGACATGACCTTGCTCCGAAAGTTTGGGCCATCGGTCGCCGAGCGATTTGATCGCGCCATTCGTATCGGGACTGCCGACGAGGATCAAGTTTGCTGCGTTCGCCGGCGCTTCGGCTGCCAGGTGCACGTCGGCCTGATAGAGCCGCTTGAGATCGCCAGCAAGTTCTTCTGCAGCACGGCGCTCCAGCGCCGGCGCCTTCTCGCCGATTACGATCTCCACCCGCGGCCCGGCAGCCGATGCGACCGATGCCGCAGCCAAAGACAGAACAGCCAAAACACAACGCATGACTACTGGCCCTCGCTCGAAAAGCAAAACAAACTGTGCCGCCCGCGAACGAAAATGCAGCCGCCAGCAATCGCCGGCGTCGCCAGGCACGACTCGCCAATGTCGTTCTTGGCCAGGAACTTCAGCTTCGGCCCTTGCTCCAGGACGACGATGAAGCCGTTCTCGCCGGGGACATAGATTTTCCCGTCGCCGGCAATCGGCGAGCCGTAGTAGTCGCCAATATTGCGAATGCGCGACAGCTCCCAGTGCGTTTTGCCGGTGGCCGCATCGAACGAGCTGGAGAGGCCCCCTTTCTTCACGACGAAGAGCTGATTCGCCACCACCAGGGGCGAGGTGAGGTTCGACGGCGAGCGGTTGCTGATGTTCCACAGCACGTGCGTCTCGGTCACGTCGCCCCTGCCGCCGCCGCGGACGGCCTGGATCGTCGTGCCGCCGCCGACCAGATTGTCGGCCGCCTGGAATGCCGTATCGACCTCGCTGCCGCTCAAGACTCCGCTGCCGTCCTTGTCGGAGCGGTCGAACCGCGGCCAGAACTCCTTGGGGATTTCGTCGCGGGACAATTGGCCGTCCTGGTTCGTGTCGAGCCATTCGAGCAGGGCGTACTTCAGCGTCCGCGTCTCGTCGCCGTAGCTTTGCACCGAGATGTAAATGATGCCGTCGCGGACGACGGGTGACGTCATCAGCGTTCGCGGCAGCGTCTTGGCCGTCCAGCGCTCTTTACCCGTCGCCGGATCGTAGCCGATCAGCTTGCCGGTGCCGCCGACGACCAGATCGGTGCGCCCTTCGGCCTCGCAGAGGACGGGGATCGAATAGCCGGCCAGCATCTCCGGCCGCTCGGTCTTCCACCGCAGCTTGCCGGTGCCCTTGTCGATGGCGAATAGCGCCGGCGCAAGATCATCGTCCTGGTTGAAGATCACCAGATCCTGGTAGACGACCGGCGATGATCCCGATCCCCAGTCCATCAAGTAGGCCGGCAGCGGCAGCTTGTGCTCCCAAACGAGCTCGCCCGTGTTCGCATCGAGGGCGAGCAGCCCCAGCGTGCTGAAGTGGACGTAGACCCGCTGGCCGTCGCAGGCCGGCGTGCTCGACGCGTGGCTGTTGGGGGGCGTGATCCGCGGCAGTTTGCCCGTATCGTGCTCGCTCTTCCAGATTTCCTTGCCGCTGGCCGCATCGAAGGCGAAGACGCCGAGCTTTTCGTCGCCGGTCATCGCCGTGGCATACACCTTGCCGCCGACGACGATCGGCGAGCCAATGCCGTCGCCGAGTTTGATCGACCAGCGAAGGTTCTTTTCGAGCGAGAACTCGGTCGGCAGCGGCTTGTCCTCGGTCGAGACGCCGCTGGCATTGGGGCCGCGGAACTGGGGCCAGTCGTCGGCGGCGGCGGAGAGCGGGATGAGCCAAAGCGCTAGCGCCAAGTGGCTGTGGCGGAGCTTGCGACGCCATGGCCCCCGGAGCATTTGGCCGGGGCCTTGCAAGCTCAGCCCCAGCCACCGCAAGACATTACTTCGACTCATAAAACCACCTCACCGGCAAGGAGCGCAACCGGGAGGAAATCCGGCCGCTCTTGTGATCGTGGACATAGTAACTGAGCAGCACCCGGTCCTTGTGGAACAGGATGCTCGTGTAGGCGTAGCTTTGAAAGGGGTCGATTTCTAAATGCCGCACGTGCCGCCAGGTATTCCCCTCGTCGGAGGACACCGCGGCAGTCAGCGGCGACCGTTTGCCGCCGTGGCCGACGCCCGGTTCATAGTTCTTGTTCCAGACGAGGAGCAAGTCGCCCGTGGCGGGAATCGTGCGGATCGTGGCCGGAGATTCGGGCGCCTCGACCGGCAGCTTGCTCGGCGCCGACCAGTGATCGCCGCCGTCGATGGACGTGCTAGTGGCAATGTGTCCGTGCTGCGTGCGGATGATCATCAGCAGTTTTCCATCGGCCAGCTCGACGACTTCCGGCTCCATCGCCCCGCGGCCTGGCTGATCGACGGTATCAGCACTTTGCTTCCAGGTCTTTCCGCCGTCGTCCGAATAGTGGCAGACGCAGATCAGGTGGCCGCCCCCTGTGGCGAAGATGTCCGGCGTCGTGGAAACGGGGCAGATCAGCCGGCCGCTGGAAAGCTGCGTCACCCGATCGTTGTTCATGATGTGGTAGCCGGGCTCCTTGGTGATGATCAGCGGCTCGCCGAATGTTTTGCCATCGTCATCAGATACCCGCAGCGCCAGATCGAGATCGGTCTGGCTGTTCTTGATCAGGAAGTACATCCCCAGCGGTGAATTGTCGTCCGTAGAACGGAATTCATTCCGTTCCCGGAGCGGAATGAATTCCGCTCTACCCGGCGGCATTCGCCGCAGCGTGACC
>DATKDU010000348.1:0-3277 GCA_035512595.1 Pirellulaceae bacterium
CGCGGCCGCGCTGCTCATGCCGCTGACCGCCACGATCGGGCTGCCGGTCGTGTGGGCCGTCGCGATGCCGCTGATCGAGTTGGTATGGCCCGGCCCGCCGGTCACCATGGAAACGCCGGGCGTGCGGGTGATGCGTCCCCAGCCATCGGCCATGTGCACCGCGGCCGCTTCGTGGCGCGTATCGACGATCGAGAGGCCTTCGCGGTCGGCCACGCGCAAGATCTCGTTGAGGTGGTCCCCGACCAGCGTGAAGATGTGAGTCACGCCCAGCTTCTTCAAGCTGGCGATGAAAAGCTCTGCTCCGTTAGGCATCTGTTACCGCAATATACCTGCTTTTGGATGCTGGGCGCAGACTTTGGTGGTGGGTCAGTTTCGCACTAGCGGAGTCGATATAGTTGGCGCGGGCGTCCCCGCCCGCAGCGTTGACCTCTGGTCCACGTTCCCTTTTCCTGCAATTCAACAGGCCGACCGGAGGTCGTCCCAGCGGGCCAGAGGCCCAAGCCACCAAACTTCAGCGACTTCTCGCAAACTGACCCACTACCCAGCCTTTCGATGCCGGCGTGGCGCGGACGGGCGGGAATCCGGCTTTCGGCGTGGGGTCCGGCAAAAGATCGTCTTAGTGTTGGAGCAACGCCTCGAGCCGCTGTTTCAAGCCCGGCCACTCCGAATTGAGAATGCTGTAATAGACAGTGTCGCGGACGTAGCCGTCCCAAAGCCGCCTCTGCCTTCGAAGGGTTCCTTCGCGCTTCGCGCCGAGCCGTTCAATCGCCCGCTGCGACCGCAGATTTCGGCCGTCGGTCTTGAGCTGAACCCGGATCGCGCCGAGCTGCTCGAACGCGTGCCGCAGCAGTAGGTACTTGCACTCGGTGTTCACGCGAGTCCGTTGCTGGGCTTTGGCGAGCCACGTCCAGCCGATCTCCAGGGAGCTGTTCTCGGGCTGAATGTCGAGATAGCGAGTCGAGCCGACGGCCCTGGACGTGGCGCGATCGATGATAGCGAAAGGAATCTCGCGGCCTTTGGAGTGTTCCTCCAAAGCTTCGTTGATAAATGCTTGGATGTCTTCAACGTTCGACGGCGGCGGACATGGCATGTAGCGCCAAATCCCCTCGCCGCGTCCTGCGAGGAACAGGTCCTCGGCGTGGTGGGCGGCCAGCATTTCCAGCCGGACCGCCTTCCCTTCCAAGGTGACAGGGAGCGGATTAAATGCGATCGTCATGTTTCTTCTAAACCTTTGGGGAGGGCCGGCTGTTTGTGGACACGGAGCCTCGCGCGAGTCACTTGAGTCACTGCGCTGCAATCCCCACCGCGGTGCAATTTCTCACCGCGGTGTATCTGGGATTGGAAACAGATGGCTCCTCCGAGCCCGCCGTCAGCTGTGCGCCGTCCTCGGCAGCTTCAGCGCCAGTAGGAAGCCAAGCAGCGGCAGCATCACCACGCCCCACAGCGCAGTTTCGAGGCCGACGCGGTCGCTCAACCAGCCGATCAAAGGAATGCAGAAAATGCCGGCCATGCCCCAACCGAAGCCCATCATCAGCCCCGCGATCGTGCCGGCCTGCGACGGAACCAGGTCCTGCGCCATGACAACGATAACCGAGGAGGTCAGCAGCAGAATCAGGGATCCGATAAACAATCCAAGAAATGAAACCCACCCGCTAGCGCTGAGGAACACGACCAGGAACGGGGAGGAAGCGGCCATCGAGAACAAGATGACGGGCCTGCCACCGATGCGCTCGGCCAAGTGGGCCCCGGCGAAGGCGGACACAGCGGAAGCGAAGAAAAACAACGTCAACCCAAGACTGGCTTGCTTCAGGGTGAAACCGCGTTCGAGGTAGAGGTAAAGCGTCAGGAACTGGCCCAGCGCAAGCTGCACCACGGACCGCAAGACGACCAGGGAATAATGCAGCGACAGCGTCCTCCAGTGTTTGCGGAAGGCGCCCCAGTTCACAAGCGGCTGCTTCTGCCCGTCGTTGGGCATGGCGGGCAGGCGCCACAGCAGAAAGGCCGCGATCGGGAGAGCGGGCAAAGCGGCTACCCAGAGCGATTCCAGACCCAGTCTTTCGGCCAGGAAGGAGAAGTAAGTGGGAGCGAAAGCCACACCCAGCATGCCTGCCGTCAGGAAGATCGAGAGCGCCAGCCGGCGGCGGCTTCCCCCGCCCGTGGTGACTTGCGAAGTGCTGGGGGGATGAAAGGCCGCCACGCCCAATCCGCCTACGAAAATCATCAGCAGCAGCGTCTTGAACCCCGGGGCAAGGCCCATGGCGGAGAAGAACACGGCCGTGACCACGAGGCCGATCACCGCGAAAAGCCGCGAGCGGACGCGGTCGGAAGCGAGGCCGAAGACAATCTGTGTCATGGCCGAGGCGAGCATGAATGTGCCGCCGATGATGCCCGCCTGCGTCAAGCTCAGCCCGTAGTGCTCGACCAGCACGGGCTGCAGCGTGGCCACGGCAGTGGCATAGAAATCAACCGAGAAATGGCCCAGCGACAAAAGGACCAGCGTCGACGTGAAGAGCCGGGCTTCGCCCAAAGGCGCGGCGGCCGCCGCTGCTTGAGATAGACTTGCGGCTTTTTCGGGTGCGGTAACGGTGCTCAAAGGTGAGGAACTCCACTAATCTTCCATCATAGCCGAGCGTCGATAGCTCTGCCGGAACCCGCTCATCAAACCTCGCCGCCCGATTGAGGAACTGGGGTATAAGCGTCCCGGCCATTTCCGGATGTAGTGTCAACGAGCGACAAGGGAAGGCGAAGGCCAGATCGACGAGACGCCGGCCATCCGGCCGGGTGCAATGCGTGGTCCCAAGAGCCTTGCAGTGCCAATGACCGCGATTCGGTTTCGGGGGGCGCCACGAACTAGACGCCGGCAGATAACACGTTGGCAGTCGGCCGCTGCGGCGTTTCGCTGGCGGCCAATCCCGCCCGGAACTGTACGTGCCGGAGCCGCGTCAATTCGACCAGCGGCCGCCATGCGGCGTGCACCAAGTGGTACTTGATGAGCAGCCGCCAGAACCGGTTTGAACGCTTGTACAGGTACGACATCCCCAAATAAGGCGCCACGGCGTGCCAATCCGAGGGCCGGCGCCGCCAAATCGAGGCGTGCGAGAAGAGGCGCTGATAAATCCAGGCATAACCTTGTTCAAGTTCCTCGGGGGACATGTTTTTCGGACGGAACACCGCGTGCGCCGTGTCATACAGGTCCCAATTGCGGTGCAACAAGCGCCCCTCCGCTTCCATTTGCCGGAACAGCGGCGTCGCCGGATAGGGGGTGAGAATGTGAAAC
>DATKDU010000349.1:0-13692 GCA_035512595.1 Pirellulaceae bacterium
GCCAGGCGGCAGCCGAGCTCGCGGCAGGTCTGAGCCTCGTTCTCGGTGTGGACCCCGGTAGCGATGACCTGCGTGTCGGTCTGAGAGGCCGCTTCCACGATCTCGCGAATCTGCTTCTGCCGCGGCGAGCTTTTGTCCACACCGCGGGCCAGTGCCGGAGCCAGCTTGAGGTAGTCGGGGGCCAGCTCCTGCTGCGTGCCCACCTGCTGCTGCCCGCCGCCGAAGCCGTCGTAGGCCACGCAAATGTGGGCCTGCCGCAGGCGGGCGAGAAAGTCGCGGAAATAGGGAATATCGACGACCGCACTGTCGGGCACCTGTGCGACGAGCTGCTTGCCGCCGGCTAGCCGCGACAAGCGGATCAGCGAATCGGCCAGCGAATCGGCACCCACTTCCGCCGCCGTCAGCGGCAAAAAGAGCAGATTCCCCTCCGCCAGCCGCCCTGCTTGCTCCACTGCCAGCAGCCGGTGCAACTGATGGAGCCGCTCGGTCAGTCGGCATTCGGTCGCGTCCAGCAGCCGCTCCGCGGTCCGCAGTTCTCGTCCCGCGGGCGACTCGCGCTGAATGGCTTCGTAGCCGGTGGATTTGCCGCTGGTCAGATCGACGACCATCTGGTAGCGGTTGCGGACGGCGCGGCAGAGGATCGATTCCTGAATGCCGCGGACCGCCTGAATCAGATCGAGGGAGACATTTTCCTCCGGCTCATCGGCGGCGCGGGAGTCGGACTGGCGCATCACCTGCGTGGCCGTCTTCTGCCCGGACTGATTGCCGTCCGCCGTGCGGTAGGTGAGCTCGACGTCGGCAATGACGACGAGGTCGCCTTCGCTGAGGCGCACCTGATCGATCTTCTGGCCGTTGACAAAGGTGCCGTTGGTGCTGTTCAGGTCGCGGAGGAGATAAGCGCCGGCGGCTTTGCTGATTTCGGCGTGCGTGCGGGAGACGCGCGACGAGGCGATCTGGTAGTCGCACTCCTCGCTACGGCCGATGGTGAACGGGACCTTGCCCACCTCGATATGTTCAGGGGAGCTGGACTCGGGCACGAAGCGTTCCAGCCAGGGGAGCGCCGTACCGGTCGCGGCCAACGATTTGGTTCGCATCTTGTGAGGCCCTAATGTGGCGCACTCGCTCCGCGAGTGCACAATAACGCCCCGCATTCCGACAATGCGGAGTCAATTTGGGCACTCGCGGAGCGAGTGCCCTACATTAATCACCCGTGCGGAATCGGGACACGCATGCTAGTGTCCGCGCGGAACTGGAGGAGGCTTAATTCCACAGTCCCGCTGAAACGTAGCATGTTTTCCGCGGGCGGCGGGCGGCGGCGGGGAGGGAACGCGACTGGGAGGGTGGTGATGGTTGTGCGGGGCAGGAGGCGGTGAAACCCCGAGTGCAAAGTGCGGAGTGCAGAGTGCAGAATTGCCGCCACTCCGCACTCTGCATTCCGCACTAGCGTGACCTAGACTTGCGCGGAAAATCCCGCCCCCGGGACCCTTGTCGGCCTGGCATGGGGGGGAAGATGCTCCGTCCCACGCAGGCGCTATCATGGCAGACCGGAATTTTTCGCTGCTCGTCGTCTCGTCCGACCGCATGCTGCTGCGGCGGTTGACTCGATTTCTGGACGTGTTTGGATACGAAGTCCGCCAGGCGGTCAACGTCGCCGGGGCGGAAGCGGCCGTCGAGGCGGGGCGCGTGGACTTCCTCGTCGTCGATGCGGGGTTGGGAAAACAGACGGCCCAGATTTGCCGGGCCGTGCGCCGCGCCGCTGCGGGGGGATACACCTACGCCCTGCTGCTGACGAAAGATCCGGAAGCGACCGACCTGACCGAAGCGCTCGACGCCGGCTACGACGATTTTCTGTCGGCGCCGGTGGTTTATGGCGAGCTGCTGTCGCGACTGAGGGCCGGCGCGCGGGTGCTGGAATTCGAGCGGCGGCTGCTGGAACAACAGGAGTGCGACCCGGCCACGGGGTTGTCCACCTCCGGCGCGCTCTTGGCGCAGGTGCGCGACCGGCTGGCGCTGCTGGGAACGCCGCGGGCATCGTCGGGCAAATCCTCCAAGTCCGCGGCACTGGTGGTGATGGACGTCGATTTCTTTCGCCGCTTGCACAAAAAGCTGGGATACACCGCCAGTCAAAAGCTGGCGGCGGCCGTCGCGGAGCGATTGCGGTCCACCGACGATTCGCTGGCCTGGAACGCGCTGGGAATCGATCGCTTTGCCATCGTCCTCGATCATCAGACGGAAAAAGAAGCAGCCGAATGGGCCAAAAACTGGCTGCACGAATTGTTCCAGAAGGAATTTCCCTGGGGACAGGAAAAGATTCAGCTCTCGGCCAGTGCCGGCATTGCAGAATTGGCAGCCGATCAGCCGCCGCAAAAGACGCTCGACCGGGCGCTGGCCGCCCTGCAACTGGCCAAGGCCTCCGGCCGCGGCAGCGTGGCCACGAGCCGCGAAGTGGACGAGGACAACGACACCTGGACGCATCTGGCGGCCGGGGGCAACCTGTTTGCCACGACCCGCGCCCGCGACGTGATGATCCCCTGCTCGCTCCTGCTGGGCACCGACGACACGTTCGAGCAGGCGCAGGCCGTCTTCGACCAGTCGCGGCTGTCGGCCATCGCCGTCGTGGATGGCGAGGGGCGCTTTGCCGGCGTGATCACCAGCGAGCAAGTGAGCGAGCGCAAGAGCCAAAGTGGTCCGCGGCCGCGGGCCTCGGGCTCGGTGCGGCTGCTCAAACAGATCATGGTCGCCGACGTCCCCAAGTTCGACGAATCAGCTACGCTCAGCGAGCTGATGGAATTCTTCACCGGCGACGGCAGCCCCCTGGCGGTCGTCGTCCGCGAGCGGCGGCCCACCGGCATCGTCTTTTGCCAGAGCCTGGCGGCACTCAACGAACGGCTGAGTCCCAAGAATTTCGCCCCGCCCACGCCGTACCTGCCTACCAGCGACTATCTGCTGGTTCCTGATTCGACCGCCGTGGAAGCGGTGTGAGGCCATTGGAGATTGCGGATTGCAGATTGCGGATTGCGGATTGAAATCGTCAAACAGAATCTGCGTTCTGATACCCGCGTTAGAATGTCCAGTGGCGAAAATCCACAATCCGCAATTCTTCGTCCCATGCAGCTCCTCGTCTTCGAAGACGATCTCGTGCCGCGGCTGTATCCGATCACGATCGGCCGGCCGGCGTATTCCATCTCGTGCGCCAGCTACCGGCTGATCGATTGGATCGGCGAGCTCTCCCGCGAGCTGGGGGCCAAGGCGTACGGCGTCGTGCGGCCGCATCTGGCCGAACACCAGCGGCTCGACTACCCGCAGATGGATGGGCACGCGTGCAGCCAGCGCGATGGAACGCTGCTGGTCAGTGCGCGGCTCGTCCCTTCCGCGCAGAATGCCGAGTCGCTGCGGCAATTGGCTCGCCAGGCGCGGCCCGGCGTGGTGATGGCCGGCGAATCCCTCTCCGCCGCGTGGATCGGGCCCGACGGGTCGCTGCCGCTGCATTTCTCGGCGCCCGATCGGCTGGCTGAATTTCTGAAAGCGAGCGTCATTGGCAAGCTGCCGCAGTTGGACGGCGTTTTGCTGCCGCTGCTGGATTATCCGCACGACATTGTGCAGCAGAACCTGGCGATCTTCGAGCAGAACCTGGCGCACCGCATTCGCACCGGCGAATATCGCGAGATTGCCGACGGCGTGTTCGCGGCCGAGGAGGCGACGCTCGGGCAGTACACGGTAACCGACACGAGCAAAGGGCCGATCGTTCTCGAGTCGGGGGCCAGCGTCGGATCACACTGCCTCCTTCGCGGGCCGGCCTGGCTGGGAAAAAAATCGCGAGTCATCGAGCACGCGGCCATCAAGGACATGGTCTCGCTCGGCCACACCACGAAGATCGGCGGCGAGGTCGAGGCGTCGATCATCGAGCCGTTCACCAACAAGCAGCATCACGGCTTTCTCGGCCACAGCTATCTGGGAAGTTGGATCAACCTTGGAGCGGGAACCTGCAACAGCGACCTGAAGAACACCTACGGCACGGTGAAGATGGAATACCGCGGTCAGCAGGTCAGCACCGGAATGCAATTCGTCGGCTGCCTGATCGGCGACTACTCCAAAACCGCCATCAACACGGGAATCTTTACCGGCAAGACCGTCGGCTGCTGCTCGATGGTCTACGGCTTCGTGACGACGAACGTGCCGAGCTTCGTCAACTACGCCCGGCTGTTCGGGCAGGTGACCGAACTGCCGGTGGACGTGATGGTCGCTTCGCAGCAGCGGATGTTCGCCCGGCGGAACGTCGAGCAGCGGCCGTGCGACGTGCAGCTTTTGCAGGCGATGTACGAGTTGACCCGCAACGAGCGGCAATTGGCCGGCGAGCCGCTGTCGCTGTAGGGATTTCGAGCCCGCAAATCTCAGTCATGGTATGATGGTACACAGATTCCGCCGGTTCTATTCGCTGTTTGAGCTTTCGTCATGAAACCTGTGCATGCCACTTACGAAAACGGTGTGTTCCGTCCCACGGAACCCGTTGAGCTGCCAGAGGCCTGTAGCGTTGTCCTCCGCGCCGTCGCCGATACCTCCTTTAGACGGAGTGTATGCGCTTCTCAAACAGCGTTTCGATTCGGGTGAACACGACGTAGCGGAGCGGCACAACGAGCATCAACCGTGAATGCCGTCTTTCTCGATACGGTTGGACTGCTGGCACTGTGCGAGGAAACTCACCGCGGCAATTGCCTGATTGCCGAATCGGAGCCGACCAAAAGGAGCAAATCGTCGGGTGCGATGGCGTAATCGGGTTGCGGCACGAACGTGACATACCGCGGCGACGCTCCCTCCCCGCCCGCAGCCGGATGTCTGACGGCAATCAGGTTGACGCCGTACTTGTTCCGCAGCGCCAGTTGCGTGAGCGTCTGGCCGTGGAATGCCGCGGGGGCGCGGAGCTCGATCAGGGCGAAGTCTTCGGAGAGCTCGATGAGGTCCTCGAGGCGGGGATTGGCCAGGCGGCGGGCGAGCTGCTGGCCCGCTTCGGTCTCGGGCTGGATGATCTCGTCGGCCCCCAGGCGGCGGAAGATTTCGGCATGCGTGGAAGTTTGCGCCCGCACGATGACGTACCGCGCCCCGAGCTTCTTGAGAGCGGTGGCGGTCAGCAGCGATGCCTCGAAGTTTTCGCCAATGGCGACCACGCACACATCGGCCTGATCAATCTCGTGGCTGGCCAGCGCGTCCTCGTCGGTTGAGTCCATGCAGACCGCCAGCGTGACATCATCCTTGATCTCCTCGACCAGGCGATGGTTGCGATCGACGGCAATCACCTCCACGCGGTTGGCCTCCAGCAGGCGGGCCAGGTTCATGCCCAGGCGTCCTAATCCAAGCACAGCGATGCGTTGCACGGGAAACTCCGTTGTGAGGGATCCGAATCCTGAACCTGCTCTTGATCTTGCTCTTGATCCTGCTCCTAATCCTACTCCTCTTCCTACTCTTACTCCTTCTCTTCGCCGTTCTCCTCTGGGACCGCGTGTGGATGAAGAGAAAGATGAAGAGTAAGAGTAGGAGTGTGAGTAAGCGTAAGATTTAGAGTAAGAGTAAGATTACCATCAAGCGGCAGCGCCCTCTTTACCCCAGCATCACCCGCTCGCTGGGATAGGAGTAATTCGGCTCCGCCTGCCGCCGGGTGAGCGCCACGAGGATCGTCAGCGGGCCGACGCGGCCGAGGAACATGGTCGCCGCCAACACAAGCTGCGACGCCGGCTTCAAATTCGCCGTCCCGACGCTGGAGAGCCCCACCGTCCCCAAGGCGCTCGTGGTTTCGAACAGGTGATCGAGAAACAGTTCCGGTCGCTGTTCAAACATCACGACCAGCAGCGTCGATGTCAACAGCGCGGCCAAGGCCAGCGCCACGACTGCCGCTCCGCGGCGAATGAACTCGTCGGGAATCGACCGGCCGGCAATCTCCAGGCGTTCCTTGCCGCGAACTGTGGCCGTGGTGGCCAGCACCATCAAGGCAAAGACGACGGTCTTGATGCCGCCGCCGGTCGAGCCGGGGGAGGCGCCGATGAACATCAGGCCGATGCCGACGAGCCGGGTGGTCGGCTGGGAGTGCGAAAAATCGACCGTGTTAAAGCCGGCGGTGCGAAAGGTCACGGCCTGAAACCAGGAATGCGACAGACGCTCGTAAATGGGCATGCCGCGGAGCAGCCCGCCGGCTTCGAGGATGAAGAATGACGCCGCTCCAGCCACAAGCAGGGCGGCAGTCGTGCCCAACACCATCCGCGAGGTGACGGTCAGCCGGGCCGGTGCGGCAAGCGGGCCGCGGCCGGCACTCCACCGCCGGCGCAGTGCGCCGAGCGTCGCCTGCGCCGCATTGCGGAGCACGTCGAATCCCAGGCCGCCCAGGATGATCAGCGGGGCGACAACGATGGCCACCTGCCACCGGAGCGCCAACCCCTCCAGACTTTTTGGCAGCAGCGAAAAACCGGCATTACAAAAGGAGCTGATGGAATGGAACAAGCCGAACCAGGCACGCTCTTGCCACGATTCGGCAGGGGAGAGGGTGGAGAGCAGCGCCGCACCGACCGCTTCGCTGGCCAGCGTGAACACGATAATTGCCGCGATCGTCCGCCGCAGCGCCTGGGCATCGTCGGCCTCCAGCAGCTTGCCCATGAAGATTCGCTCGCGGACCAGGAATCCCCTTCGCTGCCCCAGGGCGAAGAAGGCCCCGAAGGTCATGATCCCCAGGCCGCCGATCTGGATCAGGGCGAGGATGACCGTCTGACCGGTGCCCGTCCAATACGTCCCCGTGTCCACCACCGTCAGCCCGGTGACGCAACTGGCGCTCGTCGCCGTGAACAGCGCCACCAGCGGCGGCGCACCGACCTCCGACGTGACGCCGGACGGCTGCACGCGGCAGACCGGCAGCATCAGCAGCAGCGTCCCCGTGAAGATCATCATCAGGAACGATCCGACCAAAACGAACGCCGGGTTGCTCCGCGCCGCGGCGATGAAGCGGAGCAACTGGATGCTGCTGGCCAGCACGCGCATCCAAAACGCGAACTCCGACCAGAGAAGCATGTCGCTGGTCGTGCTGTCGCCGCGGAGCACGGCCGGCAATCCCATGAGGCCGATCACCGGAAGCGCCGCCAGCCAGGTGACGTGGACTGCGACGAGCAGCGTGCGGGTTCGCACGAAGGAGCGCCAGTCGAGGCTGAGCGACAGCCGCCAGACCAATCCTCCGGTCAGGAGCACCATGGCGGCCAGCGCAAGGACTCCCAATTCCCTGGACAGAGCGGTTTCCCAGCGCTGCACCCCGTGCCCGAGCGTCAATGCCGACAGGGTCGCGACGACCACGAGCCACTCCAGCCCGTAAATGCGCCAGCCGAGCCTTTGGCGGCGGCGGTCACGATCGAGGTCGAGCGACGGTGGGCGGAACATCAGGCAGCTACAGCGTGAGAAGTTGCCTCACCATTGTCGCCGCCGGTGACGCGGATGCAACGGCGGCAATTCGGGATGGCTGGCAATTGCAGCCGGCGGAGCATATTCTGTGGACCGCAAGCCGGCGAGCATTGCAGGATCGACATGCAAGGGCCGCCGCGTTACCGTAATCCCTTTGCGCCGGAGTCCGGAAGTGCCAGAAAGTCATCAGGTGCTGCTACCGCTGGCGGCAATCTTCATCATCGGTGCTCTTTGCCAGTGGCTGGCGTGGTGGGTGCGGTTGCCGTCGATCCTGCTGCTGCTCATCGCAGGAATCGCGGCCGGGCCGCTGACGGGTTTGATCAATCCCGACTCCCTCTTCGGAGAGGCGTTGTTTCCCATCGCTTCGCTGTGCGTGGCGATCATCTTGTTTGAGGGGGCGCTGGAGCTGAAAATCGCCGACTTGAAAGAGTCGGGAGCCACGCTTCGAGGACTGCTGTCGGTCGGCGTGATCCTCACCTGGCTAATGGCCAGCGCTGCGGCGGCTATGCTGTTATCCATGCCGCCGCGGATCGCCTTAGTACTCGGCGCAATCCTGGTCGTCACCGGACCGACGGTCATCGGGCCGCTGCTAAGAGATATTCGTCCGGTGGGCGCTGCTTCGGCAGTCGCCAAGTGGGAAGGGATCATCATCGATCCGATCGGCGCAGTGCTGGCGCTGTTGGTATTCGAGGCCACGCGGGTCGCGTACGAGGCGGGCTGGTCGCACGCGCTTTCCGAAACGGGCAAGTCGCTGCTGATCACGGTCGGTGTGGGGACGGCGTTAGGAGCCGTGGCCGCCTTGCTGGCGGCCTGGTTGCTGTCGCGGTTCGCGATTCCCGATCATCTGCAAAACGCGGTGGTGATCATGGCGGTCTTTACCGCATTTGTGGGAGCCAATCTCATTCAAGAGGAATCGGGGCTGCTGGCGGTGACGGTAATGGGACTGGTCCTGGCCAACCAGCGGCTGGCCAGCATTCCGCACATTGTGGAGTTTCAGGAGAACCTTCGCGTGGTGCTGATCTCCGGGCTGTTTGTGATCCTGGCGGCCCGGCTGCCGCTGGCCGAGCTGCGCGCCGTGGGCTGGGGGAACGTGGCATTCGTGGCCGGCCTGATGTTCGTCGTTCGCCCGCTGGCGGTCTGGATCTCCACCATCGGCGCGGGGCTCACCTGGCGGGAGCGGGCGTTCCTCTCCTGGTTCGCACCGCGGGGGATTGTGGCTGCCTCAGTCTCGTCAATCTTCGCGCTCCGCCTGGGAGAGGCCGGTCAGGACCTCGTCAAGAACACGTTTCTGGTCATTGTCGCCACCGTGGCCGTCTACGGCTTGACTGCCGGCCCCTTGGCGCGTTGGCTGGGACTGGCCGATGCCGACGCCCAGGGAGTGCTGATCGTCGGCGCCAACCGCGTGGCGCGGGCCCTGGCCAAAGCGCTGGCGGGCGTCGGCATTCGCGTCCTGCTCGTGGACAGCAATTACCGCCTGGTTCGCGACTCGCGGCTCGAGGGGTTCGATTGCCAGCATACCAACATCCTCTCGGAATATGCCTTGGAACATCTGGACCTTGGCGGCATGGGGAGGCTCTTGGCGCTGACTCCCAACGACGAGGTGAACTCGCTGGCCGCCTTTCACTTTCGGGATGTGTTCGGCCGCAAGAACGTTTATCAACTGCCGATCAATCTCGAGCAGGGACAAAAGCTCCAGACGGCCCGCGATTCGATCTACGGCCGCATCGCGGTGAGCGACCGGGCGACCTACGGCGCGCTGGAGCAGGCGCTGGCCAGCGGCGCGGTGATCAAGACCACGCCGCTGACTGACGAGTTCACGCTCGACGACTTTCGCCAGCGCTACGGCGAGGAGGCGATCCCGCTGGTGGCAGTCAGCGACAAGGGGCGGCTGCGAATCTTCACGCCCGGCGACAAGCCGGGCAAGCTGAGCGGCTATCGGCTCATCAGTCTGATTCCGCCGGGAGGTTCGGGAGCGAGCGCCGCCAGCGCGAAAATATCGCTGGCTGAAACCGAGGGGCAAGATTAAACTTACCGTGCGATCGCCGCCGCTGCGGGAATAGTGACCGCGTTCACGCTGGAGAGTGAGCACATGGCCAAACAGGCTGACCTTGACGACACGCAGGAAATCGACTTGTCGCAGGTGTCGGGCCGCTTGCCGCGGGCCATTTTTCAGTTCCGCATCGGCAACAAGGCGTATGAGATGAACTACCAGCAGGCGTTTTCTTACGGGCACCGCCTGCTCAAGAAACAGCACTTTGAAACCGCAGCCCTCATTTTCAACAAACTCTCCAGCGTCGCCGGCCGCGGCCCAAGAGCCCATATCATGCTCGCAATCTGCCTGGCCGGCTGCTCGAACTATCAAGGTTCACGCGAAGTGCTCGATAGCGTGTTTCGCGGCGAGGAGGCGATCCTGGCCGCCGAGCTGCAAGATGTGATCGTCATGGCGCGAATGGGCTTCAGCCGGGACGCTCTGCAGGACCTGGTGAAGCTGGTCAACAATCACAAGGAGCTTCCCTCGCTCTGCTTGTGGCTAGGTGACTTGCTGGAAGCCAGCCAGCAAATGGATAAAGCGCGCCAATGCTGGCGGCTGGCCGTTGACAGAGACGGTCCGAAGGGGGCTGTCGCAACGGCAGCACGCAAGCAGCTTCGGCAGCGCAAGGCAAAGCCGCGCCGCAAGCTTCGTCAGCGCGGCTGAGCGCCCGTCAGTCGCGCGGTGGACCGACGAGCAGAAACAGGAGGTCGAGCGATGGATTGCCGAGCTCGGCAGTGACGACCTGTCGGTGCGCAGCGAATTGCTGGCCCATCCCGAGCGCACCTAACCTATGCGGCCGTCTCATCGGCCAGCAGCACACTCAGCCGGCTGTCGTCGGCGAAGCGGACTAGGGCGATCCGCGGATCGTCGACGGCGACAGGCGCAGATTCCTCTTCCTCCTGGCACCAAGCCTCGGGCGCGGCGAGAATGGACGCGATTGCCGCGGCCGCGGACCACAGGGGACTATCGTGGAAGTGAAGTCGTGCAAACACTGGCCCTCCCGTACGGCAAGAACTTTCAGGGATTAGACGAACGGCCACGCCTCCTGGATTTGACGATAGACTGCCGGGAAGATCCGGACAACGGCGATTGGCGGAGAATTGCCCGATGAACGACGAAGCCAGCTATACGTGCGACGCTTGCGGCGAAGAGGCCGTGATCCCGATCGACCTGGCGGCGGGGGAGAGCCAGGACTACGTCGAGGATTGCCCCGTCTGCTGTCGGCCGAACGTGATCCACGTCCGGGTCGATCGGCGGGGCCGCGTGCAGGTCTGGGCGGAAGGGGAATCGACGTAGCTGAGTTCGCCAGAATTCAGAATGCCGGCGCGCCCGAACCCCGGCGGCGGAGCGCAATGAGGCGAAAACTTGACGGCGGCCGCTTCTTCGCTGATGATCGTCGGCATTCGATCCTCCACAGGAGACTCTCCCATGCTCAAACGCATTCTGACGCTGACCCTGCTGCTCGTTATCCCCGTCACCGTCACGGCACAGGAAAAAACGCCAACCAAGGAAAAGGCCGCGGCCAAAGCGAAAGCGAAGGCCAAGGCGAAAGCAAAAGCTCGGCCGGAGCGGCCAATGCCGATGGTTGCCGACTTTGCCTACGGCAAGGATTCCGAGCGGCAGAAGTTCGATTTCTGGCAGGCCAAGTCGGATAGGCCCACGCCGGTGGTGCTGCTGATTCACGGCGGCGGCTGGCGGGGCGGCGACAAGACGATCTACGGCGCGAACATGATCGAGCCGTTTCTGGAAGAAGGGATTTCGGTCGCGGCCATCAACTACCGGTTCATCGAGCAGGCGATGGAGCAGAAGGTCGAGCCGCCGGTGAAGGCCTGCCTGTACGATGCGGCGCGGGCACTGCAAACGATCCGCTCGCTGGCCAAGGAATGGAACCTCGATCCGGCGCGCGTCGGAGCGACCGGCGGATCGGCCGGGGCTTGCACGTCGCTGTTTCTGGCGCTGCACGACGACCTGGCCGATCCCCAGAGCGAAGACCCCATTGCCCGCCAGTCCACGCGGCTGACGTGTGCGGCAGTCAGCGGAGCCCAGACGTCGCTCGATCCGAAGGAACTTCGCGAGTGGGTCCCCAACGCGATCTACGCGGGACACGCTTTCGGGTTCGCTGCGCCCGGTCGCCAGCGGCCGGAGGAATTCGAGCTGCTCTTGGCCAACCGCGAGAAGGTGCTGCCGTGGATCAAGGAGTACTCGCCCATCGAGCACGTGAGCAAGGACGATCCGCCGGTTTATCTCGACTACCCGAACCAGAAGACGCCGCCGAAAGTCGGCCAGGTGGAAACCGATCCGACCCACTCCGCCATGTACGGCGTCAAGCTGGCCGAGAAGATGCAAGCCGCCGGCGTGGAAGCCGTGCTGTCGTATCCGGGACAGCAGGATGAGAAGTACGGGTCGGTGGTGAAGTTCTTGATTGCGAAGCTGAAGCAGTAGCTTTGGCACATTTTGCGTCATTTGATCCAAGAGGTAAAATGGAAGTGTGATTTGCTCCCTCTTGAATGGACCGCCCATCCGGCATGAGCACGGCACTGCGATTGACGCTCGGCGAGTACGATCAAATGATCGCTGACGGCGCATTTGAAACGCTGCGCGACCGGCGGATCGAGTTGATTCATGGGGAGCTGCGCGAAATGACACCTCCTGGGCCGGATCATGCGTGTGCGGTGGACTGGATTCAGCAATGGAGCGTCTACTCGCCGCCGCGAGCGCAGGTGCGAGTTCGCGTTCAAAACCCCATCGGCATTCCTCCCAGTGACAGTGAGCCGGAACCCGACATCTGCTGGGTCAAGCCGGGAAAGTACCGCCAGCGCCATCCACGACCGGAGGAAGTGCTGCTGGTCGTCGAAGTGGCCGACTCCAGCCTCGACTATGACATGGGCGAGAAAGCCGACCTCTACGCAGCCGCCGGCATTGCCGACTATTGGGTGGTGAACCTGCCGGGTCGCTGCGTTGACGTCTTCCGCTCGCCAGCCAGCGGCAAATACGCGGAGCACACGACGCACCCGATGGGCCAGGAGATTCGCCCGCTGGCATTCCCTGAAGTCATACTGAGCACGACCGAGCTGTTCACGACCGGGCCGATGGAGGAGTGACTTGCCGACGACGCAAGGACAACAACGCTAGGTCGCCTTTTCCAGCCGCAAAGTCTGTTTCGGAAAGTCGATCACGAGTCGATAGGAGCGGACCAATCCCGTGCCGATCAGCAATTCGCTCGAATCGGTAAAGGTTGCCTCGGCGGTCACAAGTAGTTCGTCAAAGATAAGGTCAACCAGGTAGTTGTCTTCCTCGATGATCTGTCCCGCGGCAAGCAAGGAGCGAATCCGGCACAGGAAGCGGGCGTTCACGGCGTCTTTCAGCGCCAGGGGAAGCTCAAGGTCGCCGTTGAAGCCCGTGTCAACGACGCCGATCCAGTCCGAACCGCCGATCGATAGCACAATCGTCGGCACGCCATCCGCCGTGACGCTTCCCAGAATCACCGCCGCCCCCCTTTGCGGACGTAATGCTCGCCGCCGACGCGCACGGCATAAAACGGATGCCGCCCGCCGGCAGCCTCCATTTGCCGGGCAATGTCCTGGGCCGAGCTGCCGAACCAAACGCGGCCCGAATCCGGTTCAATGCCCGCCGTTTGGCCGACGCGGTCGCTTACGTCGTGCGCGGCCAGATATTGGGTCCAGATGTCGATGGCGCGCTGCGTGTCGGCCTCACTCCAGTTGGTTGTGGCAGCCATGATTTTCCCAAGTGAAATGACGCAGCCCAATCGCAGCGCCCGATCCATTATAGCCGGAAACCCACCTTGGCCTGCGATGGAAATCGGCAACGTGACAGGCTGGAACCCTATCCTACCAGCTCCCCAGGCTGCATCGTCGACCACTGGGTCGTCAATCTGCCGGGCCGCTCCGTCGAGGTATTTCGCTCGCTCGCCGGCGGCAAATGCAGCGAGCAGCACGACGCACCCCATGGGCCGTGAGATCCGCCCGCTGGCATTCCCTGAAGTCGTCCTCAGCACGACCGAGCTGTTCACGACCGGGCCGATGGAGGAGTGGACGACGCTGCACTGCCCCTCTTGAATTATTTCCGGGAAACAGAACGCTGGGCGGCGACTAGTGTTCTGGGAAGCCTTTTCCCGTGCGTCCAGAAATTCGTTCGCTGGGCACGCATCAACCGGCGTGGATGCGTTGCCCGTTCGCCATGCCGGCGGCCGACGAACTTTCCTTCGCCGGCGC
>DATKDU010000350.1:0-3665 GCA_035512595.1 Pirellulaceae bacterium
CGCTCGAGCTGAAACTGCATCGATCGCCGCATCAGCTCCTTGATGAACGCCGCGCTCACTCGGCTGGTGCGGCGGACGATATTGGCCACGATCTCCTCCGAGATGCGCATTCCACGGGAATAGAGATGGATCAGCTTGCGACGCCCCTCCTCGTTCGGAAGCGGGAACTCGATCGCCTGATCAACTCGGCCAGGCCGGGACGCCAGCGCCAGCTCAAGCTGCTCGGGGCGGTTGGTCGTCAGCACGAACAGAATGTCGGCATCCTCGCGCAGGCCGTCCATCTCATTGAGCAGCTTGTTGAGCAGTGCCTCCGCGCAGGGGCTGTCCATCGACTCGCGGTCGCGGGCGATCAGGTCCACGTCCTCCAGAATGACAAGGCTCGGCTGGTACAAGCGGGCCAGCGACATGTATTCGCCCAAAAAGCCGACCTGCTCGGCGGCAATCAGCAGCGTGGTGTGGTCCTTGAGTGCCGCGGCCAGGTAGTGGATCGTGTGGGTCTTGCCAGTGCCGGGAGGGCCGTAGAACAGGAGTCCCTTCTTGGTCGGCTGGCCGAATTGACGCAGCCGCTCGCGCTGCGCGACAAATCGGAGGACGTTGCGATCGAGCAATTCGAGGGTTGCCGGCGGCAAGATGACCTGGTCGCGATCCACCGTGTGCAGCTTGTGTACCTTGATGCCCGCAGAACGACCGCTGTAGGAAGCCTCGCGCTCCAGCGACAGGATCTTGCCGCGGTAGGAGCGGGCCGCTTTCACCGCCGCCTCCAGTCGCCGAAAGAGCTCCTCACTGATACGAATTTGAGCGTCTCCCTGCTCCATCGCCAGCGAGACCTCCAGTCCGCCATAGCCGTGATAGTCATGGACTTTGGAAAGCAGCAGGGCGGCGCGCTTTCCTTGAGTTTCCACCAGCCACAGGGTGCTGTTGTGGCACCGCACGGCCTGGTTGTCGCCGATATCGACCTCCTCGTACTCCGGAGGGGCGACGAAGGCGCCCATCGAGCCGCGCGTCAGCAGGTTGGCGAACTCGATGCCCAAGTGGGCGTAGGGCGCCTTGACGCCAACCAGGGCCATTTCGCGCAGTTCTGTCCCCAGGATGTCATCAAGCGCGTGCTGAAGGTCCGCCCGAATGCCCATCGGGAACCGCCGCTTGGCGACGACCAGCCGCTCCAGGGTCACCGGAGCAAAGTGCTGAACCAGAAGCGGCTTCACTTCCCGTTCTTCTTCCTGACCGGACTCTCCATCCGCTATCCGCCGGCCGAATGCCTTGAATGCCGCGATGCTGCCGCCGATGAAGCCCCCCAGCACCAACCCGACGAGCAGCACCACGACGCACAGCCCGATCCATTCGCCCGTCCCCATCGCAATTCGCTCCTGGTTTCTCGGCGTTTTCGAAACAGTGACGCCGGACCGATTCGCCGTCTCCATTTTAACGTAACCGCTGCGCAAGCCAGCACACAGTGACGCATTCCGCGGGGAAACGTTCGCGCCTGCCAATCGATCTGGATTCCCGGCCGCGGGGCAGTTAGGCTTGCGGTATCGCTTCCCAGTCCGAGGTGCTTTATGTCCGTCCCTCAGCGCACGATCCGCTCTTCACAGCCCGTGCAGCCGCTGCTCACTGCCGAGCCCGAGCGGCTGATGTCGCTCGACGCCTATCGCGGCTTTGTCATGCTGGCCCTGGTGTCGCACGGCCTCGGCCTCCCCGGCATCGCCAAACGGCCGGAGTATCAGGACAGCCCT
This sequence comes from Pirellulaceae bacterium, assembly GCA_035512595.1. Taxonomy (GTDB): domain Bacteria; phylum Planctomycetota; class Planctomycetia; order Pirellulales; family Pirellulaceae; genus DATKDU01. The sequence continues at coordinate 1,734 of DATKDU010000350.1, forward strand.
GTGTGGCAGACGCTCGGCTACCAATTCGACCATGTCCCCTGGGTCGGCTGCTCGTTCTGGGATTTGATCCAGCCGTCGTTCATGTTCATGGTCGGGGTGGCGCTGGCCTTCTCGGTTGCCGCGCGGGCTAGCCGCGGCCAGTCGTGGGGGCAGATGGCGCTGCACGCCGCCTGGCGGTCGATCGCGCTCATCTTGCTCGGCGTGTTCCTCCGCTCCGTCGGCCGCGAGCAAACCAACTTCATGTTCGTCGATGTGCTCACGCAGATCGGCCTGGGCTACTTCTTCCTGTTCCTCCTCTCCGGCCGGCGGATGATCGAGCAGTTCATCTGGGCCCTGGCGATCCTCGTCGTCTACTGGGTCGCGTTTTACAACTACCCGCTCAAGTTTGAGGACTTCGACCCCGTGGCCGTCGGATTGTCGGCCGATTGGCAGCACACCGCCGGCATTGCCGCCCACTTTGACAAGAACGCCAATCTGGCGAGCGACTTCGACCGCTGGTTCATGAACCTCTTCCCGCGCCAAGAGCCGTTCACTCACGATCCGGGCGGCTATGCGACGCTCAACTTCATTCCGTCCCTGGCGACGATGATCTTTGGCCTGATGACCGGCGGCCTGCTCCGCGGCACTGGCGGCCACGGCAAAAAGATCCTGTGGATGGTGCTGGCCGGTGCGGCGGGAGTGGCGGCTGGGCTGGCGCTCGATCACTTCCGCATCTGCCCGCTGGTGAAGCGGATCTGGACGCCGAGTTGGACCCTGTTTGCCGCCGGCAGCACGCTGTGGATGCTCGCCGGCTTTTACCTGGTGATCGAGGTGGTGCGATTGCGGTTCTGGGCGTTCCCGTTCGTCGTCGTCGGCATGAACTCGATCGCCATCTACTGCATGGACAAGCTGATCCGGCCGTGGATTCTCGCGACGCTCAAACTGCACCTGGGCGAGGACATCTTCAGCGGCAAGAGCATCGTGAACCTGCTCAACCGTATTCCGGGCGTCGAGATTCCGTACATGCGGGCGGAGTTTGTGCCGGTGGTCGAAAGCGTCGTGGCGATCCTCGCCCTGTGGCTGATCTGCTACTGGATGTACCGGCGGAAGATTTTTCTGAAGATCTAGCCGATCAAGCCAGGAATCGGCCCGGTGGCCGGCTAATGCCGGTCCTCCCACTCCTCGATCGTCCGCGGCCAGTCGCCTTTCAGCAGCCGCGACACGGGCTGCGAACGACGATTTTTCTCAGCGTCTGACCGACGATCCGCTGCTCGCGGGCCGTGAGATAGCTGAGGATGTCGGGCAGCTCGGGCATGACGGCTGGGGGCGTTGGTCACGACATTTTGTTCCTGCGGCGAAGGGCTTTGACAATCCGTTGCGCCCGTTCGCACTCGGGCGGTACAATTCACAAAATGTGGTGGTATTACCAACGCGTATTGATTGCATTCCTCATTTGGACGGCAGTTTGGGGCTACTTCTTTGTCACGCGCCGTTATCGCTTTAGCCTCAAGGCGTTGTTCGTTGTTCTGACTGGCTACGCTGTCGTCGCCGCCTTGGCTGGCGAGTTCATTCGCTCGTGGACTGCGTACTTGAGCCAGCCATGACTTGACGTCCACTTTGCAAGGAACATACCAATCTCCGGGTCCGATTGTTATTCTGGAAGCATAGGTATCGCTTGATGGTTCTGGTTGCCGAGAGGATCGTATGAGAACTCGCTTGCAGAAGGCCGCTCTCGCGGGGATGTTTAGCGTTCTCTTGCCTGTCACGCTCTTCGCCGCGGAGCCGGTGCGCTTCAACCGCGACATTCGACCCATCATGTCGGATACGTGCTTCAAGTGCCACGGCCCGGCGCAGCAGGAAGCCGGGCTGCGGCTCGACGATCGCGAGCGAGCGGTCAAGGCGACCGACAGCGGCGAGACGCCGATCGTGCCGGGCCAGCCGGACGAGAGCGAG
>DATKDU010000351.1:0-6555 GCA_035512595.1 Pirellulaceae bacterium
CGTCGCCAAGCCGCAGACCGACGCGGAGCTCGTCGCCCTGCGGCGGAGCGTCGAGCGCGGCGTTCCCTACGGCAGCGAGCCTTGGCAGAAGAAAACCATTGCCACGCTCGGCCTGGAGAGCACGCTGCGCCCGCGCGGGCGGCCTAGGAAGACTGAATAATGAAGCCTGACCCCTTTTCCTCTCGATCGGAACCTTCTAATGAATATTGACATAAGCCAGGTAAGAGACAAATTTGCGGCAGTGCTGAACGGAAGTGAGTCGCGCGAAGCCGTTTCAAAATGGGCCAGAGCGATACGGGAAGCGGATGACCGAGGAGAACTTTTCGCAACGCCAGCTGCCGACCGAATGCGAATTTGGCACGCCATTCTTTTTTTGGAAGGAGTTGATTTAAGGGATTCGCCTGAAAGTTATCTTCATAATGAAATTGACATTCGTCGTGAGCAGCCATAAGGATCCAACGGCGGGTGGCGGTGTCAGTGTCAGAATGGAAAGGTGTGGCACTGGCGGGCGGGTGGCGGTGTCGGGAGTGAAAGTGTGTGGCACTGGCGGCCGCCGCCAGTGCGGAAGCGGTGACACGGCCGGTGGCACTGCCGCGAATCTGGAAACTGGCGGTGAACGCGGGGGAAAAGGGGTCAGGCTTAAATATTGACGAGGCAAACGATTGGCTGTCAGTGCGAAGCGGGTACACGCCCCAGGGCTATCGCATGCTAAACACCGACGATTTCGCCACTTACGACGCAGGATTTTGCGGCGTTTCCGCGACAGCGCCGCATTTCCCGGCGATTTCGATGCTAGCGTGGAGAGTGCTCATTGCGGATTTCGTTGTGGGATAACGATTTAGCATGCGATAGCCCTGGTACACGCCCTCCATCACGCGCGAGCCGCAAGCCGTCTTTTGACAGGACTCGGCCCCGCCGAAACACGTTGCATCACCGATAGTCCGCCGCTTGACTGCCGGCCGGGGGATGTATACAATTGTGGCGTTCCGTGCCGCGCCCCGCGGCTTGCTCTTTCACATCCTGGTTGCGTCATGCGATTCGCTCGCTGGAGCGGCGAGTCTCGCATCCCCCGGTGGGGGGGTTGCATTCAGACATTCTGTCTGGAATGACTTGCGCCCGTCCGCTACGGGGCCGAGGTTGCGTAACTCTCTGCACAGCAAGCCCTTGCATCCCATCGCGCCGCGCGGACGGCGACGTAAGTGCAAAAAACGATCCCCCCCTCACCCTCTTGCCTGCGGCCTCCTTCGACCGCGAGGCAACCGGGGCCGAAACACGTTGCATCACCGCCGTCCGGCACCCGGAGGCAGGTTTGCCTCCGGCTAGGAACATCTGCCCTCCGCCCGCACCACCCCTCATCGCGGCGCCTCGGCAGGTCACCCCTCCGGCCTTAATAGCGGAAACAGAATCACCTCCCGGATCGACTGCGTGCCGGTGAGCAGCATGACGAGCCGGTCGATGCCGACGCCCAGGCCGCCGGCGGGGGGCATGCCGTGCTTGAGGGCCCGGATGAAGTCGTGGTCCATCTTGGCCATCGATTCCTCCTCGGCCAGGCCGGCAAGCTGCGTCTGGAAGAGTTTTTCTTGCAGGTCGGGGTCGTTGAGTTCGGTGTACGCGTTGGCGATCTCCATCCCGGCGATGAACAGCTCGAACCGCTCGGCAATCTCCGGCCGCCCCTTCTTCCGCTTGGTGAGCGGGCAGATGCTGGCGGGGTAATCGAGGACGAAGATCGGACCCTTGAGCGCGTCCTCGACCTTTTCCTCGAAGACCTCGCTCTTGATCACGTCGGGGTGTTTTCGACTGGTGTCGAAGCCGATCTTTTCCGCCAGCTTCTTGACTGCCGCGTGGTCGGCCGGATCGATGCCGGTGTGCTCGGCAAACAGCTCGTCGTACGTCTTCTTGTCAAACGGCGGCGAGAAATCGATGACGCTTTCCCCCCACGGCCGCTTGTAATTGCCGTCGAGGGCGCCGATCGCATCGAGGATCAGCTTCTCGGTCAATTCCATCATCGTGCCGTAGTCGCCGAAGGCCTGGTAGACCTCGAGCATCGTGAACTCGGGGTTGTGGCGCGGCGAGAGCCCCTCGTTGCGATAGACGCGACCGAGCTCATAGACCCGCTCCATGCCGCCGACGAGGAGCCGCTTGAGGTGCAGCTCCAGGGCGATTCGCAGAAACAGGTCGATGTCGAGCGCATTATGATGCGTCGTGAACGGCCGGGCCGCGGCCCCGCCGGCAATCGCGTGCAGCGTCGGCCCCTCGATCTCGCAGAAGCCTTGCTGGTTGAGCGTCTGGCGGATCGACTGGACGACCTTGGTGCGGCTCATGAACCGCTCGCGGACTCCCTCGGTATACGCCAGGTCGAGATACCGCATCCGATGCCTTAGCTCGGGGTCGGCCAGGCCGGCGTGCTTGTCCGGAGGCGGCGAGACGCTCTTACTGAGGAAGTGGAGATTCTCGGCGAAGATCGTCAGTTCCCCCATCTTGGTGTACCGCAGCTCGCCATCGACGCCGACGATGTCGCCCAGGTCAAAACATTCGGAGAGCGCCCAACTGTCGTCGCCGACCTGGGCCTTGCCGATGAAGAGTTGCACGCGGCCGGTCCAATCCTGGATATCGACGAACCGCAGCTTGCCGGCATCGCGCTGCAGCACGATTCGCCCGGCGGCCCGCACCTTCGGCCCGCTCATCTCCCCGTTGCCGTGGTCGGCCAACCACTGGCGAAGCTCCTGCCCCGCCAGCTCCTCGCGGCTGGGGACTTTTTCCACGCCGCCTCCCTCCTTGACGTACTGAATCTCGCCGAGCCGTGCGCGAATCTCGCCGATCAGCATTCGGTGGTCGAAGCGTCCTCCCCACGGATCGTGCCCCATTGCCTCGATCCGGGCCAGCTTGGCCCGCCGGGCCGCTTCGTGAACCCCCTGATCCTCAGCCCTAAGCGGAGGTACCGCGCCCCCCTCAGCAGGGGGCGGAATATCGTGACTGGTCATGCGGCAAGCCTTCGAAGCAACGTAAGTCGTGAAAAGACAAGATTTTAGTCAGCGGAGCGGCGGGTCGGGAGGGGAGAGTCGATTGCAGAGTGCAGAATGCAGAGTGCAGAGTTTTTCCGGAAGCTTGTGCCGTCACTCTGCACCTCTGCATTCTGCACTCCGCACTGCGAAGCGAACCTCCCGCTGTTGACAACTCTCTTTACTGCCGACAACATAGAGTAACGAAAGGTTCCCGCCCCCTTCGTCTAGTGGCCTAGGACTCCGGGTTCTCAGTCCGGCAACAGGGGTTCGACTCCCCTAGGGGGTACTGCCAAAAGCCCAGCCGCAATTGCAGTTGTGGCAATGGCCCCAAGATATGGAAGCCTCTTGCGAGGCCCCGGTCAGGAATCGGCTCAGGAATCATCGCAGGGGCCTGCAAGACGTCGCCAACGGCAACGATCTGGTGGAACCGGCGAAAGGAAACGCAGTGAATCCCTCTCGCCGTGGCGGCGCTGGCGGAGCAGTTTCTGGAGTTTGCCGTTCAGAACCGCGAACCACCGACTTATCAATCGTGGTAGTATTCGTGTTAGAAGTTCGTGGATCGATGCCGGCCGCGAGTTCGCGCACGAGGTTGCCGTTCGCAGCCTCGAGCGGATTTTCGGCCCACCTGAAGTCGTCCCTCTGAACCATCTCGGGCGATCGTCTTACGGTCGGTCGTGCGATGCTGCAACCGAGGTGTGGAACGCCGATTGATCTCCCGCCCGGCCCTATGAACATCTGTATCAAAAGTGCGAGCCAGGAATGTCTGCCTGGTTAAGGGCTAGTTACCGCAAGATTTTCGACTTCCAGTTGTCCGCAGTAACTTAGGATCGAATCATGATTGATACCCGCAGAATCGGCTCACTGGTCATGGCCGCTGTGCTCGGTTGTCTTGTTACTTCACTGGCGACTGCCGCCGACACGTGGAAAGCCGGCGCCGCCAAGGCCAACATCACGCCGCCGAGCCTGATGTGGATGGCCGGCTACGGCTCGCGCGATCACATTGCTGAGGGGAAGCTCACCGACCTGTGGGCCAAGGCACTCGTGCTCGAAGATCCCAGCGGCCAGCGGGCGGCACTCGTGACGCTCGACCTCGTGGGCATCGATCGGGGGCTGTCGCAGGCCATTTGTCAGGAGCTTCAGTCCAAGTACGGTTTGAAACGCGACCAGATCGCGATCAGCACTTCCCACACCCATACCGGGCCGGTTGTCGCGCGGAATCTGCGCCCGATGCACTACATGCTGCTGAATGCCGAGCAGCGGAAGCAGGTGGATGACTACGCGATGCTCGTCGAAGAGCAGATCGTTTCCGTGGTGGGTGAGGCGATCGAGAAGCTGGCTCCCAGCCAGGTCTCCTGGGGAAGCGGCAAGACGACCTTTGCCGTCAATCGCCGCACCAACAAAGAACCGATGGTGCCCGAACAGCGCGAGGCGGGGAGGCTCGTCGGCCCGGTCGATCACGACGTCCCTGTGCTGGCCGTACGTGATCCAAGCGGAAAACTGACTGCCGTCACATTTGGATACGCGTGCCATGCCACCGTCCTTTCGTTCTATCAGTGGTCGGGGGACTATCCCGGCTTTGCCCAGATGGCGCTGGAGGAGAAGCATCCCGGCTGCGTGGCCCTCTTCTGGGCCGGCTGCGGCGCCGATCAGAATCCGCTCCCGCGCCGGACCGTGGAGAAGGCCAAGGAATATGGCGGACGTCTCGCCGCGGCAGTGGAAGACGTGTTGACGGCGCCGATGACGGCAGTCACCGGTTCGCTGCAACCCACGTATGCCGAGATCGAAGCGCCTCTGGGGGACTTGCCGACTCGCGACCAGCTTGTGGCCGAGGCTCAGTCCAAGGATAAGTTTGTCGCCTCGCGGGCCAAGAGCCTGCTGGAGGACGTCGATGGGGGCAAGTCGCTAAGGCAGACGTATCCCTACCCAGTGCAGATCTGGAACGTCGGGCCGGATGTGACCTGGGTCTTTCTCGGTGGTGAAGTGGTGGTCGATTTTGCCGTGCGGCTCAAAAGCGAACTGACCGGCACGCGGACATGGGTCGCCGGCTACTGCAACGACGTGATGGCCTACATCCCTTCACGACGCGTCCTCATCGAAGGTGGCTACGAAGGGGGCGGAGCGATGGTGTATTACGGAATGCCGACGATCTGGGCCCCCCAGATCGAGGAAGTGATCGTGGCGGAGGTTCATCGGCAATCGAAAGCGGGTCGCTAACCCAAGTTACGCCCCTCTTGCCGTCGCATCAGGAGTTAGCTGCGATTTAGGCCGGTTGTTTCACTACATTTGGGTGACGTCGTCCCCGCGGCGGAGGCGGCGGGGGAGGGACAACAGCAGCGTCCGCAGGCGGAACTGACCAAAGCGGCGCAGCAGAGGACGAAGGTGCTCAGCCATGGGATTCACCCTTCTGCCGCCATCATATCCGCACTGGCCGGCGGGTGGTGAAATAATCCCTCGAGCGAGACGGTCACGGGCTTGCGAATTGATCTACCTCGTTTTCCCCTTCCCCGACAGCCGGCTGGCCTTCGACTTCCCTCCCCGCCACAGGTCGTATTTGGGATCGGCGTAGCGGGCGAAGAAATCGGTCAGCCGCTGGTGCAGGTCAGTACGGAGAGCGGCGTGCTCGGCCGCATCAATGAGGTTGGTCCGCTCGCCCGGATCGGCAGTCAGGTCGTAGAGCTCGTTGGGACCCTCGGGATGGCGGACGATGTATTTGAACCGGTCGGTGCGGATCGCGCGGACGTTCTCGAATTCGTAGTAGACGGCGTTCTCCCACTCCAGCGATCGGCCGCCGCGGAGTGCGGCGGCATAGCTGCGGCCGGGCGACCGCGGTTCGGCCCCCTGCTTGTCCGATAGCCCCAAGTAGTCCAGCAGCGACGGCAGGAAATCGTAATTGCTCACCAAAAGGTCGCTCCGCCGGCCGGCGGGAATGCGCCCCGAGTGCCGCCAGATGAGCGGCACGTGCATCGTCCAGTCGTAGGCGGTCAGCGGGCGGGTGTGGTCCCCCATTCCCCAAAAGCCGCTGTGCCCGCCGGCGAGCCCTTGGTCGCCGGTGAAGATGACCAGCGTGTTCTCGTCGAGGCCGTGCTTTTTGAGCGTCTCCAGGACGCGGCCGACGCCGTCGTCAATGCCGCTGACTTCGGCCGCATAGCGCCGCATGGCGGCCGGCTGGTTGATGAACTGCTGGTTGTTGAACTGCCAAGGGTGAACTTCCTCGCGCGGAAACGACGGCAGCTCTTTGTCGGCATAAACTTGCGCGTGGCGGTTGCGAGCGGGGCGGAGCAGGCTTGGCCCCAGTCCATACGGGCCGTTGTAGGCCAGCATCAAGAAGAACGGCCGGTCCTTGTCGGTCTCGATGAAGCGAACGGCGTGGTCGGTCCAGAAGTCGGTGAGGTACGCCGGTTCTTTGCGAATCATGCCGCCGTCGATGACGTCCGCGCCGTAGAAGGTGGTCGTGTGGCCGTGCGGCGTGGTGATCCACGACGTGAATCCTTCCTGCGGTCGCAGATTGCCGCCGAGATGCCACTTCCCCGACAGGCCGCAGACGTACCCTTCG
>DATKDU010000352.1:0-10702 GCA_035512595.1 Pirellulaceae bacterium
CCGGCGTGATCGAGCGGCTGGAGGGCGGAGAGGACCGGCAGCCGGCCGACCAGCTCGGGGATCATGCCGAACTCAAGGATGTCCTCGGTCTGGACCAGCGGCAAGAGATCGGCCAGATCCTGCTCGTTCTTGGCGCCGGCCGTCTGGCCGAAGCCGAGGGTGCGGCGGCCGAGGCGGCGGCGGATGATGTCGTCAATGCCGGTGAAGGTGCCGCCGCAGATGAACAGGATGTTGGTCGTATCCATCTGGATGTACTGCTGCTCGGGGTGTTTGCGGCCCCCTTGCGGCGGTACGTTGGCAATCGTCCCTTCGAGCATCTTAAGCAGTGCCTGCTGGACCCCTTCGCCCGAAACGTCGCGGGTAATGGAGACGTTGTGGCTCGTTTTGCCGATCTTGTCGATCTCGTCGATGTACAGCACGCCCCGCTGCGCCGCTTCCAGGTCGAAGTCGGCGGCGTGCAGCAGTTTCAAAAGCAGGTTCTCGACGTCCTCGCCGACGTAACCCGCTTCGGTCAGCGTCGTGGCGTCGCCGATGGCGAAGGGGACGTTGAGGATGCGGGCCAGCGTGCGGGCCAGCAGCGTTTTTCCCGAGCCGGTCGGCCCGAGGAGCATGATGTTCGATTTTTCGATCTCGACGTCGGTCCCTTCGTGGCCGAGCTGCAGCCGCTTGTAGTGGTTGTGGACGGCGACGGCGAGGATTTTCTTGGCGTGCCCCTGGCCGACGACGTACTGATCGAGCTGGGCGACGATCTCCCGCGGCGTGGGAATGCGGTGGAAGAGGGGCTTGGCCCCTCCTCGGCGGCGCTGTTCTTGTTCGAGGATCGACTGGCACAGGTCGATGCACTCGCCGCAGATGTAGACATCCCCCGGTCCTTCGACGAGGGGGCCGACGTCGCGGTAGCTCTTGCGGCAAAACGAGCAGAAGGCGTTCTTCTTCGAGGTGCTCGCCCCTCGGCGCCCTCCGCTCAAATCCTTTCCTCCGGCCATGATTTTCCTTTCGGCGTCCCCGTCAGGCGACCCTGATCTGACGGCGAGGTTCATCCAGGTGCTGCTCGCAGGCCGGCAGGTGAGTTGGTCACCCGTGCCTTGTCGGCGTCCTTGTCCGCAATCGTCGAGCGGTGTTGCGTACTCTCAGCATCGGTGCTGGCAGTCTTCCAAAGGGAGCAAAGAGCGTGCTGCTGACAGCATCCGCGAGACAGGAACGATCCTCCCTCCCGGCACAGTCCCGCTGCGCCGCGGAACCGGTCCGACCGGTCCTGCCGCCGCTAAACTGTTTTCTTACCGCTCTTTACGTCACTTCGAAGTTGGTTGCCTAGCACCGCCTTTATGTTTCGGAATTCGGCGTCGCTGATGTCACCTTCCTGCTTCATTTCCTGGAAGTTTGACAGCATGTCGCCGCTGCGTGGTTGGTTGCCGGTGGCGTTATCGCGCAACTTTCTCACGACCAGGAAGGCGATCACCAGGAGCAGGACGAGCAGTCCCCCCCAGATTCCCAGTTGGTAAAGATGCGGCGTGACGTCGGTCCATTCCCCTTTGGCTTTGGTTTTGGCGGTTTGCGCCAGGAGCGAACCGGGTGCTAGCCACGGGGCAACCTGACTGCCGACGGCGCAGAACATGCCTGGGGAGCCTCGCTTGGGGGGTGAAACGGTCTCCAATCGATGCCTTCATCCTATTATGCACATCTGGGGAAGTGGGTCCAGTTTGTTGGGTGGGGGACGATCGTCGTCGGATTGTAGCCGAAGTCGCCAGACTTCTGGCGATTGCCTGAATTCTGGTGCATTCAGCGATAGCGGCAGTCGCGTCCCCCGCCCCAATTCCGGCGAATTCAGCTACAGGGGAGCATCCGTCCAACCAGGCGCAGATGCCCGATTGCCGCGGGCGAGCAGAAGGCTCAAAAGTCGCGGCGTGGATGAGTCAATCTACGAGACACGTGGCCCGCCGGTTCGACCGGTTCGCGCGATTTGCTCGCTAGCCCATAATGGCAGCCTTCTCCCTCTTTCCGAAGGAATTTGCCGTGAAGAAAACCGCCACCATCGAAACCACCCGCGGCACCATCAAGCTGGAGCTGTTTGCCGACAAAACCCCCAAAACCGTGGCCAATTTCGAGAAGCTGGCCAAGGACGGGTTTTACGACGGCCTGAAATTCCACCGCGTGATCCCGGACTTTATGATTCAGACCGGCTGTCCCAAGGGAACTGGCACCGGCGATGCCGGCTATAAATTTGCCGACGAATTTCACCCCGACCTCAAGCACAAGGGGCCGGGGGTGCTGTCGATGGCCAATGCCGGGCCGAACACCAACGGCTCGCAATTCTTCATCACGCACGTGGCCACGCCGTGGCTCGACGGCAAGCACTCAGTCTTCGGCCAGGTGATCAGCGGCCAGGACGTGGTGGATGCGATCAAGCAGGGGGACGTGATGAGCAAGGTGACCGTCGAGGATCAGGCATAACGAAAATGACCGATGACCAAGACCCAATGACCAATGGCGCAAGTTCTCCATTGGTCATTGGGTCTTGGTCATTGGGTCTTGGTCATTGGTCATTCTTTCTTGCGTTCGCCTTGACGCCACCTGCGACTGGCGGCTACGATCCGCCCCCCGCATTTCCGACCTGTGCATTCGGCCAACGGAGGGCCAGATGAACGACAATGCCGCTTGGGCCGCGATCCTGGGGCTGATATTAGGCAGCCTGCTGATGGGAGGCTGCACGTCGTGTAGTAGCTGGGGCAACCCGGGCACGGCCTATCCCACGGGATACGGCCCTGCCGCTGGCGCCGGGAGCGCCATGGGAATTGCTCCGTCCAACACCCTGACCCAGCCGCAAGTCGTCGATCCCGGCTGGCGAGCAGCACCCAACGGGGCGCTCGCGCCGAGCGGAGGGCCGGGGGCCACGCCGTGATTCATTGCCGCCGCTAATTGGCTGGGATTTGCACCACGTTGCCGTCGTGCCGATTGCCCAGGTGGCGCCACGCCGTCTGGTCGATGCTGAAGCTGATCGAACGGACCGAGCCGTCGGCAAAGGCGATGTTGGCGCCGGCGTCGTGGGCGCTGCCGAAGAGCTGAATTTCGTCGTAATTGCCGGGGTCGCGGCGCGGTGGAAACATCGTCCAGCGGCGAATGTCGGCATCGTCGCCGATGAACAGGGATTGGTCGTCCCCCAGCGAGGTGCCGTCGCTGTAGTGCAGCCGGTTGAGGCACTTTTCACCGAGCATGACGACCTGGCTCGTGCCGTCGAGCAGCTCGCCGAAGTGAATCTGCGACCGGACGAACGAAACGCCGGTCATCTTGTCGTAAGGGGGCCAGGCGAAGCTGGCAATGTCTCCGGGGTTTGACGAGAGCGGGCCGTAGGGCGTGCTGATGATTGAATCGCCGGCATTGACGGCGTAGTCGGTCTTGGCGGCCATCGTGACGGGATCGCAATTGGCCAGCGGGTCGGGGAGCGTGTACGGGTATTTGCCGGGGATGCGCCGGCTGGGGCAGTAGAAGAGCGATACGGGAGTCTGCAATAGCTCCGCCGTTCGCTGGCGGCGCTCTGCATCGGTGCCTCCTGCGGCCAGGTTGTGCAGCGGCTCCTGCTCGATGAAGGGCAGGATGTTGTAGCACCAGCCGCCGGGCTGCGCCTCCCCCGCGCCGCGCTGCTGCTCGGCAACCCATCCCCATCCCCAGCCGTCGGTGGGCAAATGGCGGTAGGAGTCGTGGTGGAGGTGGAAGGCGATGGCCAATTGCCGGATTTGGCTGGCGCATTGAATTTTGCGAGCACTCTCTCGGGAATGCTGCACCGCGGGCAGCATCATGGCAATCAGGATGCCGATGATGGCCAGGGAGGCGAGCACCTCGACCAGCGTGAAAGCGCGGCGTAGGTTCAGCGGGCGCATGGGTTACCTCGCAGTGGAAGCAGGGGCGCTTGAGTAGTGGGTTCGTATCTGTGCCCGATCATGTTCCGTAATGTGGTAGATCATCCAGACGTGGGCGACCTGGGCGTGCGGCTTGCACAGGAAGAAGTAATCGTAGAGCCCTCCGCGGTCGTGCAGCGAGCCGACGTTGATCGCGTACCACCCTGGCTCGGGGAGCCAATCCTCCACCGGGTAGCGATAGGCTCCGAGAGGTAAGATGGGAACCTCATGCCACTCCATTCCGAGGCGGCCGCTTGTGCTGACGCGCATCCACGACTTGACGTGCAGCGGGCGAGCCTCAGGGTGGTCATCGTGCCATTCTTTGAGCGCGAACAGGCCTTGTCCCCAGTCGGTGCTGCTGTTGTGGAGCACGAGGCGGCCGTTATCCGGGCCGCCGGCTAATTCATTGAAGTACGAAATGGAATAGGGCACGACCGCCAGCGAGCTGACGACGTACCAGGTGACGAGCGCCCAGACAACGACCGTACACCAGCGGGCGCAGCGCGCCGCGGTGGCCGCAACCTGGCTGACCCCGATGTAAAGGAGTGGAAGGACGGGCATGACGTAGCGTACGTGGTGGTTCATGCCAGTCTGACTGCTGACGAGCAGAAAAATAGCTGCGGCCGGCAGCCACAGCACGAACTCTCCTGGCGTGGGTTTGGGCAGTCCGAAACGCCAGCGGAGCACGACAGCCAACAGCGCCAACGCCCACAGCGCGAGCGGCTCTTTCACCGCCAGTCCGACGACATAGTAATGCCACCAGCCTTCCTCCCGCCACTGCCCGAGCAAGTACGATCCGCTCTGCTTTTCAAAGTCAAATCGCTGCAGGTCAATGCCACGAATGTAATACTCCGGCAGGGGCACAGGAACCTCGGCCAACCAAGAGCCGCGAAAGCGATTACCGCCCGTGGCATAGGTTCCTTCGTCGCCGAACAATGCGCGGCTGTCAAATGAGTAGCCTCCGAGTTTCCGACCTGTCCCTTCGAATCCGTAGCCGGCATTTAGCAGTACGAAGGCGATGGCGATCATGGCAGCCAATTGGCCGAATGTCGGCAGGATTGGCCGCCACGGACCGGCTGGTGCACCGCGCCGCCACAGTGTCGCCAGCCAAATGACCGGGAATATGGGTACGAGCAGCATGAGCGTTGTCTTGGCAAGGAGCGCCAGACCGAGCGCCAAACCTGACAAGGCCGCCAATCGCCACGACGGGGCGATTAGCCATTCCCAGAATGCATAGCAGGCCAGCACGCCGGTAGCCGCGCCCCCCACGTCTGGTGTTAGCAGCGCGCCGTGTCCAACCGTGAAGGGCGAAACGCACCACAGGATGAGCGCCATGTAGCCGGATGCTGGACCATACATGCGGCTGGCCCAGAGGAAGCAGACGACTGCTCCCAGCAGGCTAATCGGAATGCAAGCCAGCCGCGCGGCTAAAACGAGCGAATACAGGCGGTCGCCGTTCAAGTCCGCGAAGTGATCCGCCGCCAGGTACTCCGGGCGCGTGTATCCCTCATCCGGCTCGGCAATCCGCGGAAAGCGGTGCTCCATGGCGAACATAGGGAGTGCCGCGACCATGCGCACCAGGGGGGGATTGACCGAATAGAGACGGAACGTGCCTGAGCGCCAGTGGTGGATTCCCGACACCAAATGTCCCGGCTCATCCACCACGGGGCTAGTGGAATAGGCCGTGTAGACCACGAGTGCCGCGTGGACCAGCAGAATCAGGCACGCAAGGGCTGAAAAGCGGACAGCTTGAACGGTCATGGAGCGAACGCGCGTTATTGAAGGGCAAACGCCTTGATCGGCAACGGGTACTCCTTTCCCTCGCCGGTGGAAACGACGATCTTCTGCCCATCGCCTGCAGCAACCAATCTTTGCGCGTCAATCGAAAGATCGATTTCCCGCCCATAATCGCGCGGCTCGCCAACTTCTACGTCGCTTTCAATAGGCGTGAGTGAGGCATATTCCGGCCTGGGAATAGTTCCATCGCGCGGATTGGCCGACGGAAAGTTGCGTCACCCGTGTCATTTACGTCGCCTCCAAAGTAAAAAGAGCACCAGGCCAATTACCACTGGACCGCCAATACCATAAACAGCATAGCTGACCCAGCCCCGATTGTTTTGCCGTGCGTCCGCATCGGAAGGCGGCGGCCCCAATTCCGACATGTCGCTCAAACTTCGCGCGGGCCGCCCATCAGGGCCCCACACGTGGACTGTTACCTTGCCACCGCGCAAAGTCGCATGGTCGTATACCATTGCGCCCTCGGGAAAGCGAAAATCGAGCGCATCGGCAGGCAACTCCTGGTTGACCGTCGACTTTGCAGTCACCATGGTTAACTCATTGACGCCGCTTCCTCCTTGGTGATAGGAATTCGCTGTCACCTTTTCCGGCAACACTGCACCGTCGGCGAACTCTCGAAACTTTTGCACGTGTAATACTTGGCGAGACTTGACGCCTAGTGCAGTTTCTGGAAGTTGAATCTCCATTTCAGTAATCATGTACGACGCGGGATCCAGGATCACACTGATCACCGTATCCCGGAATTTTCCGCCGGCCTTCGTGTCAGGATGCTGCATCGTGAGCTTCGGGGCATCGTTGCCGCGGTATTTTACGATGTCAAGCTTCACATCCGGAGAGTCAGTCACGAACTCCTTAAGCGATCGCTGCTGGTCGAAAGTACATGCAGCAACGTGGGTCAATGTGAATGTGGATCCAAGTGCATAATACGTGTTGTAGAGCCCAGGTGCAGCAGTGCCCATCGTGCCCTTGACTCCCTGATCATTCCAGGGCGTGATCTTCTTTGGGGCCTTTGGATCCCAATTGCGAAGCAGGTAGTCCGACGTTCCGTCGGTAAACACGTCCATCCTTGCGAGTCCGATGGTTGCTTTGCCCCGTGGGCTGTCAGACGCCATGACTGTCGACGGTGCATATTCAATTTGTGTGCGCTCGCGACTGCCCTCGTGGGACCAACGAAAAACGCCTAAGTCAGTAGGCGGATTAACTTGCTTTCCGTTTTGTTGTACTCGGCGCACTTGTACAACAATGTCAAACCGACGAACCGCGGCACTGGCGGACTCGTGGGCAGCCACTATTTCGTCGAGGCTTTGGGGCGACTGCCCTACGCAGAGTTGGAGCAAGACAATAGAATACGCAGAAATCATGGATCACCTTTGTGAATATGCCTTAGAGCTGACAGTTCCTCGCCACAGCATCCCCGCGGCCAGGAGCACGGCGGCGGGAACGATTCGCGTGGGGAAATCGCGCAGACGGCCTGAAGGGTTGAGGGGCGTGGGTGGCGCCAAACACCACGACAATGGCTGGGTGGCAAGAGATGCAAATCGCAAATAGGCAGCCCGAACCATGCCTCATACGCTTTCGAGGCGGTCCGATCATGATGGGACAATTTTCCCATCCGCGTGTCAATCTCCGCCTGGCGAAGACGCTTGTCAAGCGCCAAATCGGCTCCGACGCAAGAATTTGCAAAATAGTGCAGTGATCAATCGCCGTTGGGTGATCGGTCCAGTCTCAGAGCCCCAGCCGCAAGCCCATCGGCCTATCGACAATTCGCCCCGTCGCCAAACGTCACCGGCAGCTTGAGCGCCGCCCGCAGTCGCCGCAGGTATTCTTCGCGGGGGATGTCGATCGCCCCCAGGCTCCGCGTGTGGTCGTTCGTCCACTGCACGTCGAAGAGCTGGTAGCCCCGCGTCCGCAGTTGCTCCACCAGCCGCCACAAGGCCGCTTTTGACGCGTCGGTCGCCCGGTGAAACATCGATTCGCCGGCAAAGAAGCCGCCGATGGCAATGCCGTAGACGCCGCCGACAAGCTGCCCATCCTGCCAGACCTCGACGCTGTGGGCGTAGCCCAGCCGGTGGAGGGCTTGATAGGCGTTTTGCATCGCCAGCGTCAGCCAGCAGCCGGTGTCGCTCTTGCGGGGAGCGGCACACCCTTCGACCACGCGGGCAAAGGCCCGATCGATGGAGAAGCTGAATTCGCCGCGCGCCAGCCGCCGCGTCAGCCGCCGCGAGACGTGAAAGCCGTCCAATTCAAAAATCCCCCGCGGGTTGGGGGAGAACCAGGCCATGATCCGTTCCCGCTCGTAGCACAGCGGCATGGGAAAAATGCCGCTCTTGTACGCCTCGACCATCCAGGGAGGGGAGAGCGAACCGCCGGTGACGAGCAGGCCGTCGGGGCCGGCTTCGTGCGGCGGAGGGAATCGCGGTTTGTCCCAGATGTGGTACATGGAGGTGCCGGCAATGGAGGAACGGCCGGTGGTCTGCCCTTTAAGATAATCGAGGGGGGGAGAAAACCCAATTGCCGAAGGGGATTGGCGAATACGCGACAGGGACGGTTGCGACGTAACAATTCAGTAGCAGGGGGCTTCCCACCCCGGCTATAATAAACGCGGCCAGTCAACCGCCTGGCCGATCCCCTTCTCGGATCGCACCATGGACGAGTTTTCTCCCGTCAATTCACCCAGCCACGAGTCCACGCCGCCGGAACAGCCCGTGCCGCGCGAGCATCGCATCGAGCCCGTTCTCGATGCCACCAGCAGCGGCAACGAGGGGAATGACGACCTGCGGGTCAAGCTGGCGTGGGCCAAGCTGCTGTGGCTGATGCTCTTTATGGCCGTCTTGCTGTCGATTACCTACCTGGTGCCGTACGTGATCGAAGAGACGCAGTATGCCGCCCGGCGTGGCCGTCTGCGGGCCGACCACGAGCTGGCAAAGGTGGAGCTCAAGGGTTCGCCGCTGGCGCAGCTATCGACCGCCAGCCAGCTTGTGACGCAGAAGGTGACCCCCAGCGTGGTGCATATCAGCGCCCGTACGCGGTTTGCCGACACGGGACCGACCACCATGATGATGGGCATGCGCAGTCCGCTCTATTCACCGCCGCCGCCCGGGCAGGGCTCGGGCGTGATCGTCGATGGCAAACGGGGCTTCGTGATCACCAACTACCACGTCGTGCGGGACGCCCTGGAGATCAAAGTGCGGCTGGCGGAAGGCAAGCCGTTGCGGGCCACCGTAGTCGGCTACGACATGGACAGCGACCTGGCCGTGCTCCAGATTCCGCCGGAAGAAATGCCCAATCAGGGTCTGACCGCCGCCGAATGGGGCGACAGCGAATTGCTCGAAGTTGGCTCGCTCGTCTGGGCGCTGGGAAGTCCGTACGGCCTGGAGCTGTCGGTCACCAGCGGCATTGTCTCGGCCCGCGACCGGGGGGACAAAGTCGGCAATCCGCTCCAGCACTTCTTACAGACCGACGCGGCGGTCAACCCAGGCAACAGCGGGGGCCCGCTGGTGGATATTCACGGCAAGGTGGTCGGCATCAACACGGCCATCGTCGGCGAGAACTTTCAGGGGATCAGTTTTGCCGTTCCCAGCACGGTGGCGCGGGATGTCTACGAGCGAATCCTGGTGGACGAAGAGCATGCGGTCCGCCGCGGCTTTCTCGGCGTCCATCCGGAGGAGATGAACGAGGAGCGGGCTCGGGCGGCCGGCCTCGACGCGCCGCAAGGGGTCTACGTGATGGAGGTCGTCCCCGATTCTCCCGCCTCGTCGATCGGCATGCTCAGGGGGGACGTGATCCTCTCCTGGAACGGGACGGCCGTCCATAACCCGGGGCAACTCACCCGCGTCGTGTGCGCGACCCCCATCAAGTCGCAGGCGCAGCTCATTGTGTGGCGCAACGGGAAAAAGACCGAGCTGGCCCCAACCGTCGGCGAGCGTCCGCGACATTTTCCGGGCCGGTAGATGATCCAGTCCCGCTCTGGCTTTTTCGCCGCGGCCGCAGTTTCTCGGCATTTTCTGCCGCCCCCGCGCTTCCGTCCGGCGTGAATTTCTGTCGTTCTCTGTACAAAAGGGCTTGTCAATGTACACGGGTGTATTAAGATGCAGTAGCAATGAGTGCATTTGTCACTCGCCATCGCCCCCCGCGGCGGTGAGTTTCCGCCCCGAAATTCGCAGGAGCCACGCATGTCCTCTCTCATCGACAAATTGACCACTCGCCAGGAAAAGGTGTTCAATTTCATCCGCACCAAGATCAAAGAGCGCGGTTACGGCCCCACGGTGCGGGAAATCGGCGAGCATTTCAAGATCAGCTCCCCCAACGGCGTGATGTGCCATCTGCGGGCCCTGGAGAAAAAGGGGCTGATCACCCGCATCCGCAAGAAGGACCGGGCCATGGCGCGGGCCATCGCCCTGGCCCCGGAGATCATTGCCGAGGACAAGGGACTGCCGCTGGTCGGCACCGTTGCCGCGGGCATGACCACGCTGTCGTTTGAACAGCCGGAGCGCGTCGATTTCGCCGACTTCTTCAGCAAGAAAAACCTGTTCGTCCTCAGGGTCAGCGGCAATTCGATGATCGACGCCCACATTGCCGACGGCGACTTCGTGGTGATCAAGAAGCAGCGGACCGCCGAGAAGGGGCAGATGGTCGTCGCCCAGAACGACGACGGCGAAGCGACGCTGAAATACTGGTTCCCGGAAGCGAACCGCGTGCGGCTCCAGCCGGCCAACTCGTCCATGTCGCCGATCTACGTCAAGGGCGCGACCGTGATGGGGATCGTGGTCGGCGTCGTGCGAAATCTGCGATAAAGTAGTGCACTCGCTCCGCAAGTGTACATGGCCGTTCGCGGAGCGATTGGCCTACATTGGCCGGGGCTTTGCGGACTCAGAGGCTATCCGAAAAGTTTGCAGAGGAAAAACGCAGCTAGCACGCTGCCCGGTAATGGAATGTGGGTAACGGTTCGGGAGGTGCTAGCCGTCGCAGCATCAAGCCGATCGCCGTGACACGAGTCATCGACTCGCTGGAGT
>DATKDU010000353.1:0-5446 GCA_035512595.1 Pirellulaceae bacterium
CCGCTCGATCAGTGCCGACACGTGTTCATCTCGTCGCAGATCGGCTATCCCAAGCCCGCGCCGCAATTCTTCCGCACGGTGGAAGAGCAGCTTGGGCTGCGCGGCGAAGAAATCCTGCTGGTTGGTGATGATTGGACCAACGACGTTCTCGGCGGCCAAAGCTGCGGCTGGCAGGTTCAGCAAATTGTCCGCGAAGGTCCGCTTGCCGAGCGGGCGATTGGATCGCTGGCGGAATTGTAGCCGAACTCGTAAGAGTTCGGGCGCAACCACTCCATGATCCAAACTCTTACGAGTCATCATTCCGCTGGCGGCACTCTGAATGATGAAAAGCAGTGGCTTCCAAGCGTCTTCTCCACCGACCCTGGTCGGTGGAAACACGATTGACAGGCTAGAACGAGCGACCATTGCCCCACTTCCTATGTTTTCCCGCCTCGCCTCCCGCCGCTTCGCGGCGGGAGGCGAGGCGGGAAAACAGGCATTTTTTCATTGCGTCGTCGCCGTCTAGCTCACCAATCATCCTTCCACCGACCAGGGTCGGTGGTGCTGCCGGCTGACTGTTTTCGGAGCAGTTCGGCTACGACCGCAAGCTTCTTCCTATCTCCGCGACGGCCTCTTGCAGCCGCGAGTCGCCTGACCGCAAAGTAAACCGCCGCTGCGTCGGCCCGATCACCTCGATTGACATGTCGAGACGCACACTCGGCAGCAGGTGATCGACCTTATCGGCCCATTCCACGAACGACAGCCCTTCCGTCTCGAAGTATTCATCCGGGCCAAGCTCGAGAAACTCCTGCTCGTCCTTAAGCCGGTAAACGTCGAAGTGGTGAATCGTCCGCTCTCCGCGGTAGGTCTGGCAGAGGACGAAGGTCGGGCTGGTGACCTGCTGCCGGTCGATGCCGCTGGCCGCGGCAACGGCCTGCACGAGCCGCGTCTTGCCGGCCCCGAGCGTTCCAGAAAGGGCGACGACGGTGCCGTCCGGCAAGAACTCGGCGAGTGCCGCTCCTAGAGAGTCGGTGTCGGCTTCGGACCGGGACTCAAAGATGATTTCGCTCATGGGGCGAGCCGATGTTCGTAGCCGCGGGGAGCAAGCGGGGCGCGAGTTCCGTCTGCCATTTGTGACCAGAGCCCCGGTTCCGCCACGAACTGGCCGATCCGGGTCAGCGGCACCGCGAGCGGCTGGAGGGTCAGTAGCCGCTCCGCTTCGTCCGCTGCAACTGCCAGGATCAACTCAAAATCCTCCCCGTCGCCGAGGGCGTGCTCAAGCGGCGTGAGCTTATCGGCTTGATTCGCTGCCGCTACGGCGATCGGAATCGAATTCAGGTCGAGCACCGCCCCGCAGCCGCTCTCCTGGCAGATTCGCGACAGGTCGAGCGACAGCCCGTCGCTGACGTCGATGGCCGCGGTGATTTGGGCGTTTTCTGCCAGCCAGATCGCCTCAGCGACGCGCGGTGTGAAGTCGAAATGTTTTCCCAGAATGCTGCCGCCAAATTCACCCGTAACGAGAATCTGATCGCCGGCTCGAGCGCCGCTCCGCTGCCACGCTTTGCCAGTCTCGACCTCCCCTACCGCCGTCACGTTGATCACCAGCTTCCCATCCCAACTGTTCGTATCGCCGCCGCCAATTGCCGTATCGAATTGCCGGGCCAGCGCGAAGACGCCTTCATAAATCGCGCGGGCCAACTCGCCCCCTCCCTGCCGCGGCAATGCGACGGAGACAAAACAGGCCACTGGCCGGGCGCCCATCGCCGCCAGATCGCTCAGGTTGACCGCCAGCGACTTGCGTCCGATCCGTGCTGGCTCATGCTGGCCGACGTGAAAGTCCACGTCGTCCATCAGCATGTCGGTTGTGACCACCCATTGCTTGCCGGCCGGCAGATCGACGACTGCCGCATCGTCGCCGATCCCCAGCGGCACGCGCGGATGCCGGCTGACTTGGGACCTGAGCCACTCGATGAATTGCGTCTCCATATCACGATTATGCGATCCTTCAGTCTGTGTGCAAACTGACCCACAAGCCTGAAGCGCAAGCGAAGGAAAGCCATCCATTCGCAAAAACGGCCTTTCCTTCGCTTGCGCTTCAGGCTTGTGGCCGCTCCCCGTCGTGCGGATCACGCCATTGGTCGAAGCCGATCCACAGGCTCCGCGAATGCCGAAAGAACAAAACCGGAAAGAACAGGACGAAAACCAGCCCGGCCATGAGCAGCGGCTGCTTGGGATAGTGGTACTTGAACAGGAGCACCGGATAGGCGATGGCGAGGATCAGGCTCGTGAGCCCGTAGTTGATGTAGATCGACCCCAGGAAAAAGCCCGGCTCACGCTCGAACTTGACGCCGCAGCTTGGACAGCGTTCGTGCATCGCCAGGAACCCGCGGAAGAGTTGCCCCTCACCGCACACTGGGCAGCGGAGGAGCAGGCTGCGTTTGAGGAGGGTCCAGAATCGCATGCTCGTATCGTAGAATGCTGCGGCACGCGAACCAATCGCCAATTGTGTCCCTCCGCGGCGGCCGATACGATTGAAGGATGCTGCGCCCGCTGGGAAAACTGATGCAAGTGCTGGGGCTGGTCCTGCTGCCGGCCTCGATGCTCATGGAGTTGACCGACGAAATGCGTGCGCCGATCGGCTTGAGCAGCGTCAGCGCCATGCTGCTGCTCATGTGCTTTGGCGTGGCCCTGTTTGGACTGGGGCGGATCATTGAGGGTTATGCCCGCGGCTAGGAATTGCCCATGAAACTGGCCTCCTGGTTGTCGCTGGGGATGCTCTGCGGCCCGCTGCTCGTGTCCACCCCTGCGGCGGCACAGATCGAGCGGTCGCAATCGCTGTCGGCGGCGGAGGTCGATCCCCTCGACGCCACCACGGCGACCCATCTGGAGAACGCCCGGCGGTTTCTGGCCGAGAAGCAGTGGGACGAGGCGGTCGATGCGATCCGCCGCGGCATGGACGGGGAAGCAGGGCGCTACGTCGCGCTCACCGAGCCGACGCCCGCTCCCGAGGGCTTTCAGCGGCTGGTGAGCGTCCGCGAATTCTGCCAGTGGCGGCTGGCGGCACTCGCCAGCGAAGCACCCCAGGCCCTCGCGCACTATCGCAGCCTGGCCGATCCGCTGGCCGAGCAGTGGCTGGCGGAGGCCATCGACAGCCGCGATGAGCGACTGTTGCGGCGACTGGTCGATGAGGCATTCGCCACGACATCCGGCGACGACGCCCTGCTGCGGCTGGGGGACGCGGCACTCGCCCGCGGCGAATATGCCGAGGCACGAGGGTATTACGGCCGGATCGGCCCTCATTTGCGGATGACGACGGAGGGCGCCACGGAGCGATTTCCGGAGGCGTTTCCCGATACCGACCTGCCCGCGGCCGAGGTGCGGGCGCGTCTTGTGCTCGCGTCGATTTTAGGAGGCGAGCACGAGCGGGCGCAGATCGAATTGGAACTGTTCCGCCGAATGCATGCCGAAGCTCAAGGAAAACTTGCCGGCCGGGACGGAAACCTGGCCGAGACCCTGACCGCCTTGTTGACCCAGGCCAGGTCGTGGCCGCCAACGAAGCGTAGCGAGGACTGGCCGACCTTCGCCGGCGATTTTTCGCGGAGCGGGCGGACCAGCGGGCCCATCGATCCGGCGGGGACCGCACTGTGGACTTTTTCTCTTCCCAAACTGGCATCCGATCGCGACGTCATCGGTTCGGGGCGCCTGCGGGTCGCCGACGATCGGAAGGGGCTGCTCTCGTATCATCCGGTGGTCGTTGGCGACACAGTCCTGGTGCGGTTCGATGCCCGCCTGCGGTCGTACATTGCGGCCATCGGCCTGCGCGATGGACAAAAACGCTGGCAGGTTGATGCGCTGCGCGTGCCGGAGATCCTCACCGGCGCAGCGGACGATGGCGATGCAGCGTGGGAAGTCAGTGACGCCCATGCCGAATTGCCGCGGCATGTCGGGGTGGCCCGCTATACGTTGACCACCTGCGGCCGCAAGTTGTTTGCCCGGATGGGCTCGCCGGTGACGGCCCCGCCGGCCAATAGCATCGCGAAGCTGCTGTCGAAGTCACAAGGCTTTTTGATGGGGTACGACCTGGCGACTGAAGGAAAACCCCTCGAAGGGTTTCCGATCCGCCCGGAGTCGGGGGAATGGTCGTTTGAAGGGACGCCGATTTGCGACGGGGCGAATCTTTACGTCGCCATGCGACGGGTGGAGCAGGGTCGTTGCCAGTTGCACGTGGCGTGCTTCGCGCTCTCATCCGGCGGCGCCCTGGCAGACGACACGGAGGACAACTCCCGTCCCTCCGGACGAATGTTGTGGCGGACGAAGGTCTGCTCGGCGGCCACGCTGGCCAGCGGCGATTTTGCCGAGCTGTCCCACTGCCTGCTGTCGCTCGATGGCGGGACGATTTTCGTGAATTCGAATCTGGGGGTGATTGCCGCGGTCGAGGCGGACGGCGGCGGCGTGCGGTGGCTGCAAAAATATCCGCGGGCCAGCTTCAAGAGCGGCGATCCCGACGAGCACGATGACCAGTTCTTCCGCGATTTGACCCCCTGTTTGCCGGCGGGGGACCTGGTGATTTGCGCTCCAGCCGATTGCGATCGGCTGTTTGCTCTCGATCGGACCACGGGGCGTTTTGCCTGGAGCACCGAGCCGGGCGTGGCGACGGATGCAATCCATCTGCTGGGCACGAGCGGCCGGTGGCTGATCGCCAGCGGCGACCGGCTCTATTGGATCGATTTGCACACAGGAAAGGTGCGCGTGCGACTCCCCGATACGCCCAGCGGCGGACCGACCGAGGCCGCTCCCAATCCTCGCGGCTTTGGCCGCGGCATTCTCGCCGGCGATGAAGTCTACTGGCCGACGCGCGAGAGCATCGTCGTCTTCTCCGCCGCCCCGCGCGAGACGGCAACCGGCTTCGTTCCCGCCGGGCGCCGCGAAATCCCCCTTCTGCCGCGTATGGCCGGCGGGGGCAATCTGGTCTTTGCCCACGGCGTGCTGCTGATTGCGGCGGGCGACAAACTGTATGCGTTTGATGCGGGGGCCAAGCCGTCAACCGCACCTTGAGTGGTTGTCGGAACGGGGGGACTCCAGATGGATCACGAACCGTCTTCATCGCCTTCGCCAACGGCTGCTGCGCCAAAACGGTTTCGCGGGCTCCTGCGATTCAGCCTGCGCACGCTGTTCATCGTTTTCACCGTCGGCTGCATCTGGTTGGGAATCGTCACGAAGCGCGCTCGCGATCAGCGGGCGGCAGTGGATCGCATCTTGCAGCTCCGTGGTTTTGTGAGCTTCGACTATGAATTCGACAAATCGGGCAGACGCATCAAGGACGCTCAGCCGTAGCCGTTCACGCCTCGGTGAGTGACGGCGCGGAGTGACGGCGAAGATGAGCTTCGACGGCAGTGGTGATGAGGGTGAAAGCGTTGCGGGATTGCTGGCGGCAGGTTTCAACGACGGTCAACAGGGTTTCGACGAA
>DATKDU010000354.1:0-6495 GCA_035512595.1 Pirellulaceae bacterium
TCTTAGCTACCGCCTGCGCGAGCTGAGGCAGTTAGGTCCCGTGCATGGGCGGCCCCGACGTTCCCGCGCCGCCATATCACAGCGTGTACGCGACGCCGATAGGCCATCCACATCGCCCGCCCGCGTGTCCGTATAACGGACCCGGAATTCTGCTGACGCGGTCTAGCAGGTGGCAAGGCTGATTGCAAAACAGCCTACCCGCCACAATAGTCCCCACGGGTACGGAAGCGAGCCCCGCCGAGCGCTGGTCGTGAACCATCGACGGTCGGAGACCTCGTCACCACGGCTACCCGCGCAGCAGCAATTCCTTGTTAGGCCGCGGCCCGCGGATCGGTGTACTAGCCCAGTTCCTCATCCTTTGAGTATGGGGTGACGTTATTGGTTGTCAGGCACGGGGCGAATGCAGTCGAAGCTGTGCTCTAGTCCGCGTGCCAAATGTCCAACGCCAGCCTCCAGACGCCGCCGGGGTCCCGACGAAAGATCAGAACGGCCCGTATCGACGTCGACTCGTCGTTTTCGTCAGTCAGCGTGAAGGTACCCCGGGCAAAGGCCAGGTCGTCGTTTCCCTCAATCTGGTCGTATTGGTAGCTCGCGTTCTTCGGGGTTGGGAAACCATCCAGGAAGGCGCGAGCCGAAACGCTCCCTGCGACGTCAGCCTGTCCAGGAGGCGAAAATACCAGGTCGTCAGTACAGTTCTCCAAGTATGCATCCGGATCGTGATCCCGAAGAGCTTGGAGGCAGCTCTCGGTTGCGGTGTTGATAGCCGCCACGGACTTCTCTGACAGTCCCATTCGAACCTCTCCTCACGTGGAAACGCACTCCGGCCCCTTGCCGACAGATTGCGACCATACCCAAGTGGCCTAGGTAGGCGCAACCGCGGTCCAGATGCCTCGCTGACGACGGAAGGCGCGCGCCTTAGAGACAGCATGTCCCACAGGTCACCCTGCTGTCTCCGAAATCGGCATACCCTCGGCTGCGCGAGAGAGCCGCGGCCTAACGACCTCGGAATTCTGCTGGCGCGGGCATCAAGGTGACAAGCCACGGGCTACACGCACAACGTACCAGATGTGGCTAACTGGTGCTACAGCGAGCCCCGTCGAGCGCTGTTTACCCGACTGATGAGTTTCGAGACTCAACCGAGCGGGTAACCCGCGCAGCAGCAATTCCTTGTTAGGCGGCTCACCGGACTGGGCGGTGGGCCTCTGTCCCCCGCGATGTTCGATCAGCCGCCGGACCACAGCGCCGGCTCGGAGAGATCGCTGTTCCAGATTGCGGATGCGAGCCGCCATGTCTCGTCGCGATCCCTACGCCAGATCCAGACGCACTTCCCCTCGTCCCGAATCTTCGGGCCGCCATCGCGCGGCTCGATGCTCATGACGAACTGGAAGCGGTCGATGGCCCAATCGCCGCTTACGGTGACGTCCTCTGCGTGGCTAGTGAAGGCTGACTTCGCCACCTCGAAGCCTTCACGCCAGAAGGCCTCAGCTTCGTCCCTTCCGCTCATCTGGGGCCTACCGGGAGCCATGCCGACATGATCCTCGGTCAGGAACTCGCGCATGGCCGAGTAGTCCTCGGTGGCAAAGGACGAAATGAACCCGCGGTGGCGTGCCAGGATTTGGTCCTGCTCGCTCATCGGTCCCCTCCGGATCAGGTTGGTCACGGCTCCAGAGTTCTAGCACAGTGACGTATGGCAGGCAACACGCGGCGGAAGCGAAGACGCCGAGCGACCCTCGTCGCCCCACCTAGCCGTTGACGAGCCGCCTAACGACTTCGGAATTCTGCTGGCGCGGGCCATCAGTGCACAAGCCCAAGGCCAATAGCACAACCTATCCGCAGGTCTACTGGCGCAAGAGCGAGCGCCGTCGAGCGCTGTCCACTCGAGCTGCTCTGCGTTGAGACAAACCACCACGGCTACCCGCGCAGCAGCAATTCCTTGTTAGACGGACCGCCCGACAGACCGTGACGAATGGTCCATCGATCAAGATGCGTTGAGTAGCCCTATGAGCCTGGCGCGCGGTACGCAGGAGTCTTCTGACACGCGGCGTCGACCTCTTCCGGGGTGAGCAATACCGTCACGGTGGTGGTGACTGCGCCACTGGAGTTCACGGCGAGTGAAGCCGCTGCGGCGCTCGCGTTGTCGGGCATGTCCACGATGACATAGGCGTCGCTGGAGCCAAACGCAAAATAGAACGCCTCCACCTTGCCACCCACCGATTCGATGAGCTTGGTGGCCGCAGAGCGCCGGCCTGATCCACCGTCCTCTAGAAGACCTTTGACGCCCTCGGCTGTGTACGAAGCCTGAACGAGATACTTGGCCACGGAATTCTCCGTTCGTAGGAGTAACGTGCTGTTGCCGAACCTATCGATGGATACAAGGTCCGTCTAACTGACTCGGAATTCTGCTGGCGCGGGCTATCAGGTGGCAAGGCTGAAGAGAGTTCATCGCGGCCGACGCAACTGGGCCACAGACAGTGGGCGGGGCGAAGAAGTTGAACTTCAGGTAGCCGACGTTACCCTCCAGAATCTGCGTCGGCGCGAAGCCGCAGTTAGTCCGTTCCATCTGGGAACGGAACTGTGCGTCGTCGGCAGGATTCGGAGGATTGGCGGACGGTCTCGGAACAGCGGCGGGTGTGAAGTCGACGCGCAAATGCAGATCCTGGCTAACCTCGCGGAGATGCGTGGTCAACAGAGCGGCGAACTCGCGTCCGCCCGTAATGCTATCGTAGTCGCCGGCCTGCCGTCGGCGATCGATCGCCAGCGCCATCGCCTCAGCCGTCTCCGGGAACACATACAGTTCACGTAGCTTGGCAATCGCTCCATCAATGACGCTGTCGCGCATTGCGGCGTCGATGTCGGTCGCCTGCACTGCGGTGGCAGGTGGAGGAACAGCAGGTGCTTGGTCGCAGGCGCTCCCAGCGACGAGACAGAGCGCGAACGCGAACACGCGACCGCTCACGGATGTCACTTCATCGATGTGCGGCTGACTCACCCGGCCTCCAGTGTTGCGGCCTAACGACTTCGGAATTCTGCTGGCGCGGGCCACAAGGCCGCAAGGCCAAGACCTCGCGCACAACCTACCCGCCGGTCTACTGGTGCTGAAGCGAGCCCCGTCGAGCGCTGTCAACTGACCTGCTCCGCCGTGAGACCAACCCACGCAGGCTACCCGCGCAGCAGCAATTCCTTGTTAGACAACTTCCTGCGAGAATGCTACTGCTAGACTAAATGTGTCAGGCCGACACGAGCGTGTGCACCGGATAGACATCCGGCTCGCCCTCGATGCCCAGTGCCTCCATGATCGGGGTCAGCTTCTCGCCGAAGCGTCGAAAGGCTTCCTCCGACTCCCAGACGTCGACAACACGGAAACCATTGGCACTTTGGCCGGCGGCGTGGACAAGCAAGCCCGGGACGGGCCAGTCGGCGGGCGATTCCACACGCCCCTTGCCGTTCGTGAGCATCTTGACCGACTTCTCGTACGTCTCCCGGGTCAGACCTGGAGATTCAAAGACGGCGACGATCGGCATGCTGCCTCCTCACATGAATCGGGCTAGGGCAAAAGGAAGAGGCGAGCCCGTGAGCGCCTCATTCGGCCATCGACATCAGGGCCGTTGGCGACCAACCTATAGCGTTTGCGGCCGTCCCGCCTCTCGCTGCCGGCCCGGTCCTGCCCCACTCGGTGGCAGGCGAGCGCACGCCGCCGCACCGCGTGGCTTTTCCACCCAGCCGGTCTCCGTCTGGAACCCACCGCTTCCCGCGGACGGCGCAGCAGGTCGGGCCGAAGGTAGAAACCTGGGTCGGCGCCCCCTCTGCCCACGCCGCCGGCCTGCTGTCGGAAGTTGTCTAACGGACCCGGAATTCTGCTGGCGCGGGCCTTCAGGTCGCAAGCCCAAGACCTCGCGGCCAACTTATCCGCACGTCTACCGGTGCTGAAGCGAGCCCCGTCGAGCGCTGTCTACCGAGCTGTGCCGCTCATGAGACCTATCCACGCAGTCTACCCGCGCAGCAGCAATTCCTTGTTAGGAAGCGCTTGCAATTACGACTCTACAGGCGAACATTCCCCACGCGCGTATTGGCATTTTTCGGAGGGATCCCCCATGCACGACAGCGTCTGTGCGGTACGAGAGGGGCGACGGCACATGACGCTGGTGGTTGCGGTGTGTCTCATACTTGCGGCGCACCAACGCGGAGAAGCCCAAACGCCGTCGCTTGCCGAAGCGAGAGCGAGCGATGAATACACGGCAGCGATTGCGGAAGCCCGCAGCGTGATTGGTACGGCGATGCACGACGGAGGGATCCCAGGCCTGTCAATCGCGGTCGGGATCGCGGGGAGGACGGTTTGGTCGGAGGGATTTGGGTGGGCGGACGTCGAGCAGAAGGTCCCGGTCACGACGCTCACGATGTTCCGAGTAGGGAGTGTGGCGAAGGCAATGACCGCCGCGGCGCTCGGACTGCTGGTCGAGCGAAGGCAGATTGATCTTGATGCGCCCGTGCAGACATACGTGCCAGAGTTCCCGCCAAAGCCATGGCCTATCACCCTCCGAGAGGTCGCGGGTCACACGGCTGGGATCCGACACTACGCGGGACGGGAGTTCTACTCGGCGGTGCGTCACCCTGATGTGGAGTCCAGTCTCGCGATCTTCGCCGCGGACTCGCTCCTCTTCGAACCGGGCACCGACTACTCATACTCCACGTATGGTTTCACACTGGTCAGCGCGGCCATTGAGGGAAGCACGGGCAGAGACTTCTTGGCGTTCATGCGCGACGAAGTCTTCGAACCGCTAGGTCTTCGGCACACGGTCGCGGATCACAGAGACTCGATTGTCGTAGGGCGGGCTGCCTTCTACGAACAGAACGAGGAAGGGGTACTCATCAACGCCCCTTACGTCGACAGTAGCGCGAAGTGGGCTGGTGGTGGCTTCCTGTCCACGCCGGAGGACATGGTCCTTTTTGGGCAGGGCCACCTCTCGCCGGGATTTCTGAAGGCTGAGACGCTCGCGCTTCTCCAAACGTCACAGTGGACACGAAACGGCGAGAGGACCGGCTACGGGCTTGGTTGGTTCGACGGTACGCAGGAGGATGGAGACCGCGTCATCTCGCATGCCGGGTCGTCCGTCGGAGGATCGACTCTTCTCCTCCTTGTGCCGGAGCGCGATCTGGTCGTTGCCGGTGTCATCAACCTGACCGGTGCCGTGCGGCTGGTCGTGGAACAGGTCGCAGATATCTTCGAACGCCACGTCCAGGCGTCCCGGTAACACCGGGGTTCAAAGACGCGCATCGGACGGCGCGCTTCCTAACGGACCCGGAATTCTGCTGGCGCGGGCTATCAGGTGACAAGGCTGAGGGCTGCTAGCCTACCTACCAAACAAGTCTCACGGGTACGGAAGCGAGCGCAGTCGAGCGCTGTGTGTGAGGCTGTTTGGTCGGAGACCAATCCTCTCGGCCACCCGCGCAGCAGCAATTCCCTGTTAGGCCGCATACGCGTCGTTGCGAAGCGGGGCAACACACGACTCACTGTCGCGTCAGTCGGTCGGCGGAGCGAATGCCTTTGCCAACACCATATGGTTGTTGTCGCAGGATGTGAGCCGAATCTTTCGAACGGGCTCGTAAGCGGAATCGTTGTACCAGGCTAGGGCAGCGTCTTCGGACTCAAACCGGAGAACGACGTAGACGCCGTGTTTGTTGCCCTCGATCGGCTTCACGTCGAAGTCGGCCACGAGGATTTCGGCGCCGTGCCTCTCTAGCAATGGGAGCACGCCCGGTACGTAGCCCTCAAATCCTTCCGCGTCGCGAATGTCATAGCTGACGAGGATGTAGGCGCTCACGCGCACCCTCCTGGTTGATGGTTGAGGAGTCCTACGGGGATGGAATGCGGCCTAACTAATAACTGGACTGTGAGATCTTCCAGGTTCCCTGAAGGATGTGCCGCGGTGGCCGCAACGTAGCCAGCGACCCAGTGTCTCCAACAGGCCTGACTCCGCCCGGGGATTCGCGGCTCGTCGCGTGTGTTTGGGTTGCGGAGGGGGACGTGCCGTGCGGGCTAGGCTCAGGGCGAGCTAATCGGCGATGTCGGCCCTTCGGGGCGGTCGAGGGGGCTTCGGATGGTCATACCGGTGTCGGTGATGGCCTCGACGTAGATCATCGTTGTCCGGACGTCTCGGTGGCCCATGAGCCTCTGGACGGTTCGGACGTCGTATCCGGCCCTGAGCATCTGGGTGGCGAAGGTGCGGCGCAGGGTGTGGCAGGTCACGGGCTTGGGGATGCCGGTGGCCCTGGCGGCCCTCTTCATCTCTCGCTGTGTTGCGGAGGGGTTGAGATGGTGGCGGCCGATCCTTTCGGTTGAGGGGTCCTGAGATCGACGGCGTTAGTGTCGCGAGATTTGTGTAAAAGCGGATGGGCTGGACGTAGGGCAAGAAAAAACGGAAGCTCCTCGTTGGTTTGTTCATCGTCACATGAACCGAGGGAGCCGTGGCCGGCAGAGCCGGCCCGGAACCCTCAAGC
>DATKDU010000355.1:0-5220 GCA_035512595.1 Pirellulaceae bacterium
GTTCAAGTTCAGCATTCTCAACTTCGGCGGGGAGCAAACGGCCGCATCAAAGGCGGACTATGTCTTTTTCGCCCATCGCGTGGAGGAATTGGAAGAGAAGAACCGGCACATTTCCTTGAGCGGCGCGGACATCAAGCTCCTCAATCCCAACACGCGGACCTGCCCCATCTTTCGCACCCGCCGCGACGCGGAAATCACCAAGGCAGTTTATCGCCGCGTTCCGGTCCTGATCGATGAACGGCGAAGGGGAGGCACAGGCAATCCATGGGGCATCCAATTCAAGAGGATGTTCGACCAGACGAACGATGCCGAGCTGTTCCGCGAGCCGGAATCGCTCAAGGCGAAGGGATTGAAACTTCAAGGGAATCGATGGGTGAAGGGGAAGCAGGTCCTCCTTCCGTTGTACGAAGCGAAGATGCTCCAGGACTATGACCACCGGGCGGCGGACGTGATCACCGACCGATCAAATTGGATGCGACAAGGGCAGACAGAAAAGCGTTCGGTCGTTCAATACCAAAATCCGGAAGAGCTGGCGTTGCCTCGGTTTTGGATCGACGCGAAGGAAGTCGAGCTACCGCCATGGGGTTGTGTCGGATTCAAGGACATCACCAGCCCCACCAACCAGCGAACCATGATTGCCTCCTTCGCTCCAGTCGCTGGTTTCACGAACCACTTTGTCGTTGTTCAGAGTGACGCGCCTCCACTGCGTCAGGCGTGCCTCCTCGCAAATCTGAATTCGTTCGCTTACGACTTTTGCACACGTCAAAAGATCGGAGGCGTGACGCTGAATTTCTTCATCGTTGAACAAATCCCGACGCTTTCTCCCGACACCTACGAAAAGCCCTGCCCCTGGGACCGCCGCACGACGCTGGAATCGTGGATCAGCGAGCGGGTCCTCAAGCTGACTTGCACGGCCGAGGACATGCTCCCGCTGGCCGACGCCTGCGGCTTTACCGGCGGCAGCTTCCAGGCCGAGTACGGCGGCCGGCTCAACAAGTGGGACGAAGCCGAAAGGGCCGAGCTGATGGCCGAGCTCGATGCGGCCTATTTCCACCTGTACGGCATCGACCGCGACGACGCCCAGTACATCCTCTCCACCTTCAAGGGCATCCACGAAGAGCGCCGGCTCTTCCCCGGCGGCGCGAGCATCGCCCAGCGGATCCAACAGAAGTACGCCGAAATGAGCTTTCCGGCGTGAATGCCGCTGGCCTGCGGCATTCCAGCCCGGCGGGCCAGTTCCTGCAGGTCCCCCTAGCCGTTGGTTGCACCGGCCGGCGAGCGTGTTACGCTAGGGGCCATGAGCCCGATCTTGGATTGGCGACTGGGAATCACCCGCCGGGCGCTGCTCGGTGCCGGCGGCCTGGGGCTGGGCGCCGCGGCATTGGCCACGCTGCTGGCCGAAGAGACACGCGCCGCGGGGGACGAGGCCGGCAATTCCACCAGGTTCGGCGGCCTGGCGGGCATTCCCCACTTCACCCCCCAGGTTCGCCGCGTCATCTACCTGTTCCAGTCCGGTGCGCCGAGCCAGATGGACTTGTTTGATTACAAGCCCAAGCTGGCGGACCTGCGCGGCACCGAACTGCCCGAGTCGATCCGCAAGGGGCAGCGGCTGACGGGAATGACCAGCCGCCAGGCGAGTTTCCCGGTCGCCCCGAGCATGTTCACGTTTGCCCAGCACGGCAATAGCGGAGCGCTCGTCAGCGAGCTATTGCCGCACACGGCGAAAGTTGCCGACGAATTGTGCTTCGTGAAATCGCTCTACACCGAGGCAATCAACCACGACCCGGCGATCACCTTCTTTCAGACCGGGGCGCAGCTTGCCGGCCGGCCGAGCTTCGGCTCCTGGCTGGCGTATGGTCTGGGGAGCGAAAGCAGCGACCTGCCCGCGTTCGTGGTCATGGTCTCGCAAGGAAGCGGCAATCCGGCCGACCAGCCGCTGTACGATCGGCTGTGGGGGAGCGGCTTTTTGCCGAGCAAGTACCAGGGGGTCAAGTTCCGCTCGTCCGGCGATCCGGTGCTGTTTTTGTCGAATCCCGCGGGGATCGACGCCGAAACGAGGCGGCGGCAGCTCGACGACCTGGCGAAGCTGAATGAGCTGAAGCTCAAGTCGCAGGGCGATCCCGAGATTGCCGCCCGCACGGCGCAGTACGAGATGGCGTTCCGGATGCAGTCGTCGGTGCCGGAGCTGACCGACATTTCGAGCGAGCCGCAGAGCGTCCTCGATCGCTATGGGCCGGATGTGAAGAAGCCCGGCACGTTTGCTCACAACTGTTTGCTCGCCCGGCGGCTGGCCGAGCGCGGCGTGCGCTTCGTCCAACTCTTTCATCGCGGCTGGGATCAGCACTTCAAGTTGCCCAGGCAACTGCCGATGCAGTGCCAGGACACCGACCAGGCGAGTGCCGCGCTGATTGCCGACCTGAAAGACCGCGGCATGCTCCAGGACACGCTCGTCGTCTGGGGGGGCGAGTTTGGCCGCACGGTCTATTGCCAGGGGAAGCTGACCGCCGACGACTACGGCCGCGATCATCATCCCCGCTGCTTCACGATCTGGCTGGCCGGCGGCGGCATCAAGGCGGGGACGACCTACGGCGAGACGGACGACTTTTCGTACAACATCGCCAAGGACCCGGTCCACGTTCACGATTTGAACGCGACGCTGCTACAACTCCTGGGAATTGACCACACCAAGTTGACGTTCAAATTCCAAGGTCGGTACTACCGGCTGACCGACGTACATGGGGAGGTAATCAAAGGCATCCTGGCGTGATGGACGCGCAGCGAAAACACCGCGTCGATTTGGAGTGACGGGACTTCCTGAGTGGCCGGCGGCCGACGATACTGCCGGGTATGGGAGGACTCAGCTCACCATCGCCGCGGCCCGTCGCCCTCGGGTTGCTCCTGGCGGCCAATGCACTGATTGCCTCGGCAATGCCGTGGATGGGATTCTTTCTTTCTTGGGCGGGATTTGGTCAGCGCTCGTTTTTCATTGGCCCGGGAATCTGGCTTGGACAAGGGGTTTGGATGGCGTGCTGGTTCTCGCTTTCGCAGCACTCGCTGCGGTACAGAGTTCTGGCGTCTTTGAGCGCCCTTGGGGTAGCCAATCTAGCGATTGCTTTTTATGCGTGTCAATTTGCAATTTTTTATTACCGTTTTTATCACGGCTGGTCCCAAATCGACATTCCCTGGATGGCAGGCTGGTCTGATTTCTTCCGCAACGGCTTGGTGTGTCTAGCCTTACTGACCGGCATCTATGCGATTCTGCTACCCGTTAGGCGTATGCGGGGAATCGAACTCGGCATTCGACGCACTGCGGCCGACGAAGCCGCTCGCACTGGTCAGTTTCGCATCTCCGAGTGGATGATTTGGACGGTGCTGGCGGTTCTACCGCTGGCGATTATTCGCTGGCTGATGCGAGATGACCTGTTTGCGCCGCTGGTTGTCTTTCTCGTAATCATCGCCGTGGGGATGTTGCTGCTCGGAATGCCGGCATTTTTCGCCAGCGCCATCCGTTCGTATTGGCCTATCGGTATCGCTGTGTCGTTTACTTACGTCCTTGGAGTCTTGTGGTTCTATAGTAGCGGAGCCGACCTCCTGGGACTCTCGTGGGGTGGTCCGGTTGTAGACCTGCGCGTCGTGCTGTATGTCGCGATGCCGGCGCTGGCAGCGTTATATGCCAATAACCTGATCTTGCAAGCGCTCGGAATTGGGCTCGTGGTCGTGCCACCGCCAACCAGGGAGGCGGCGCGTGGACGATGATCACGCCAAGGGCCAGGCCGTCCGCCTCGGCGTTCTCTACGGCCTGGCCGCGTATGGTCTGTGGGGGGTGTTCCCCCTCATGTTCAAGCCGCTGTTTGCCTACCAGGCCACGCCGCTGGAGATTCTGGCTCACCGGGCCATCTGGTCGTTCTTGTTTCTGGCGGTGATCGTCACCGCGCAGCATCGCTGGCGGGAACTGATCGCGGCATTTCGCACGCCGCGCGTGCTGGGAATGCTGGCGGCGAGTACGGCGCTGATCGCGGTCAACTGGCTGGCGTTCTTGTGGGCGGTCTCGACGGAGCAGGTGATGCAGTCGAGCCTGGGGTACTTCCTGACCCCGCTGGCCAACGTGGCCCTGGGCGTGCTCGTCCTCCAGGAGCGGCTGCGGATCGGGCAATCCATCGGCATCGGGCTGGCGACCGTCGGCGTGCTGGTGATGGCAACGGCCGGCGATCGCTTCCCCTGGATCGCGCTGACCCTGGCGGTGTCCTTTGCCTTCTATGGACTGTGCCGCAAGACCGTGGCGGTCGATAGCCTGATCGGCCTGACTGCCGAGACGCTGCTGATGACTCCGCTCGGCATTGCCGGCGTCATCTGGCTGGAAACGACCGGGCGAGCCCCGGCAGACGGATGGGAAGTCTACATGCTGCTGATTGCGGCCGGCGTGGCGACGGCGATTCCGCTGCTCTTCTTCGCGGCCTCCGCGCGGCGGCTGTCGCTGGTGACAATCGGCTTTTTGCAGTTTTTGGGACCGACGATCCAGTTTCTGGTTGCCGTCTTCGCGTTCGGTGAAGCGTTCGATCCGGTCAAGCAGATCAGCTTCGGCTTCATCTGGCTGGCGGTTGCCGTCTATATCGCCGACTCGCTATGGGCCTATCGCGCCGGCCGCCGCCAGCCGCGGCTGGAAGACTCGGTGGCGCAAATGCCACTGGAGGATTTGTAATCGTGGGGCAGGCGTCCCGCCTGCCGCAGTTATTGGTCGATACTGAACTCACACAACCGACGACGGAAGGTTGGTTGTCGAATCAAGATTGCCAGCGAAGCGTTCGCCATAGAAGCTGGCAACGACAGAGATTGGTCCCATCATGTGGCGATTGAACTCATCTAGTTCCTCCGCTGGCACCCACAACTCCTGATCTTCGCGGCTGCCTACGGTCTGGACTGGGTAGCGTCTGACGAACTCGTCTGCAACTTCAAAGCGCGTCACAAATCCCGCGTAACCGGAATTCGGATCCCTGGTGTTCCAGTTCCGAGCAATCGCCTCCGCATAGGCTTGCGTGAGCACGGGATAGAAGATCGGCTGCTGTGGCAGACGCGGCGGAAAGGAGCGCCAGCCAGTTGCCGCGATCAATTCGAGCTCGCGCAGCCCAACGGGACGAAACAAAAACATTCCGCGAGTCCTCATCGCTTTGATTCCACTGCTTCAATCAGCCGGGCGAGTGCTTCCACTCCTTGGCTGAGCTG
>DATKDU010000356.1:0-12252 GCA_035512595.1 Pirellulaceae bacterium
CAGGTGCTTGTCGAAGAAATTCTTGGCGCGGGCCGTGATTTCCGGCCCGCCGATGCCGTGGCCGCCGCCGTCCAGCTTCACGAACGTGGCGTCCACGCCGGCCGCTTTCAGCTTTTCGTAAAACGTCTCCCCCTGCGCGAAGGGAACCGTGCGGTCGGCAGTCCCGTGAACGACGAGAAACGGCGGATCGTCCTTGGTGACGTACGTCACCGGCGAAGCTTCCTTCGCCGCCTCCTGCTTCTCGCTGACCGGTCCGCCCAGCAGTTTGCTGACCGGGCCGTTGGTGTTCGCGGCGGAGGCGCCCGACCTGGCGAACCGTAAAAAATCACTCGGCCCGCAGTAATCGACGACGCACGCCACGCGGCTGCTGACCCCCGGAGTGCCGTTGTTGCCTTCCAGTTCCTTCACGTCGCCGCTGGTGCCGAGCAGCGACACCAGATGCCCGCCGGCCGACGAGCCCCACACGCCGATCTTCTCCGGATCGATGCCGAGCTTGTCGGCATTCGCCCGGATCCAGCGGATGGCCGCCTTGCAATCATGAATCTGGGCCGGCCAGGTCGCGACGCCGCTCAGGCGATAGCCGACCGAAATGCCGACGTAATCCCCCTCGGCGACCCATGCCCCAATCCTCCCCAACCCGCTATTCTTGTTTCCTCCCTGCCAGCCGCCGCCGTGAATCCAGACAATACACGGCCGCCGCTTGCTCTCGTCGGCTGCCGCCTTCGGCTTGATCACATCCAACTTCAGCGGCATTTCCCCCGCCTTGCCATACTCCACGTCAGTCTCAACCACCAGCCGCTCGCGAAGCTGCTGGGCGAAGCGGCCTTTTTCCTGGGCTGCGAGCGGAGCGGCCATGAATGTGAACACCAGAACGAGCGTTAGATAGGTGCGCATTGGGACCTCGCAGGAATGGGGACGGGAGTCAAGGGAGAGTGAACAGGGTACCGGAGTCAGGGGACAGGGGAAACGTACCGAGTTGCAAGTACGGCGTACCCAGTACCCGATACTCAGTACTCAGTACTCAGTACCAAGTACCTGAACCCTGAACCCTAACCACACACCCCTCATTTTCCCGCGGGCAAACCGGATTGCGCCGCGCGCCGTTTTTGGAGTGCCGCTTGCAGCCGATCCTCCGCGGCGTATGGGATTCTATCCCCACGGATATTGGCTTGCTCCAATCGCGGTAACGTGAGTGCGCGGTCGATGCTGATCTCGGTCATTTCAGGATGAGAAATGAGCGATAGCCTGTTCAGCCCCTGGCAGCGGACGATTTGCTCAACGTCGCGATCCGTCAGGTTGCCCAAATAGATCTCCAGGGACTCCCAATGCTGTGGCAAGGCCACCGCCTCAAACAAGCCGTCGGTAAACTTGCAGTCGCGGAAATTCACTTTCGTCAGCTTGGGAAGGGAGACAATCGCGCTCATTCCGGCAGCGTCGATGACATTGTCGCCAAGCCTAAGGTCTTGAAGTTGTTCCAGACCCGCCAGCAGCTCCAACTGGGCCGGCATGAGGTCGCAACCGTCGAGCACGAGGGCCTCCAGCTTTGGGCTGGCGACAATCCGCTTCATCAGGGACAGATCGACCGGACAGCCAACCAGCACCAGGGTTCGAACTCCCGACAAATCGGCAAGCGACGCCACAATCTCGTCCGGACGCTCAAAGCCGCTCAGCCGGACGAACTCGACGCTGGGAATGTGCTTCAGCAGCGACCAGTCCATACCGTTCCAGTCGGCGAATTGCGACCTGAATTCCAGCATGAGCGCCGCCACTGCCGGATTGTCCTTGCGTTCGCTGACCAACCCGCCGCGCTTGATGATCTCGCGCACGGCCTCAACCTGCTGCGCCCCTTGCGCCGGCACATGTACAACCTCCAGTTCCGGCCGCGACTGCCGCAGTTTGTCGGCGGCGGCCTGACTGATGCGGGAATGCTGAAGTCGCACGCGTTGGAGCATCGGCATCGCGGCCAGCGCGTCCACGGCCCGATCGGTTACCCGCGTAGCCGAGAGATCAAGCTTGCGTAGCGCGGGAAGCTGGCCAATCACTTCCAGTGCGTCATCGGAAATGTCGGTCGCCTCCAGTTCCAGCGATTTCAGGTTCCGCAGCCTCCGCAGCATTCGCACGTCGTCATCGCCAATCGATCCCCCGGACCAGCTCAAGCGAACTAGCTCAGGACATTGGACCACGTCTTCGATCATCAACTCGGTCCTGTCCGCAAACGGTGTCGTCAGCGAGATCTCCCAGATTCTCGGCAGGACCCATGGCTGGCCGTTACGATCCGACCGATTGTGCACGACGAAGTACGGCCCCTCCTCCAATCGCTCAATGATCCGAATACGCCGCTGGATCAGGAAGGCATAGTATCCGACGCCCACGGCCGGGAGCAGGATGATCGCCAGCAAAAGGCCAATCGTGACCCGCCACATCCAGCGGCTGGAGCGGGCGCCTGGCGGCGGGCTGCGATCGGGGACGAGTTCGAGGGAATGCATCGCAGTCAATATAGTCACGTTTGGCTGATCGCAACAAATGCAGCCGAATCGTCCTCACGCCGGCTCAATGATCTCCCCCCGCGACAGTGGGAGAAAATTACGCTGTCCGTGATCCTGGGCGGCGGCAATCAGTTCAGCCGACACGAGCCGCCCATGCCCAGGGACCGCATCGGGCGCACGGCGACCGATTACTTCCTTCGCCTCGTCGGGGCCAATGCCGCAGGCCACGAGGTACAGCCAAAGAACCGTCGGCGAGCGGTTTTGCCCGGCGATGCAGTGGACGTACACGCGGCTCGCCTCAAGCGTTGCCATCGTGTGCAGTTCGGCCAGGCAGGCCAGCGTTTCCTCTACGGGGAGTTGACTCAAATCTTCCAGCGGATGCCAGCGAATGTCCGCCAGGCCCGATTGCGCGACCGTCAAGACGCTCGGAGCTTCGCTGACGTTGAGCACGTGGGTGATGCCCGCCTCGCGAAGCTGCGATAGCCGCTGGGGCGAGGCAAACGGCCCCAGCCAGAGACACTTGGTGATGTGAAAAATGGGCGTCGTCATGGCTGTGATCTTACTGCCAACACCAGTTTCTCGCTCCTCTGGCAAGGGTCTATTCTCGAATTCGTCAAGATTCTGGGAAAACGGTACTTATGTCCATATATGGACTTACAGCAATTACCCTGCCCAAGGCGACAATTCAAGTGACCAAAGGTGTCACACCCCCTGCATCTAATCAGACAGGGGACAGTCCCTCGGTCCCCATCCCGCAAGACTCATTCCCGGAGACACGCCATGCAGACGCTTCCTCACGCCAACGGCCGCCCGCAGCCGATGCCTCGCTCCGCAGAGACTCAGGAAAACCCTGCGTCAGGTCCCAGGTTCACGATCGAACCGGCCGATCTCGCGCCGCCAAACTCGGAAGCCGATATCCGGGACCCGGAACTGGCCGCGGCGAGTCCAGCCAGTGCCGACACGCCCCCGGCGGACAAAAAGCCGCGGCCGAAAGCGAAAAAACGCCGCCGCAACTCGATGCGCGACCGCCAGGAGCGCGTCAGCGACATGAAGAAGCTCTTGCCGCGAAAGGTCCCCCGGCTCCGCGACCTGCAGATTTACGAGTCGGTGGTTTTCGAGAAGATGTCGCAGCACCTGGTCGCCGAAATCTTCGGCCTGTCGCAGGTCCGCATCCTGCAGATCGTTCGCGAGGTCCGCGCCTGGAAGAGCACCGTCCCCTACGACATTCCCGGCATGACCGACCAGCAGCAGATCAACCTGGCGACGCACGAGACCCGCCAGTGGCTGGTCCGCATCCGCGACAAGTGCTTCGAGCAGGCGGACATGATCTCCTCCGGCGAAACGAAGACCTACATCGACGAGAGCCAGAACACCACCCGCCGCACGATCTCCCAGCGCTCCGTCACCCCCAAGCCGGGCTTCATGGCCGTCGCCCTGGCGGCAGTCAACCAGGCCGGCAAGCTGGCCGGGGCGGGAGAGCAGTGGGTGCGGAGCCGGGCGCAGCATGACGATGCGACCGTGTGCCGAAAGGAAATGACCAATGACCAAGTCCCAATGACCAATGACCAAGTCCCAATGACCAATGAGCAGCCGGCGACATGCGATGAAATCCCGAATCCGGAACTCCGAGTCCCAAATGGCGCTACTGCCAATCCGCAATCCGAAATCTGCAATCCGCAATCGACGGGGCACTTATTAAAGAAAAAAACGCCGGAATTCTCCCCGCAGAACGGAAAGGCCAATGGGAAAAAGAGTTCCGCATTCCACGCGCAAGCGCAAGTCGAACGATCTCGTCGCCAAAAAAAGCGCCAAACCGCTTATCGGGCGGCCGCGGAACGGGAGGGGATCAAGCCTGAAGCCCGGCCGCGGTTCTACCGGCTGCTGCGCGATCTCGACCTGATTGCCGACCGGGTGGAAGAGCGCGTCGAGGCGGAAATCAAGCGGGATCGCACTTCGCGCACGCCGGAGGAGCGAAAACTGCGCACTCAATCCGATCGCCAGCACTTCTTGGAGCTGTTTTTGCGAGTCAGTGCGGGAATTCTCACGCCGCCCTACGACTTTCACTGGGTCTTCGACCGCTATAGCACCGACACGGGGCGCTTCCGCTGGGCGGAGGACGCAGGGAATGGGGATACGGGATAGAGGCCAGAGGTTCGGTTTTTCGGCGTCGAGGACTCGAACCGAGTACACCGTTGTCCGTCGGCTTGCTGTTTTTTGGCGCGGAAATCTAGGCGGCGGCGATGGTGTTGAGCTTGGGGATGCAAGGGGGAACAGCAGAACAATGGGGGCAGAATAATGCAGACCCGGGGGGGGAGGAAAGAGTCAAGGAGCAGACAACTTTTGCGCCGCTCCCCGAATCCTCCTATTCTGTTCCCCATTATTCTGCCCCCATTATTCTGCTAATGCCGCCGCCAGTTTTCACCCACTTCGCTGCGGCCCCGCCGCGCTAGCGAGTACCTAGTACCACAACTCGGAACTTTGAACCCGAATACCGACCTCCGACTCACACCCGCAACTCCGCCGCGCTAGCGCCGATGGCGTCTGCGTATCGCTGGCGAATGGGAGCCACGACATGCGCCACAAACTCATCCACCTGCTCCGGCGCCCGGCCGACGAACTGCGCCGGGTCCATCGCCGCATTCACATCCACTTTGGCGAATGCCGCATCGCTGGCCAATCGCGCGAGCAGGTCGTTGGGCTTGCCTTCCTGTTTCACGACGGCGGCCGCCGCCTGGCTGTGGCGGCGGATGACTTCGTGCAGTTGCTGGCGATCGCCGCCGGCCTGGACTGCCGCCATCAGCAGGTCTTCCGTCGCCATGAAGGGCAGTTCTTCCGCCAGGTGCCTGGCGATGACCTTTGGATAGACGACCAGGCCGCCGGCGACGTTTTGCAGCAGGATCAGGATCGCATCGACCGCCAAAAATGCCTGCGGAATCACCAGCCGGCGATTGGCGCTGTCGTCGAGCGTCCGCTCCATCCACTGCGTGGCGGCCGTCGCGGCGGCACTCGACTGCAAGCTGATCGCAAACCGCGACAGGGCGCAGATGCGCTCGCTCCGCATCGGGTTCCGCTTGTACGCCATTGCCGACGAGCCGATCTGGTCCGCCTCGAACGGCTCCTCGATTTCCTTTCGCGACTGCAGCAGCCGCAGGTCGGTCGCCAGCTTGCTCGCCGACTGGCCAATGCCGCTGAGCGTGTCGATCACCTGGGAATCGATCTTTCGCGAGTAGGTCTGGCCGGTGACGGCATAGCTGGTGTCAAAGCCGAGCTTCTTGGCGACGAGTTGTTCCAGGCCGCGGACCTTGTCGTGGTCGCCGTGGAAGAGCGCCAGGAAGCTGGCTTGAGTGCCGGTGGTTCCCTTGACGCTGCGGGCCTTGAGGGAGGCGATGCGGAACTCGACTTCGGCCAGATCGAGCGCCAGATCGTACGCCCACAGGCAGGCCCGTTTGCCGACGGTGGTGGGCTGGGCGGGCTGAAGGTGGGTGAAGCCGAGGCAGGGCAGGTCGCGATGCTGCTGGGCGAACGCAGCCAGGGCGTCGATGGTCGCGGCCAATCGGCCGGCAATCATGGTGAGCCCCTCGCGCATCAGGATCAGGTCGGTGTTGTCGGTGACGTAGCAGCTCGTCGCGCCGAGGTGGATGATCGGCCGCGCCGTGGGACACACGTCGCCGTAGGCGTGGACGTGGGCCATCACGTCATGCCGCAGTTTTTTCTCGTAGGCCGCGGCAGCCGCGAAATCGATTGTCTCAACGTGAGCCTTCAATTCCGCTATCTGCTGGTCCGTGATCGCCAGCCCCAGTTCTTTTTCCGCCTCCGCCAGGATCACCCACAACCGCCGCCAGGTGCTGAACTTCCGCTGCTCCCCCCACAGGCGGCACATGTCGCGCGAAGCGTAGCGGCTGATCAGCGGGTTTTCGTACAAATCGTGGGACATGGCACGGGAAGGGACAGGATGAGTGAGCGACCGGTTCTATCGTACGCTCGGGCCGGGGCGCTTGTGAGGGGAGGCCTGTTGCGGCGGCAGTCGATTGGCGAGACGCGGGAGGCAGCCCAATGGCCGAACCTCGCGCGGGGCGCGGTTGTCTTGCCGGAACTT
Source organism: Pirellulaceae bacterium (assembly GCA_035512595.1). Classification (GTDB taxonomy): domain Bacteria; phylum Planctomycetota; class Planctomycetia; order Pirellulales; family Pirellulaceae; genus DATKDU01. The sequence goes on from DATKDU010000356.1 coordinate 6,583, forward strand.
GGGTCACACGCTAAAAAACGTGTGGAGGGTAAGCGAATGGTGAGCGGTCTGATTCGAAATCAGATGCCGAGCAATCGGTTGCGGGTTCGAATCCCGTGCCCTCCGCTGTTATATGGTAAGGACTTACGACGATTGGCCGCGTCTTGCCAGTGAGCCGAAAAGCGGTTCGGTGCAACCGTGGTGCAACCGGCTGGAAGAAATTCCCCCGGTGCAACCTTTTGGTGCAACCGGTCATAGCTGGGTCGTGCTCGCTCGTTGCCAGGCTGCCGCAAACGGGTAAAATCGGACCAAATCAGGGAGGATCGGGTGTACGTACAACCCTATTCTCAGGCCAGCCTGCCGGCCAAGCACATTCAAAGCGTTGGCGCCTGACCCCGCCACTCCTCCATCGCCTTGAAGTACCGCTGGCCCGTCTAGCCGGGTCGTGCTCGATCGTGACCAGGCTGCCGCTGGTGTAGCGACCGCTTGCGAGAGCAAGCGGTCGTCAAGTTCAGATCACCGTCACGTTGGCCTGTACGCTGCCCGCGTAGCCCCCGAGGTCAACCACGATGTGCCAGCGGCCAGCGTGCGGCGCCGGAAGCCGAACCGGACTCTGCTTGGCCAGGCCGCCGTGGTACCGATGCTGGCGGCCAGTGCGGTAAGCGTGAAAGTTGTTGCCGTCGAGAAGGCGAACGTTGGCCTGCTTATTGAGCTCGACCTGCAAAACATCGCCGGCCTCCAGGTCAAATTCCCAGTGCAAGAACTTCATGGTGTAGGGTCCTCGTAGATCAAGAAATGGAAAAGGGCGGCACGACGCCGCCCTGGTTTATCGACGGGCATACGCCGCCGACACGGTGGACACGACGAGCTTGTCGCCTTGTCGTACGAGCACAACGCCCTCCGGCGGGTTGGGGTCGTAGCACGCCTTGTCGAACGGATCGAATTTGGCGGCCATGGTCAGCGCGGCGCAGTCGCCCTCCGCGTTGTTCCAGACGAACTGATCGCGGTTCGTGAAGCGATGAAGTTCGGCACCTTGAATGTCTTCAGGACGCAGCTGAGCAAGAGGTCCGCTGCCGGAATGCACCCGCAGGGTCTGATTGGCAGGCACGGACCCTGAAAGGTCAGTCACCTTCTCCCATTGCCCATTGGGATGGCCAGAGCCGTAGGCGATATGGTAGATGGCCACGCCGGTAAGGCTGAGGGACTGGCCGCTGGTGTTCTGGAGGTCGATCCACTCGGCCCCCAATTGCGTCTGTGATGCACCGCCGCGACGGGTTCTGTCCTTTCCCGGTGGATTGGGCTTTAGCCGAACAGTCTTCAAATTCGCCATGCTGCACTCCTTTAGTCTCGTCGGCGAGCCGAAGTGGTCGCCTGACAACAAGCAAAACGCAGGCAAATCCGCCAAACTTAACCGCCCCACCATTTTTCCTGCCTTTTTTTCCGGTTAAGATCGCTGCGTATTAAGAAGGAGGCGGCAGCGATGGTTGAACCCGATCCGCCCACGGATGCAGAGGTAAACCTCATCCATCGGCTAATTGCCAAGGATGAAAGCGCGCTGGAAGAGCTTCTCACGGTCTATGGCCTCAAGGTTCGGGGCTTCCTGAGCAAGATTTCCTCGAACGAGCTGAGTCCCTCGGAGATCGACTTCGTATTCAATCAGGCCGCTATTAACCTGTGGCGGTTCTCAGACCGGATCGACCCAAAGCGCAAGACCATCCGCGGCTGGTTCCTCAAGATTGCCAGGAATGCGCTGATGAGCTACCTGCGCGGCGAGAAGCGCCACGCCGCCGTAGAATTACAGTATGAACCGCAGTACGACCCCGCTGAGGACTGCGAGGAGGATGTGCCTGACGTCGATTCCAAGGAGTACAAGCGGCTGGACGCCCTAAAGGACTTCATTTTCAACAAGCTAACCGGCTTCGAGCGCACGATCGGGATCAACATGTTCCTGTCGGGCGGCGACCCGGACATCATGAGGCTTGCCCGGAAATATGGAAAGCCACGAGGCAATGTCGATACCGTAAAGAGCAAGGTCAAGAAGAAGATCATGGACTACATGCGAAACTGGGACGCAAGCAACCGAAAGGGGAAGCCATGAACGACCCAGAAAAGCAATTGAAGGAGATGATCCAGAAGCTCAGAAAACGCGAAGGCCTTTGTCCGATGACCGACGACGAGGCAGATGCCGCATTCGATGCGGCACCGGCCGATCCAATGAGCAAGGAGCAGATACGGTCAATCGTAGACCTGGTCACGTCCGGCAATACTGCCCCATGGGATGATGCCATGGGGGAACCGGTGTGGGACGATGAGATCGACGTGAGTGAAGTCGAAGAGGGGCTCGTATGCATGCACCGGAACGAAGGCGAAAGCGATAAAAGTGCCGACGCCATCGAGGACGAATTACGCGACGAGTTGTTGAGCCAGGAAGATGAAGAGCAAACTGGAATGGACGAAGGAGAAGGTTCGGCTGGAACGGGCCAGCCGGCTGGCGGATGAGATCGTCGGCAGCCGACAACAGCCGATCGATCCACTCGACATCGTTCGCTTCGAATCGCCGCTGTTGGTTGCTGGTGGCCGAAACCTTGGGAACAAATACGACGGCAAGCTGGAATACCACCGCTCGCGGAAGAAGTTCCTGCTCTTTTACAACACGAAGTACGATCTTTGGACGCGGCCGGGGACGCATCATCCTCGAACCAGGTTTTCGGTCAGTCACGAGCTGGGGCACTATTTTATCGACGCGCACCGCGAATACTTGCTTCGTGGCGGCAAGGCACATCCTTCTTCAAGCGAAAACTTCAGCGGACCACTGGTTGAGCGTGAGGCCGACGCGTTTGCGGCAAACCTGTTACTACCGACACGACTCATTGCGCCGATTGCTAAGGCGGGCCAACTGTCGATTGACCGGCTGATCGATGTCGCGAACGACTTTCAAGTTTCGCTTTTAAGCACGATGATCCGGTGCGTGCGACTTACCGATTTCCCATGCGCCGTGGCCGGCATCAAGGACGGTGCCGTGGCCTGGATGTTTCCCTCCGACTCTCTCATCGCGGCACAGATCTACCCAAAACGCGGGCGCCTTCCACGCACGGCCCAAGAGTCCTGGGATGAATTCGAGTCAGGTTCGGACGTCTGTGTCGTAGACGACGGATTGGTCCGAAATTGGTTTGAGTTGTACGACCGAGACGACTTTTATCGCATTCCTCTCCTTGAGGAATACATGCCAGCACGAAGCCTGGACACTCTCATCGTGTTACTTACGCTTGACGAGGCGGACGTCAACCCCGATGACGACGAGCCGACGGACCACAATGACTAGGAAGGATTTCCCTCTCCGGAGAATTGCTGAACTTCGACATCCAGCCCGCTCTCCCTCACCCTCGCCGCCGCTTGCTCGACCCGCTGGCGGCCGGCCACGCCCAGCGGGGTCAAGTCGATGAGAACCGCCTCGCCTTCGGCTCGGCCGATGATCAGATGAGACATGGCTCCCTCCCTGTGCGTGACACTCTGGACGTCCTGTCGCAGGTCCTAAGCTCCTGCGCGGGCGTTGGCGCGGACGGCCAGCTCGACGCTCTTCTCCGTCAAATGAATCATTGACTGCGGGTTGACCTTTTTGACGTGCCACAGATCAGGCACGTTGGCGGGGCCGAAGAACTTGTGTCCGGCGCCGAGCTTCCACCCGTAGAAACAGATCTCGAAGCACCCGAGGAAGTCTTTCCTCGTCAGCACCGGATGCATCTTGTCCCACACGATTCCCTGGGAGAAATACAGGTCGTGCGCCCTTGAGGACGGGAGGATAGTTGCCGAGGTTGGCGTAATGTCTCCCGGCTTGGTGGTCGCCGCATCCGGCGGGGCCGGTACCTCGTCCGGATCGCACAGCCCGTCCTGCACCGGCTGCAGCCACTTGGCCAGGTCGTCCTCGGAAAAACCGAGGAGCCCCAGGTCGAAGTTGGCGGACTTTAGGTCGGCCAGTTCCAGGGGGAGCAGCTCTTTGTCCCACTCGGCGATCGTGGCCGTCTGGTTGTCGGCGATCCGCGCACGGGGCAACTGAAGCTGATGCCGGACTATTTCTTCCTGGTGACGAGTTGGACCAAGAAAGAGAAGTCGGGCTGGGAGGTCTTGGAGCACTATCGTCGCCGCGGCACGTTCGAGGATCGGCTGGGAGAGTTTCACGCGGCCGTGGGACTGCACCTGTCGTTGCCGGGCTTCTACGAGAACGAGGCGCTGCTCCTGTTGTCGCTCTTGGCCTACAACCTGAACTCGCTGTTGCGGACGGAACTGGAGACGAACGAGAGAGCGTGCTGGGATCTGAAGCGGTTTCAGCAGTCGGTGCTCAAGGCCGGCGGTCGGCTGACGAAACATTCGCGTCGGCTGGTGCTGTGGCTGGCCCGCGCAGTCACGCCGTTCTGGCAATCGCTGGCCGAGTGCCTGGCGCGCTGGCGACTGCCCGCCCGCTGGAAACCGCGCGGCCCGACGCGACGCGAGTGGATGCCGCCGCCGGCGCATGCGCACCTGACGCTGGTCTTGCGGGAGTTGACGCCACCGCAATCTGGCCCGCGCCGCCTCGACAGCTACTGTGGGGGAAAGGGGGCCCTGCCGCGCCGGCCGGCCGTTTCTCACGTCGCCGCACCCATCGCCGCGTTCACACCGCCACGGACGCTACAATCGTGGGGAGGTGAATAACTCGGGATTAAAGGTCAGCGCGAACTCGGCAACCGTGTCCCAGTCAGCGTCGTGGGCCGGGATGTCAGCCGGAGTCAGATCGTGGTTAGCAATCTCGCGCAAGTTCCCTCCCCACGCCGAACGGCGTTGGGTTCATCCAACGGCAGTTTACCGCTCGCCGGCCGGCATCTCAACGCGCAGGACCAGCCGCCCTATCTTCTCGGCGGAATTCGTAATCCCGCCGGGCAGGACGAGCGTCTGGCGGAGCAGGCGGTGGGGCGAGTGGCGATTGAGCCTCTGGTTAGGATGGGCTCATGTGTTGCAGATGTGAACCGAAGTTACTGGGCGGAAACCGCCATCGCTAGATAGTACAAGAATGCCTTCGCATTGCCGAGGTGCTGGTAGTCGATGCGAAACTTGCCCTGCCTGCTGAACCAAGTCGCGTCGTGCTGCTCAAACTTCAGCACTCCGCGTTTTGCTTGAAAGCTGCCCAATTCGCGAATTGCCAGCGAATCCGTCCTATCGTCATAGACGAATTCCACCTGGCTTTGATTCAGTCGTATTTCCCGCATATCATTGCGGCTCGCGACCCCGGCCAACATTTCGGTGAACGTGCTCTTACGGCAAGGAAAGCTAAGCGTGCGACCGGCGGAGAGCTCGGTGCCGAGTCGCGAGATTACCTCATTGGTCCAAACGTCCTCCAGCCGGAGCGCAAAATGAAGCAGGTGTCCGTATGGGGGCAGGTCGTCCTTGTACGAGTGCTGGTCGGCAATCGTCATGGCCGGCGGTCCACTGGCGTCGCGATGCCAATCATAGCGAAACATCGTATGTTCGTAGATCAGGTTCTTGTAGAAATGCGTCGTCGAGGCGAATAGCGCGACGATTTCTCGAAAGAGGATCACTTGACTGGTGCTTGGCGTCGAATTCCCCCATCGCCCCGTGAAATAGGCGGCGCCTTGATTGCCGATGTAGGTGCAGTGCAATGGAGGCGGCCACATCCAGGCCAGCGTCAGACCGCCCGCCAAG
>DATKDU010000357.1:0-9770 GCA_035512595.1 Pirellulaceae bacterium
TCGGGGGTGAGGAACATCGACAGGGGCCAGCCGCCGCCGGCCCGCGAGCCGGCCAGCCGGTTGTAGGTGTAGAGGCTGGTCATGTAGATCGAGTCGATGTCGGGGCGCTCCTCGCGATCGACCTTGATGCAGATGAAATTCTCGTTCATGAATTTGGCGATCTCCTCATCCATGAACGACTCGCGCTCCATGACGTGGCACCAGTGGCAGCTCGAATAGCCGATCGACAAAAAGATCGGCTTGCCTTCCTTCTTCGCCTTCGCCAGGGCCTCCTCCCCCCACGGGTGCCAATCGACCGGGTTGTGGACGTGCTGGAGGAGGTAGGGGCTGGTCTCTTTGGCCAGGCGGTTGGTGTGTTTGGGTTTGGGTTTGGCCGCCGGCTGCTTCGACGGCTCTTGAGCGATCGCGGCGGCGACAAAGACGACGGAGAGCAGAACCGAGGCGGCGCGGAAATGGATCATCGCTCGCTCTTGTGGCGGGAGAATGGGGATTGGAAGGGTGGCTCTTATTGTAGCCCGAGCGGAACCGCAGTGCCGGCGGCTGCAGTGTTGGTCGGCGGTTCGTCTTTTGGACGGAGACGCTGAGGGTCCCAGCCAGCGTTCGATGGCCAGTCTCCTGCGCATGAGCACCAGCACAACTATGCCGGCACAGACGGTGCCAATCGCACCGCGAAGCCCCAATTGCTGCCATTGGCCGGTCGTCAAGTCCCGGAGTAAGGGAGCCACGGCCCCAGACAACGCTGCCACAACGAGCATCACTATGAGCAGGTGGCGAATGCCGAATTAAAGTCGGTGTCGGGAGACTTCGGTCATGGCGATGAATACACACTTGGGACCGGGGGCGATGTCTATTGGCCGCGTCCGTCCGTGTTTTCCGCGTTTTCCGTGTCCGGAGTATTGCGGCTCGCTGATTGGCGCAGCCGAGTCAGCCACGCGGCCAGCTCCTTCGGCCAGCGGCTCTTGAAAACCAGCTTCTGGCCGGTAAGAGGATGGACGAAGCCCAATTCGGCAGCGTGCAAGGCGTGGCGCGGGGCGCGGCTGTCGTCGGGCTGCGGCCGGCCGCCGAGAGGGTGCGTGTAGGTCTTCTCGCCGCAGAGCATGTGGCCGATCTCGGAGAGATGGATGCGGATCTGGTGCGTCCTCCCGGTTTCCAGAGAGCATTCGACGATTGAATAGAGGCCGATCGTTTCCAGCGGCTTGATGTGGGTAATGGCCCGCTGACCGACTTCGCTGCGCTCGTCGGCGACGGCACACGGAGTGTGCCTGCTACTTATTGAGCCCCGCAGCCCATCTCCCCGGTCCCGCACCAGCAGCGTATCGATCGACTGCTCCTGCGGATGGCCATGGACCACCGCCAGGTAAGCACGGTCGATCTTATGCTTGGCAAACAGCCGGATCAGCGCCTGCTCGGCCGACGGCGTGCGTGCGAAAACCATCAGGCCGCTGGTGTCGCGGTCGAGGCGATGGACGGCGCGGACGCGGGGCAAGCGGAGCGCGGCTTCACGGGAGCGACTGCCGCGGACGCGGGCCGGTTTGCGGGCGGGCCCTCGCTCGCGCTTCGGGTTCGTATCCACGTTCCAGCCAAGATGTTTGGCCAAGACCCGCGGCAATAGCTCGTCGATCGTCGCCTGGAGCTGCTTGCGGCGGGCCGGCCAGGAGCGCTCCTCCGCATGCCGCAGGGTCGTCACACCCGCCGGCTTTTCGACGACGACCAGGTGCTCATCGACGTAGACGATCCGCACGTCCCCTTCGCCAGCCGGTTTGGCGAGCGGTTGCTCCCAGACCTTGACGACGTCCTTGGTCGTCAGCTTCCGCGCTTCGTCGAGGCACAGGTTGCCGTTGATCTGCACGTGCCGCGACGCGATCAGCCGCTTCACTTCGTTCCAGGACTTGCCTGCCAGCAGCCGCTTGAGCGCCTGCGAGAGCGGCTTACCGGCCAGCTCGGTGGGCACGTGATAGTTTTTGAACGATGTCATCCGAAAGAAGCACGAAATCCAAGGATCGAAATTCGAAACAAATTCAAAACTCAAAATCCAAATGACCGAAACCAGGGCCGGCGACGACCGTTTCGATCATTCGCGTTTAATGCCTTCGTGCTTGTTTTGAATTTCGACCTTCGGATTTCGGATTTTCAAGTGGCGGGCCGGCACTCGCTTCACTCGCTTGACGCCGCCCTACCTTACTTCAGTTCCTTGATCCGCGCCCCGCGGATCATCACCGGCTCATTGTTCCGCGAGAGGTGCTGAAAGCCGATGTGCCCTTTCCGCGGGCGGTCCTTGATCGGCGGGGCGTCATTGCCGTCGTGGCGTTTGACCGTGTCCTGGTAGTCGTCGAGGTTGACGTCCTGGATCGTCTCGCCGTTGAGGACCGCCTTCAGCCGATTGCCGCGGAGCGTGACGTGCATGCTGTTCCACTCGGTCGGCTTGTAGACCTGCTTCGTGGGAGCGATCGCCCGGTAAATGCCGCCGGTCAGCTCGGAGTCTTTGGCACTCGTGTTGTAGCGGAAGTCGGCCATTTGCAGCTCGAGCCCATCGAATGCCGGGTCTCCCTTCATCGGCGCTCGCAGGGCCAGGCCGCTGTTGCCGACTTCGGTCAGCTTGAATTCGTACTTGATTTCGAAGTCGGCGTACTCCTTCTCGCTCACCAGCCACGTCCCGCGGCTTTTGCCGGAATGCAGCACGCCCTCCTGCACTTCCCAGACGTCGCCGGCGTCGGATTTCTTGGACAGGTCGTTCCAGGTAGTGACGACCCAGCCCTTGGGAATGCCATCGTCGGAAAAGAGCGGCTCAAAGCCGTCGTCGTCGGCAGCGACGGCGATGGTGACGAACGAGAAAGCGGCGGCAATCAAAAACAGGGGGCGGAACATGGCTCGGCTCCGATAGGCGAAGTGGATTCCGCCATCATAGCCAGACGCGTCACGCCATGTAGGACGGGCCTTCTGGGCCGTCACACGTCATGCTGCCTTGCGCAGCGCCTTCCGCTCCTCGCTCAGCTCCTGCACCCGGCGGCAGAGATGCTCCGCCTGGCGGGCGACCTCTTCCTGCTGCGTCTTGCGCCAGGCGAGGAATTCCATCCGCTGGGCCTTGAGCGCGGCGTGCTGCTGGGCCAGCTTGTCGGCCAGAGCGAGCAGCTCTTCCTTGCGTGCGGCCAGGGCCTGCTCTTCCTGCTCGTACTGCTCGGCCATTCTGAGCCGGAGCTGCGCCAGCGACTGCGTGATCTCGGCCGGCGTCATCAGCCCCTTGAGCTGTGCCCAGATCTGCTCGGCAATCAGCCGCATCTCGAGCGCCTGGCGATAGGCGGCGGTCATCTCGCCGCGGAGCTGCTCGAGCGCGGCCTGCTGCGTGTCGAGAGCGGTCTCGCGGGCGGAAACGGCAGTCATCCGCTGCTCGAGTTCCTCTTCGCGATGTCGCAGCTCGTGCGACCGCTGACGATCGTCATGTTCGCGCTCCTGCTCCCACTGGTCGCGCTCGCGGCGGAGCGACGCCCGGTCGTGCTCGATCGCGCGGGCCTGCTCGGCAAGCTGCGTCTTGGTGGCGTCGATTTCCGCCATTCGCTCGGCAAGCTGCTCGTCGAGCTGAGCCTCGAGCTCGCGGCCGTGGCGATCGAGGGCCTGTTCGTCGTGCGTCTTAGTCTGCTGCCAAAGCTGCTGCGCGCGGGTGAGGGCGGCCGCCTCCCGCTCGACCTGCTGGCGGCGGTCGCGAAGCTCGTGCTCGCGGGCGACCAGGCTCGCCTCCCGCTCGTTGAGCTTTCCCGCCCGTTCATCGAGTGCCAGCTCCTCCGCCTCGCAGTGGCGGAGCCGCTCGGCCACTTCTTCCTCGCGGCGTGTGAAGACATCCATCTCGACCGTGCGGCGCGACAGGAGCGATTCCCGCTCGCTCAATGCCGCGAGCTGCTCCTGATGCCACGCTCGACAGGCCCGCCATTCGTTTTCCAGTTCTGCCTCGCGGGCGGCGAGCGCCGCCTGCCGCTCATCGAGCTCGCGAAGCTGCTCCGCCAGGGCATCGGCCAGTTGCTCGGCCTCCAGCGACACGTCGTCGCTCGTCGGCGGCGCAAGCGGCGCGGCCCAACCGGCCGAGTCCGCCAGCGGCAGTTCGTGAAAGACGGGCGCTTCGTCGGTCGCGAGATGCGCGTCGCCAGCCAGGGCGTGGGCATTCACCCCGGCGGGGGCGTGAGCCGGCGATTCGCTGCCCGGCAAGGAAGAATGAGCGGCGTCGATGCGGCGCGGCTTGATCCTGGGCTGCACGGCGTCTTCATCGATCGGCTCACGTTCGTCGCCATCCATGGCTTGCTCCCGTCGTCTGGACGTGAAAAGATTTGTTTTCCCTTTGCCGGCCGCCAAACCTTGCTGGATCGTTACAGCTTGCCACTTCCTCTTTATCGGCAGCAGGCTAAGGTGAGTTCAAGATTCCTGCCCCTCGGACCGCAAGCCGCCAAACGAGCGACGGGCGTGCGGTTGTGCTAGCATGCCGCCATTGCCCGAAATCTGGCGAACCCGCTCCCGGAGGCTCCCATGAAAACGGCCCAAGCCCAAGCAAAATACCTGCGTCGCGATCCGGCGGAAGTCGAGCCGTGGCGCGAGACGTGCGGCCAGATTCGCCCGCTGATCGAGGAGAGCGACGGCGCGGCGGCCGAGGTGCATCACGTCGAGATCGACAACGCCAAGCTCCACTACCACGCCCAAACCGATGAGGTGTACTACATCATCGACGGCGAGGGGACGATGATCCTCGACAACAACGAGATCGAGGTTCACAAAGGGGTCGTCGTCTACGTCCCCCGCGGCGTGAAGCACAAGGCGGTCGGCAAGCTGACGGTGCTGACCGTTTGTGTGCCGCGGGGCGTGCTGCACGATGTGCACGAGGTGGAGTGACGCAGAGCGGCTTCAGCCGCCGTTCAGCCTGGCGAAACAAAGAATTCTTGACATTCCGCCGATTAGCGCCTCGGTGACCCTGGCCAGCCTTGCGCAAAGGGGGGCAGCTTTCGCTCAAGGACTGGAGCACCCAGCCCGCTTTACGTTGACGACCCCGCTCCTCTCTCCGATAATCAATTCCAGATCCATCGGAAACGAACCGGGGCCGCGGGCCGTCTGGCAGATGGAGGCCGGCCACCGCAAACGGAGACTTGGAATGAACCTCACTCGTCGCGACCTGCTGGCGGCGTCGTCGGCACTGCTCGTTCCGTCCCTGCTGGCACATGGCCAGGAGGCCGGCGAGCCCGGCGAGGTCAGCGACAACGAAGCCAGCGGCAAAAAGCCCCCCGAGCAGACGACGTTCAACGAGTTCACGCCAGCCAGTGAGCGGGCGATCCGCCGCGGCGACGAATTCCTGATGAAGACCATGCACCGCGACGGCGGCTGCGGCGTCGATATCGGCCAGCCGACCGACATCGGCTGCACCGCCATGGTCGGCCTGGCCCTCATGTCGCAGGGGAATACGCCGGTCGAAGGGGCGCGGAGCCGCGAGGTGCAGCGGATCCTTTCGTTCCTGCTGCGGGCCGCCGAGAATATGCCGCAGGATGACATTACGTCGGTCGTGGGCACGCAGCTTCAGAACAAGATTGGGCGGCATGCCCACTCCTTCTTCGCGGCAACGTTTCTGGCGGAAGTGATCGGCGAAGGATGGGACACCGAGCCGGTCCGCGACGCACTCAAGAAGGTCGTCACGGCGATCGTCGGCAGTCAGTCGGCCAGCGGCAATTGGGGGGATCAGTCGTGGGCCCCGATGCTCGGCACCGTGATGGGCTGGGTGTCGCTGCGGGCGGCACACATGGCGGGGATGAAGGTCGGCGGGTCGCCTGACCTGACCGCCAAGCACCTGGTGCAGCAGATGCAGTCGGAGCTCGCCCGGCACCAGGGAAGCTGGATGCACAAGCTCTACAAGAACGCCACCGGCATTCGCGTGCTGTACGCCCTGGGGATGGAAGACGATGAGGTCGCCAAGAAGGCCTTCGCGGACGTGGTGGCGTTCATCAAGCGGGACAACACGGCCTTCTCCCAGGCCGGCGGCGAAGAGTACCTGGCGTTCCACCTGATCACCGAGACGATGCTCCAGAAAGGGGGAGACGACTGGGCGACCTGGTACCCGACCGTGCGGGACAAAGTCGTCGCCGTGCAAAACAGCGATGGGAGTTGGACCGGCCATCACTGCATCACCAGCCGCACATTCTGCGCGGCGGCCGCCATTCTGGTGCTCAACGCGCCGAACCGCTATTTGCCCATCTCGCAGTCGTAGTTGGTGTACAGCCTACACACGCCGTTTTGCAAATCTTAACAAGCGGCGTGTAGCATCACGCTGGCTGTAACCTCATCGTGCGACCTCCGCGCCATCCGGGAGATGGTCTACCATACGACTACCCTGGAGGCGGGAACGATTCATGGCCAACGACACGACTTCTCAACCCGCTGCCAGTGGCGCCACTCCGGTTGCGCTTGCTACGAGCCGCCCCGCTGGCAGCCGGCTCGATGCGATTGCCGGCGGTGAATCGATGGAGCCAGTGATCCACGGGAGCGTGCTCGCCGAACCAGCCGCGGTGCAAATCGACCGATTCAACCTGTGGTACGGGGCCAAGCAGGCGCTGTTCAACATCACGATGCCGATTCCGCGCGGCAAGGTTACTGCGATCATCGGCCCCAGCGGCTGCGGCAAATCGACCTTGCTGCGGAGCGTCAACCGGATGAACGACCTGATCGATACGGTCCGCACCGAAGGGCAGATGCACCTTAGCGGCGATCCGATCTACGGCAAGCACGTCGATGTGATCGAACTCCGCAAGCGGATGGGAATGGTCTTTCAGAAGCCCAATCCGTTTCCAATGAGCATTTTTGAGAACGTGGTCTATCCCCTGAGGATCGACGGCGAACGGAACCGGCAACTCGTCCGCGACGTCTGCCAGCAGGCGCTGACCGGGGCGGCGCTGTGGGACGAAGTGCAGGGCCGCCTCCAAGAGAGCGCGCAGAGCCTTTCCGGCGGGCAGCAGCAGCGGCTGTGCATCGCCCGGGCGATCGCCGCCGAACCGGAAGTGCTCCTGCTGGATGAGCCCTGCTCGGCACTCGATCCGATCGCCACGAGCAAGGTCGAAGACCTGATCCGCGAGCTGCGCGGCGATTACTCGCTGATGATCGTCACGCACAACATGCAGCAGGCCTCGCGGGTCAGCGACTACACGGCCTTCCTGTACCTCGGCCGGCTGATCGAGTACGGCCCGACGGCCGACATCTTCACGCGTCCGAAGCTGAAAGAGACCGAAGCGTATGTCACCGGGCGGTTTGGCTAAGCCGGAACAGGCACACTCCGCGGGCCCCTGGGGGGCCGACCCGGCAACAGGACCAGCAGTGCGCGAATGCCCATCGCGATCATCACTACGGGTACAAACAGCAACGCGTACTCCTGAAACCCGGCGCCAGGTTGAAGCAAGGCTTGCTGCGGGTGCGTTGGATTGAAATAGACAGGGCGTTGTTGTCCGACCGTCAGCCCGCTAATCGCTTGCACGGCTCCATCACGGATGTTGTATTCGCCGTCGGAAGCGCGAATCCTGTTGCCAGTAAAGTCGCGATCGTTGACGCGATAGGTGTATGCGACGTCGGCAAAGTAGCGTTTCACTTCGGTTTCGCCGACCTGCGCCTTGGTCACGGTGCCAATGACCGATGGCCAATTGGAGCTCACGCGTGCCTCAAGAAAAATACGCAGCAGAAAAAATCCGCAGATTGGGCCCCCGATCAGGAAGAGTACCGTGGCCAATCCCAAACCGAAACGAACGACGAGTGAGTCCCTGTCCATTTCAAACGACCCTTAAAGTTCTATTTTTCAGTTACCTCCAGCGTTTCCTTCGTCAACCGGTACGTCAGCCCTAGCGGCGTGAGCGTCTTTTCCATCAGTTCGTCGAGCGACGCGTCGCTGACCTTGAGGTTGACGTTGGTCGATAACTTCTCGCGGACGGCGGCCGAGCACTTTAGCTGCCGGCCGAGGCGCTTGGCGACCTCATTCACCACCGCGCCCGCCGGCTTGTTGATCACGGTCAGGGTGTAGCGGGTATTCTCCTGGGAGGAATTCTTGTCCGACGTTCCTCCGCTTCCCGGCCGGCGGACGATCGGCTGTTGCTCGACGTCGATGGGGAGCGGCGCCAATTGCAGCCCTTGGCCATCGCGAGAAATCTCGAAGGTCAGATCGAACCCGGCCAGTAGCAGCGTCAGTTGCTCGGCCAGCGAAAGGGGCGGCAAGTCGGCGGCCGGCCACAGATCGTGCGGCACTGCCTCCGGGTTGACGACCGTCAGTTGATGTTGCCGCGCGACGTCGAGCAAGAGTTGCCGCGGCTCGGCCAGTTCGTCCCAGTGCAGCCGCTGCGGCCGCGCACGGGCCAGTGCAGGATAACGGCTGATCTCCTTGCGCCGCTGCGTTAGGACCTTGGCAAGTGCCGCGGCAGTCGGCGGCGGCCCGATGTAGATCACCGGCCCAACCGATACGCTGGCAGCCTGCACCGCCCCCGCCAATTCGCCGAACAACTCCTCCAGCGTCATGCCTGTCCGCGCAAAGTCGAGCGTCTGGTTCGGATCGATTCGCCGATCGAGAAAAACGGCCACGCGCTGATCGGCCGCCATACTGGATAGCCGCGGCCTGAGATCCGCCTTTTGCCACTGGATGGTGACGCGGGCCCGCAACTGCTTCTGAAGCTCGGGACCGGTGCGCCACTCGACGGGGTCGCTCGTGCCGGCGGCTGCTTGCTGGGCATGGCTGGCTGCCAGCAGGCATGTCAACCCAATGAAACATCCCCCCAGCCACGCTCCGGATCGAATCAGTTTCACGTCGGTGCTCACCTGGAACGCGGGTCGAATTGCGGAGGAAACCAAGGGGTTCGGACGCCACGGTCCTTCCTGGTCGGCACGCCGGAAAGAAGGATTTCGGCGGCGGTTGTTCCCCCAGGGACGCCTAATTAGACTCAAGTCTACCTTGTCATGCCTCGCCGACGAAAGCCGCATCGTGAGCCGCGACTCCCAGCCCCGCCCTTCCCTCGAGGCCATCTACGGCCGCTTCCTGGAAGACGAGAACACGGCCGGATTCATCCGCGCCGTTGCCCAGCGTTATTCTCTCCCTGCACTCGTGCGGCTGCTGACGCATGGCGGCTATGTCTCCCGCCGGGCCGCCGCCTTCGCCATTACCTTTCTCGGCGACTATTCGCACAATGCGGACCTTGGCGAAGCCCTCCGCGACAACGACCGGGGCGTGCGGATGCTGGCCGACAACGGCATTCGCCAGCTCTGGCGGCGGGATGGCAATACGGCCCAGCAGCGGCGGCTGGCCGAGCTGATGCGGATGAACACGTCGGGGCTCTACGACGAATGTTTGCCGGCGGCGAGCGAGTTCCTTGAGGAAGCGCCGTGGTTTGCCGAAGCTTGGAACCAGCGGGCGATCGCCCTGTTTGCGCTCAAGCGTTTCGAGGAATCGGCCACCGACTGCCATCAGACGCTGGAGCTCAATCCCTATCAGTTCGCCGCCGCCATCGGCATGGCGCACTGCTACCTGGAGATGGAGGAGCCGATTGCCGCCCTGGAGTGCTTCCGCCGGGCGATTTCTCTCAACCCCGACCTGGAAGAAGTCCGCGTGCAGATCGACTATCTGGAGCGGACGCTGGAAGGGAAGTAGGACAGGTTTTCAACCTGTCCTGCGATGCACAATCGAGCTATTCAAGAGCGCGAGGGCTTGGAGTGGCCCCTCGCTATCGCTCTACTGACGCCGTGCCACGCGTTCACGCCTACCTGCGCGCGATCCTGTTTCCGGT
>DATKDU010000358.1:0-2716 GCA_035512595.1 Pirellulaceae bacterium
GCGGAAGCGTGCTGCGCGTGCGAAGTGGCTGACGGGACGAGCAACGTATTTGCCAGCACCAAGACGACTGCCGAGCAATGCTTGCGTATCATCGGGGTGTCCTCGCGCGTCGGCCGCCTACTTGTATCCCAGAATTTTGAGTAGCTCGCCGCGGTAACGTTCCAAGGTAAGCCCGTCTCTCTGGAGGAACTTCGCTGCCAGACAATCGCCGTGCGCAAGAATTCCCAGGATTAGATGTTCTGTCCCCAGGTAAACCTGCTTCGTTCTCAAGTAAACGTCGGCGATCGTCTTGGCTTGTGCGAGGGACAAATCGAGCACGCGCTCCGACTGCGGACTGAGCGTCGGGGATTGCCGGCTGCCGTCGGCAGGGCTGACCGCGATCAGCATCGCCAGCCGGCTGGCTTGCCTGGCCAGGTCTACCCCCAACGACTCGAGCACCAAGCGAGCCACGCCGCGATCGGTTGTTCCCAGCGCCCACAAGAGATGCTCGGGAGTGACGAAATCGTGATTGCGCTCGGCGGCACAGCGTTTGGCTGCCGCCAAAACCCGCAGGACGCGATCCGTCGCCCGGTCGAGCGTTCGGTGCAGCGAGCGGTCGGAAAAACGAATGCTGGTCGTGACGGGCTGCCGTGGAACGGGTCGGTCGAGCCACCGCTTTAGCGGCGGCACGACGAGCCCAATGATCAGTCCCAGCGCAGCTCCGGCCGATACAACCGCAAACAATCCAAGCAACGGACGTAGGTCGTAAAAGACGATCGCCAGCATCAACGGATACCACCCAAAACAGAGTCCGGCGATACAAGAGCCGGCGAGGAAGCCGCGGCGGAGTTGCGTCCGCCAGCCCGGCGGGCCAACCAGGACGTAATGGGCCGTGCCCATCACGACGACAAACAACTCGCTGCCAATGAAGACGATTAGAAAACGAGGTGTTTCTGGCAGACGTGACACAGCCAGCCAGACGCACACAAGCGTCATGCACCACAGAAGATGCCAGATCCTAAACTGGAACGGGCGTCGCTGACTCGTTGTGGTGACGGCCATGAACAGGCGCCTCGGTAGGACAAGTGCCTGTCATTCGACCAGTGATGCCTTGCGCCGTCAACAATTGACGGCAGACGGCGTGCGCTTGCTGTTGATCAGGCCAGTATCTCGTACACGACTTCCCCATGCACATCCGTCAGCCGAAAATCCCGGCCGGCGTGGGGGTAAGTGAGGCGGAGGTGATCGAGGCCGAGGAGGTGGAGCATCGTGGCGTGCAGGTCGTGGAGGTGCATCTTGTTTTCGACCGCGTAGTAGCCGTAGTCGTCGGTCGCGCCGTGGCGAATGCCTCCCTTGATGCCGCCGCCGGCCAGCCACATCGTGTACCCCTGCGGATTGTGGTCGCGGCCGTCGTCTCCCTGGGCGACCGGCGTGCGGCCGAATTCGCCACCCCACAGCACGAGCGTCTCTTCCAGGAGCCCGCGCTGCTTGAGGTCGGAAAGCAGTGCCGCGATCGGCTGATCGACCTCCAGCGCGTTGCGGCCGTGGTCCTTCTTCAGGTCGCCGTGCTGGTCCCACTTGTAGCTGTGGGAGATTTGCACGAACCGCACGCCCCGCTCGGCAAACCGGCGGGCCATCAGGCACTGGCGGCCGAAGTTTTTGGTCGTGGGGTTATCCAGGCCATACATCCGGTGCGTGGCCTCGGTCTCGCCGTCGATGCTTTGGAGGTCCGGGGCGGTCGATTGCAACTGGAACGCCAATTCGAACGAGTTGATCCGCGCTTCGAGGGCCGAATCTTCGCCGGCCCGCGCCAGGTCCTCCTGGCTCAGCTCGCGGATCAGCTCGAGCTCCATCCGCTGAAGGTCGCGCGGCGTCTTGTCGGCCGAGTCGATGAACGGAATCTTCGCCTGGTCGGACGGGATGCTGGCGTTGCCGATCGGCGTCCCCTGGTAGATCGCCGGCAGGAACGCGGAGCTGTAAGCGCCTGCGCCGCCGTGCGTGAGCGTGGGGCAGATCGTAATGAACCCCGGCAGGTTCTGGTTCTCGGTCCCCAGGCCGTAGTTGATCCACGAGCCCATGGCCGGGCGGACGAACGTGTCGCTGCCGGTGTGCAGTTCCAGCAGTGCCGCCCCGTGCCGCGAGTTGCTCCCCCACATGCCGCTTAAGATGCACAGGTCATCGACATGTTTGGCGACGTGCGGAAACAGATCGCTGACCCACGCACCGCTCTGGCCGTACTGCTGGAACTTCCAGGGGCTCTTGAGCAGGTTCCCCGTCTGCGACGAGACGACCCGCGGCTTGTCGAACGGCAGCGGCTTGCCATGGTCCCGCTCCAGCAGCGGCTTGTAGTCGAACGTATCAACCTGGCTCGGGCCGCCGTGCATGAAGAGGAAGATCACGCGGCGGGCCTTGGCGGGAAAGTGCGGCACTTTCGGTGCCAGCGGGTTCTTGCTCGCATCGGCGTGTGCTTGCTCCGCGAGCAACCCCGCCAGCGCCAGGCTGCCGAAGCCGGCACTGCTGGCCCGCAGCATTTCGCGGCGGGTGAGGACGGGGGTGAAGGAGTTGCAGGAGCAGGTCATTAGGGCCATCCTGGTTCATTCAACATACACAAACTCATTGGCCGCCATCACGCCGCGGCACAGCGCCTGCCAGGCGCGGCTGCGGGCCTCGGAGGCAGTCATCGACTGCGCCTCGGCGGCGGCCGCGTATTTCGCGACGAATTCGATTCCTCGCTGCA
>DATKDU010000359.1:0-7471 GCA_035512595.1 Pirellulaceae bacterium
GTTCGGCCGACAGTGCCTCCTCGCGCGGCGGCTTGTCGAGCGCGGGGTGCGGTTCATTGAGTTGACGTGCCCGAATGTCGGCCACGATCGCTGGGATCAGCACAGCAATCTGGCCAAGGGGCACGAGGACAACGCCCGCGCTGTCGATCAGCCGATCGCGGGCCTCTTGGCCGATCTCAAGCAGCGGGGCCTCTTGAATGAGACGCTCGTCGTCTGGTCCGGCGAGTTTGGCCGCACGCCGTTTGCCCAAGGCTCCGATGGCCGCGACCACAACCCGTTCGGCTTCTCGCTGTGGCTGGCCGGCGGCGGCGTGAAAGGGGGGACGACTTACGGCCAGACCGACGAGTACGGCTACAAGGTGGTCGAGAACAAAGCCGAGATCCACGACCTGCACGCCACGATGCTGCACCTGCTGGGCCTCGATCACACGCGAGTCACTTTCCGCTTCTCTGGCCGCGACATGCGGCTGACCGACGTACACGGGCATGTGATCAAGGAGATTCTGGCGTGATGTTAATTGTCCAAAAAGGGCGTGTTGGAATTGCGCGTGCAGAAGATTCGCCGAGCCCGTCAGTGGCGGCAATCACGTCGCCATCGTCGAGACCGAGGTGCAGTCGTTCCCCCCACGTGCCCCAGCTTCAAGCGACCGGAGCCGGCATAGCGATCGCGATCGAAGACGAAACCGGTTGGCGCACCAAAGGCTCTGCCGTCAAGGATTGGATCGCCTCCATGCGGGCGGCCTAACTTGGGCCAATGGGGACAAGTTTTCCAAATTCTGACGTGCATCTTTTCTCCCCACCGGCTAGAATCAACGCCTACTTATGGGAGAGTCCCGATGAAATCGCACGTGAACGCCGACCACCAGCCATCTGAATTTGTTTCCCGACGCCGATTTTTGCAGGCCGCGGGCGCTTGCGCATTGCCGCTCTCGCTGCCGGGGACGGTCGCGGCCGAAGTCGATGCGCAGCAGGGACTGGGCAAGGGGGCTGCGGAGCGGTCGTGCATCTTCATCCTGCTCTGCGGCGGGCCGAGCCACCTCGATACGTGGGATCTCAAGCCCGATGCGCCCGATACGATTCGCGGGCCTTACAAGCCGATTGCCACCAGCGTTCCCGGCATGCGGATCAGCGAGCTGCACACGCGGCTGGCGAAGCTGACGCAGCATTTCACCCTGATCCGGTCGATGACGCACGTCGGCAACATCAGCAACCACTTCGACGCCATGCACCACGTGCTGAGCGGGCAGGCGGGCGCGCCGGCCGACTCGCCGTACCTCGGCTCGATCCTGTCGAAAGTCCGGCCGAGCGAGCGGAGCATTCCGCCCTACGTGTGGCTGATCAAGTGCGTCGGCGATCCGGTCTTTTGCGCGCCCGGCATCGCCAGCGCAGGGCACCTGGGGGCCAGGCACAGCCCGCTGTTCGTCGGCTCGGCGAGCAATCACGCCGCCATGCCCACGTTCAAAGGGCCCGAAGAGCTGATCGCCACGCTGCCGCCAGACCGGGTCGCGGAGCGACGGCAATTGCTCGATGGCCTGATCGCCAGCTCGAGCGTCGCCGGCAGCCGCGTGATGAGCGACTGGCAGGACCTGCGCGGCCGGGCGATTGAACTGACCAGCGGCTCCGAGGGACGTCTCCCGTTCGAACTCGATCGCGAACCAAAAGCTGTGCGTGACCGTTACGGCATGCACCCGCTGGGACAGAATCTACTCCTGGCGCGGCGGCTCGTCGAAGCCGGCGTCGGCTTTGTGACCGTCAACGGCTGGACTGGTCCGGCTCCCGGCGGAGGCGGCGGGCCGCCGGCTTCGAGCTGGGACATGCACGGCGGCGAAATGGGAATGGGCAACGCCTTCGGCGACGGTTCCTATGGCATGGGCTGGTGCCTGCCTTGTCTCGATGAGGCCCTCGCTGCCTTGCTTACCGATCTGCACGACCGGGGCATTTTGGAGCGGACGCTCGTCGTGGTCGCGGGGGAATTCGGCCGCACGCCGACGATCAATCAGCGCGGCGCCAATGCGGGCCGCCAGCACTGGCCCTCGTGCTATACGTCGATTATTGCCGGCGGCGGGACTCGCGGCGGTAGAGTCTACGGCGAGTCGGACAAGCACGGAGCGTACGTCAAGGACCGGCCGGTCCGCCCGCAGGACCTCGGAGCGACGATCTTCCACTCGATGGGCGTCTCGCTCGACCAGCGCCTGGGGCGCGACGGCTTCACGCGCCCCGTCTCCACCGGCGAGCCGCTGCTGGAGTTGTTTGGGTAGGACCGGCATTGCGATTCTTCGGGGGGAACAAACGCAGTTAATGCAGCGTCCTAGGTCCACGCGACACTCAATTCGCTTGTTGCCATGGTTACTTGTGGTGCTGTGCGGCCTATCCTGCCGCAGCAATGTCGATGAGCCCACACGTTCGGTGGCCACGAAAGACGCTCGTCGAGGACTGAAGAAGTACAAGTACCAGTGCTGGGAGGGAGGACCCCACATCGTACTGCCACAGTCGCTCAAAGCGTCGTGGAATGGCCATCAAATCGGATTCCATCCGCTCGATCCAGCGACCGATTACGGTCGGGCGGCCGCTGTGCCCGGCGATTTCGGACTGATCTCCGTCGGCGCAGGTCGCGCACTCATTTTGGCGCAGAGTCCCCCGCTGGTGGCTTGGTCTCCGATGTCGTCGGCGGACGCGATTGACCTCTTTATTCTGAAGTCATGGTCGGATCAGGATCTGGACCTGTTGATTGATGCCGCATTGGAGAAAGCCGATCTCCAGCACACAGGGGACACGTGGCTGATTCAAGATGACCAACTGGGCCTGTACTATGCGGGCGATGACCCGCACAAGCCAATTGCCGGGGAGATTACCATTCCATGCCAACATGGCTCCTACGCGCTGTGGACCTACACGCACATCGAGCCTGGATCGGGTGAAGTCGTCATGATTCGCCTCATTCGGGAAAAAGGAGCTGGCCAGGCAGATAGCGGCACGTAAAAAGTGATCGCGATTGGACTGGCCGACCGTAGGAGGGTCGCCAGGGGATGAGTCCGCCCAAATCAACTGCGACGAATCGAAGTCAAACTTCGGCCCAAAATCTGCTTGCTGCATCCGGAATGAGTGCCACGTGATCGGGCACCGCAACTCATCCGGAGAAGAATCATGGCCAAGTACGGCAAGAAGGCGCAGGAGAAGGTCAAGCAGGCGATGAAGGAGCGGAAGGAAGGGACGCTCAAAAGCGGCCGCTCGGGCAAGAAGGTGACCAGCCGCAAGCAGGCGATCGCCATCGGCCTGTCGCAGGCCCGCAAAGCCGGCGGCAAAGTGCCCGCCAAGAGAAAGTCCGCCAAAAGGAAAAAATAGCGACAAAACGGTGCGCGCCGGCAAAAGTGCCGCAAGATCTGGCCGGCCGGGGCGAATGTTTGGAGGGCGCGTGCGTTAGCGGTTTTTCAACCGCGCGTGCGGCATCGTTTCTTCCGCCGATGCGTGACTCATGGCCGACATGGCTCCAGCTCGCAGACCGCGTTTTCAGTTTGGTCTGCGGGGCCTCTTGATCTTCGTAACTCTCCTGGCAGTCGCCACCGCCTGGATCGCCTATCTGAACCGCCAGGCGCAGAATCGGACCAGGCTGACTGCCGAGCTGGTCCGCAGCGGCATTCTCGTGGACCTGGAAGAACCCAACTGGCTGGGACAACTGGCCAAGAAGTTCGTCCCCAAGCGCGAGCCTTGGCTTCGCGAGCGATTGGGGCGGGGCTGGCTCGGCTATCCGACCGTGTTCTGCGCTTGGGAATTGAAGGAAGAGCAAGTGCCAGAAACGGCCGATCGATTGAAGCGGCTGGGGACGGTGCGCGAGTTTCACTTCCGCCGTGAGCCGCCCGAGGCCGTCGCTACCGCCATGCGTCGCGAGCTGCCGGACATGGACGTTCTGACGACGACGAGCGCCATCCGCACGTATTATCAGCGCCGCGTCAGCCAGCCGGTGTTTGCATTTGAAGGGGCGGGCTTTCTGGCCTTGCTGGTGCTGGGCTTGATCGGGACAGCGGGCTTGATCGTTTGGAAATGGCGGAGGGCGTAGCCGAACTCCCATCGTTCGGGCGCGAACGCCTGCATGCTACATGTTCCTCGTTCCCAGGCTCCTGCCTGCCAGCGCGCTACCACGAGGCTCCGCCTCGTCGGCGCAATCCTCAGAGCGGGGGGTGGAAGACTGTCCGCACGCCATCGAGGCGGAGCCTCGCGTCATTGCATTACGAGGCAGAGCCTCGTAACGAGTTACAAGGGCCGCGGAGTCTATCTCCGCGGTCCGGCGATGTCCACCCGAAATCCGCTGCCGCGAGCCCCGTTCACGGGGCTTAGCCGTCCTAGGCCCGCCGTTTACGGCGGGTTGACGATGCGAAATAAATGGATTTGGTCAGCCCCGTTTACGGGGCTTTTGTTGGCGGCTTCAGCCAGCTTCGCGCCGGCGGCTCAAGCCGAGAAAGGGTAAGCCCCGTGAACGGGGCTGCGCAGAATCGCAGCGCGCGCTGGCGTACCCGCCGTCAACGGCGGGCCTAAACGGCAAAGGGCCGTGAACGGCCCTGCATTGCTCGTCGCTGACGCCTACGCCTTGCCGCCGGGGCCACGTCTTGCCAAAACACCGCATGCGGCTCGTGGGTGATGGAGGGCGTATCCCCGCTTCCCACTGGCGGCGGCCGACACTGCCACACTTTTCACTCCTGACATCGCCACCCGCGGGCGGTCATCAATCTGGCAGCCGCAGAGTCAGGAAGCTGAACCCGCGGTCTGCGATGGCAACCACGCGGATGATGCCCGGCTGGCCGATGGCGGGTTTCAGCGCCGCCCAGCCCTTGGAGTCGCGGAACAGCGGTTCCAGGTCCGCGTCTGACGCATCGTAGGTGCAACAGGCGGCCATGCCCTGCTGCGCGCAGTTCGCAATGTACTTCTCAGTTTCGGCCGGGCCGGCAATGTTGGTTGCAATCGCTTTGGCCGTTGGATCGTCCATATCCAACGCCAGGATTACGAACGGCTCGGATCGTCGCTGGGCCGCGTCAACGGCCGTCAGTTCGATTTGCTCCCGCAGTCGCTTCACCAGTTCCTGCCGTCGTTCGTTGCCTGCCATGTTAACCCCGCATTGGAAGATAGGGCTATTATCAGGAACGTTACGGCTGGCCGCCATCCCAGGAAATAAAACCCTTCTCTCCCGCTCGTCCAGGGATTGGCATTGGAGGGCTTCGAGGGCTATAACCTGTGCCTTCAACAGGAGACACGCCGTGACGAGAGTTGAACTCCTAACCATAATTGTCAACAGCCTTGTGGCTCTTGGGACGCTGGCTCTTGCCGTGTTTGCCTTGCTCGGAAATCTCCTTGCCCTTTTTGGAAACCGACTGCAAGACCGCCTGTTCGGACCGAATCTGACGCTTGTACTCAAGTACCCCAAGGGCAGACTGTTCAAGAAACACGGAAAGCGTTTTTACTGCCTGCAAGTCGAAAATACGAAGCCAAAGACCATTGCCACAAATTGCCACGTGCAAATCAGGACCATGAGCCGAAGGATGCCGAATGGGGATTTCGTAGACATTCCGTTGCTCTATCCATTGATTTTGAGTTGGCCACCGTCCGAGTACACGCCTGTCAGCATCAGCATCCGACGTGATCAACCTGTTGATTTCGGTTTTGTCGCAGGTGGAATTGCTTTTGTTCCGCTCGCCAAAATGGCTCCTGATGATTTCCTATCGCCTGCGGATGGTGAGGGTGAGGGTCTATTAAGACCTGGCGGAACGATGCGGTTTGAACTTGAGATCGTGAGCGATCAGTTTGTGTCGCTAAAGTGGCAGACATTTGAGGTGTCGTGGAACGGAGCGTGGAGCGAGGACGATGAGGCGATGAGTAGAAATCTTAAGATTCGTGAGATTTAGAAGAAGCAACGCCTTTGGCAGGCTGGATCAGCCGAACCCAAAGAACTTGCCCACCTTGTGCAAGACGGTGACCCCTTGCTCCCCGGACTTGACCATATTCAGTGCATCGGCTCGCAAGTCGGCTTCGGACGTACTGTCACCTTGTTTCCTTGCGAAGTCTCGCAACGCGTGATAGTTCAATTCAACCGCTATCGCCCGTTCTTGCGGCGACAGTGGAATGCCTTTGGGAAACCTGTCGTGAGATACGAGACTGCTCTTTGCGATATTCACGATCTGATCCTGCGTGGCGGCGATGCCTAGTTGTATGCACAAACGTTCAAAGCGAGTAGCACGCTGATACACAAGCCACTGCAGCACGATGTAATCCTGAACGGCTGGCTCCTTCAACTGTGCCGGTGTCGTAATCCCAATTGCTTTCGCTTGTAATACAAAGAACTCCTGCGTCATCTCTCCGGAAAGTGAGTAGACCTCACTCGGATCCATTGGCTCTATGTCGCTGGTCTCGTCATGAGCGTGAGGCGGTGACGAATTACAACTTAAGACAATGAAACAGTCGGGACAGACAGTCCGTCCGTGCCATACCTTCACCGCTGTGTTCTCAATCTCTTTCTCGCACGCCGAACAGTTCATCGCGTAGGCTCCGTCAGCGACTGTAGTTCAGCGAGGAAAGCGTTGATCGTCCGCTGCATCCTGACGCTGCATCTCGTCGCGGTCAATTGCTTGTTGCTCGGGACTTGTCGTACGGAGGTAATGCTGATGAGCCTGTTCCTGCCAGTAAATGCACCCGCCGATTCCGAGTGCGATCACAATCCAAACCAGCCAATTCACCGCATTGTCCTTGTCAGATTCAGCCATCGCCGTCCCTTCTTGATCGGCCTATTTTAGGCGTGCTTCTCGAAAGGTTCAAAGGAATTCTTGTTTAGCCGTAGTGTTCCCCTAATTGTTCTCGTTCCTGTGGCTCGTCTCCGCAAGACGACGGTTGCCGCTGTCGGCCGCCGACAGTGGGAACTGCGGACCGATCCTCCATCACCCACGAGCCGCAAGCTGTGTTTTGACACGACGAAGCCCCGGCGGCAAACGTCGGTTCCTCGCCTGGCTCGGCGAGAGCGGATTGAGGTGGTCGGCGCGGCCCGAGAGCCGCTGGACGCCACCCTCGGCTCGGCGAAGACAAGCCCGACGCGCAAGCGAGGGAAACGGCCATTTGGTGAGTGGATCTTGTCCCTTGCTCGCGCTTCGGGCTTGTGATGTCGCTCTGCACCGAGGCCGGAGCCTCGGGATCCTTTCGTCCCAGGCCGGAGCCTGGGACGGAGTAAATCTCGGCAACACGCAGCCCCGAGGAGACGCGCTTGACTTGCATCCGCGGCACCCGGAGGCAGGTTTGCCTCCGGCTAGGATCCGGGCCGGCACATTTTTTCGCGGCGATGGTATGGACAAAAAGCCATTAGCCCGCATTTCTCACCGCCCCGGTCATGATGAGTGGATTTGGGCCGACTGACAGTTTCGCAGGGGCGAGATAGTCCAACGGCGGGCTGTGGCGCGGGGGGTGGGCGGAGGTGGAGGCCAGTTTTTGACCTGCGGCGC
>DATKDU010000360.1:0-9740 GCA_035512595.1 Pirellulaceae bacterium
ATGACGTCATCGTCGTCCGGCTGCCGATTGGCATTCCCACTACCGACGACGATGAACCCACTGATGACGGCTAGCCCGCAGAGTGACCGAATCGATCACTGTCGCGAGCCGGGCATGCCAAGGTGGCGCTCACGCACGTTGGCGCCATATCACGCGTCGGCGTGTCGGGCCGACGCATGTTTGTGCGAATCAACGAGGCTGACGCATCGAGCGATCGTCTAAATTACTAGACGATGCCTCTTGACGCTCCGTTCCGGCTCGCATATCGTCTATGTAACTAGACATGCGGTTCGCGACTCAGCAGAAGGAAGTCCCATGGCTCGGCCGGCTTCGAAGTATCCGACGGAATTGGAATTGCAGATCCTGAAGGTGCTCTGGCAAGAGTCTCCGTTGCTCGCTCGCGACGTGCAGACAGCGCTAGCCAGCGACGGCCGCGATCTGGCGAAAACATCCATCATCACGACGCTTAACACGATGGTCGCCAAGCGATACCTATCGCGCACCAAGCAAGGCAACATGTACTTGTTCAGCCCTCGGATTAGCGAGAGCGAAGTGGGTGATCGCGTGCTGGGGGATGTCGTCGACCGCGTGTTTGATGGCTCAACCACCGCGGTGCTGCTTAAGCTCTTCGACGTCAAAGACCTGGACGCGGACGAGCTCAAGGAACTACGACGCATCATCGACCGGAAACTGAAGAGCACTTAACAATCCACTTGGTAATCGATACTGGATGCTCAAGCTCTAGGAGCCGTCGAAATGAATACGCTGACGTGGATTCTTGACGATTCGTTTTCGACAAGGCTCACCGTTGCCCTGCTGCATTTCTTGTGGCAGGGATGCTGCGTTGGCTTGGTAGTGTGGATCTGCGGAACGCTGCTCGGCGCGGCCACGGCCCGGCTCCGCTACTCTCTGAATGTGGCATCGCTGCTCGTGATGGCGGCTTGCCTGCCATTGACTTTCTTGTTGGTTGGCAACCCTGCCTCCGTCCCTACTGGCCCCTTGGCCTCGCAGCCTGTTAACGCCGCTCCGTCGCCGCAATCAATGATCGCCGCAAGTCCGGCTCATTCTGTCCACCAAGGCAATCCCAACGCTTCGGAAGTGGTACAGGAGGAGCCCAGTTTCGCCCGAATTCCGGCGGTAGAAAGGGAAACAGAGCCGGCGGAACTTGGCTCGTCTCGCAAATCTCCGACCGAGTGGCTGCGTTCCCTTGGGCCGATGCTAACAGCAAATGCCCTCCCCGTACTGTCGCGGTGGATCTCCCCGCTGTATTTAGCCGGCGTGGCGTGCATTCTGGGGCGACTCGTGTTCGGCGTTTGGGGCGGCCATCGACTCCGCAGAATGGCCATCCCGATCGAGGATGAGACCCTGCTGGCGTCGTTCCGAAAGCTGGCCTATCGAGTGGGACTCAAGGTCGTGCCGACGGTTGCCTGGTGCGAGCAGATTTCGGTTCCCGTCGTTGTCGGCATCGTGAAGCCGATGATCTTGTTGCCGATGGCCGCCGTGAGCAACCTCGCGCCGGATCAATTGCAGGCCTTGATGCTGCACGAGTTGTCGCACATCCGCCGCTACGACCCCATCGTCAATCTGCTCCAACGGATCGTCGAAGCGGTCTTGTTCTTTCATCCTGCGGTCTGGTTTGTGAGTCGCCGGATCAGCATCGAGCGGGAGCATGCGGCGGACGACATGGTATTAGCCGCGGGGTGGGATCGCCCACTTTATGCCGATGCGTTACTGCGCATGGCGGAGCTGGCAACGTCCTTTTCCGGTAGCAGCGGAGCGAAACGTGCCGCGGTCCTCGCAGCGACGGGCACCAATCCGTCAGAATTCAAACTCCGCATCCTCCGACTGCTCGACGCGTCCCGTCCTCCCAAGTTCGCGCTCTCGCGGACGAGCATCCTGCTGGTGCTTTCCTTCATCTTGATGGGTGCAGTGTTTGCCTGGTCGCAGACCCATCCTCGTGAGGCGGCAGGCGAGATCGTGGATGCGACCGCTGCCGATCCGACTCCACCACCTGAACAACAGCCAATCCCAACCGAGATGGAACCCCGCCAGAAAAACACCGCACCCCCCAAGAGTCTCGAGTTTCTCAAAGCCTACCCCGCGCTGCATGCCTTGTCGCTCGACATGACCGAGTCGCAGTTCTTGGAAATCGTCAAGCGGGAAAAGCTGACAGCTACGAAGGCAGGCGAAGGCGACAAGACTCAACATCATATCGCACTCGGTGACGGTCACACGTTGATCGTGATGTTCGATAAGGCGGGTGAAAAATGCCGTGGCATCCAGCGCGTCCGCGGCGAAAACACCGCACCTGTCCTGCGGACGCTGCGAAAACCGGCGTTGCTATTGCCGGATCATTGGACCGTGATGTCGGTCGGCTTTGATAACGATGGCAAAGAGCTGGTCACGGCTTCGACGCAGAGCTTCGTCACGATTCGCCGCTGGGATGTGGTCGGAAAGAATCTGATCAGCGAGATCAAACTTGAAGGGGACAAGCACGGCCGTCAATTTCGCGAAGCGACGTTGATGCTGTCCGGGAACCGGCGGCGAGTCATCGCGGCCACGGACGAATACGTGGGGATTTGGGACACGGCGACAGGTGAACTGCTCAAGAAATTGCCGTTTCCGACAAGGGAAGGAATCTATGACTGCTGGATCGACAAGCTTGACTGCACTCCCGATCTCTCCGTGATCGCTGGCAATTGGGCGATGCCCGGACGGCTGACGCTTGCTTATGATGCCCGCGTGATGATTTGGGATGGCGACTCCGGCAACCTGCTGCAAACGGTGATCGACAAGGGTGCGACCGTACTGCATTCCATCGACTTATCGACGGACGGAAAACGGCTCGCGACGACGAATGGCGGCGGGGCCAGGATCTGGGACACGAGCACCGGTCAGCAACTCCTGCACGTGCCGAACGACAACAAGGGCCGGAAGCATCCTGATCCTGAGGTTGCAGGCCAATACAACGATCACGTCTGGAGCGTGCAGTTGTCGCCCGATGGCAAACAACTCGCCGTCGGTGACATTCTCGGTGTGAGGCTCTGGGACGTTCCATCGGGCAAGCTGCTGCAACAGCTCGAAGGACCGCACCGCTACGGTCTGGGGTCGCTGGTGTTCTCCAAAGACGGCCGGTTGCTCGCGCGGATGGGTACGGGAGACAGAGCCGAAGGAGACAAGACCAGCTATGTCGTGCCGATTTGGTCCACGCAAACGGGTCAAAAGCTGTTTGAACTCCACACCGAGTCGAATGAGGGCGAGTTCTCTGACGATGGCCAACGGTTGGCCATTGGGTTCTCCGATAGGCAGATGGCTCTCTCCGTTTGGCTGTTGAGCGGCGGTGCGGCTGATCCAGGACAAACAGAAGGCCCTGGTCCGGACTCGCGCCAAGACAAGGTCGAGGAAAACGGGCACTATCACGGCAAGAAGGCCGCCGACTTCATCGACAAGTTCCAGCCGACCTGGGGTGACGCCAAGCTCGGCATTCAATATGGCATCGCCCTCACGAAGCCCCAGCAGCAGTTCCGAAATGGGGAGCGTGTCCCGCTCGTCGTCTTCTTTCGCAATACCAGCGACCGACTGCTCAAGATTGATATGCGGCCCGACTTCTTCGGGCACACGCCGAAAGTGGTTGATGCCAAGGGAGCGGCGGTCGAATTCGCGAACGTCCCCTTGCTGGGCCACATTCCTCATTACGTGGAAAACCTCGAACCGGGCGAAGCGGTCGGCCCGTTCTATCTCAACTTCGGACTTGGCGAAAACCCTCGCCCCGGCAAACGGCACTGGCATCCGTATTACAAAGTGCCCCTCGCGGGGAAGTACCAGCTGACGCATGCGGTTGCGCTGGAGGTCAAAGACGGCGACAAGGCGAAGAACGCCGAAGTCACGACCGGCACCGTTGCGTTCGAGGTCGTGGAGGGTGGCAAGCCGGCTGATCAGGGGCCCGAGGATAAATCCGGGGCCGCGCCGCCGACGGAACGGTCCAGCGGCAAGCCTGAAGACCTACGTGATGAGGGCGTCGAAGCGTCTGTCTTTGCCACGGTGCGGACTCCCTTCGATTACGATCCCGCGAAGGGATCGTGGCAAGGGGGCGCGTATGACGCGCAGGTGCTGCTTACGCTGGGAATGGTGCGACAGCAGGATCGAGTTGTGAAAGCCCTGATCAAGATTGTCGATCGCTCCGAGCCATCGAGCGTGGATCAACGCCGGTTGGCGATGGTTTTTCTCGGGGGTAGAGCTCCGCAAGAGGTAGTCGCGCTCCTCATCAGGGAATTAGAGGCTGCAGTCCGCACTCCCAAGGAGACGTTCGCACCGTATCACGAGATTTCAGTCCTGGGGCTAATTGGCGAAGAGGCTCGCGATGCGATCCCTGTCCTGGTCAAGCTCTTGGACTTCCCAGATGGGCTGGCGGCCCAGGAGTCGCTCCTGGCTCTAGTCCAGATCGGTCCGTCGTCGACCCTGGTGATGAACGAAATCGCCAAACGCATGGGCGACCCCGACAAGCAGGTCTGGAGTCGAGCCGTGTACGAGGTGGGCCGTTACGGCCAGTTGGCCAAACCACTGGGACCGACGTTCATCAAATTGCTGGACTGCAAGTCCAAAGAGGCTCAGACCTGGGCCGCTCAAGCGCTAATCAAGTCGAGATACGACGAGGCTCGCGGATTCGACGAGCTACTGAATCGTGTTGCGAAAGGAGTGCCTGAGGATCGCAGTCTCGCCGCGACAGCGCTAGCGGCCCTGGGCAGCCAGGCGAGTTCGATGGTTGACAAACTTCGCCCCTATGAGCACGATCCCGATCCGCATGTGGCAAAGGAAGTCCGCCAGGCGATCCTGCGCATTGAAAAGGACGACCGTATCTTTACACATGCCGAAGTAGCCGCGAAGAACGCTGCGGCTCGAAAGAGTAACAAGCCATAATGTCGATGAGGTACGTCGGGAATGAAGGGCAGCAAGTAGCTTTCTGACGTTGATCGCGCTTCGGTCACATCGACCGACTGAACTTCAAGCTCCGAGCGGACGCACAAATCTCGCGAAGCAATCGAGCCGGGTTGCTCAACCGAGCCGGCAGGACGCCGAGCTGCGACGAAGCGGCCAATTTCCACCGGCTCGCAAATAGTCCGCTCGACCTGGCCGAGCCAGGGCATTTCCGCTTCCGAGCAGCTGTACGTCTTCTGCCCAAACGACGACAGGTCGTCGTTGGCTCGCTACAGCACGCTGCGAAAGACGCCAGGGCCTGCGATTGCGCCTTCGTTCTTCCAGATTCCACACCACCCACAGGAACCACTACGCATGACCACATTGGTTGATGAGCCACGAGCAGCTCGCTCTCCCCGGCCCAGCGGCTGCGGGGGACGATGGCGGCCGTGGCTCTGCAATTCACCTGGTTCGGCGTCCGAAAGTCGCTGAACACCGAGCAGAAAGCCCAAGCCGCCGATGCCTTCGGTGCGGAGGGCGCCTATTCGTGCCTTGGCGCGACGGAACAAACGCTGCCGCTGTTTGGATCCATCGTTCTCGTCGTGACATTCAATTGCCTGGTCATCGCCGCCCGCGACGCCAGCAGCGACCGAGCCAACGACCCTGGCGGTGCATCCCAGTGGTGGCAAACCATGAACCGCGACTTGCTCTGGATCGGCGTTGCTCTCACATTGACGGCGCTATTCGCGGCGAATCTCGTCGGTGCAACGGCGTTCTATTTGTCCCTCGCGGCGGCATTCGCCGCGCTCACTGTCCTGCATCGCTACGCCTGCCGACTGAGCGGCGACGCCTTGCGGTCCTTGGCGGACTTTGCATTGTTCACCCCAATTCCGGTCATCGGTGTCATGTATTGGCGAGGAGCCAGCCTAAACGAAAGGTCCAGCGTCACGCCCCCCACCGCCTGCTTCGCAAAAAGCTCGTCCTCCCCGGCGGAATCACGATCTGGGCCGAGAAGCACCGGGGCGGGTGATGGTGCGGGTTGAGGTGCCGCGGGAAGGGCGATAGGCTGAAGGCCGCTAGAAGCGTGTGATTGCACGCTAGATCAGCATTCCCAGTATCGGTTCGGCCGGCGGATACATGAGCGCGAGTACATACAACACGCTAACTGGAGCATTGGCAATCGGCGTGCTCATCGCGTTCGCTGTGATGGTCATTTCGTTCATCGCGATGCTCGTCCGCTGGAAGACTGCCAAACGACGCGGCCACGTGGTTCGTCTCCTGATTGCAACCGCTGCCATCCCAAGTCTGATCGGAACTCAGCAGGCGATCCTGTGGAAGGTGTTCATACCTGCTCTTGGCCGGGAACAAATGGCTCAAATGAATGCGTTACGAGTCACGCGGCTGGCCGAGACATCGTTAGTGCACGTGGGTGATCGGGCTCCGAACTTCTCTCTGGCCACTGCCGATGGCGATGAGCTTGCGGTATCGGACGCAAAGGGCAAGGTTGTGCTGATTAACTTCTTCGCCACTTGGTGTGGACCGTGCCAAATGGAGTTGCCACACATTGAACAAATCTGGAGTGAGAATCGCGGCAACGACAACCTGCGGCTCGTGGTCATCGGCCGGGAGGAGTCGCTAGAAGCGGTTCAGGAATACCGTGCGAAGAACGGATTCACGTTTCCCATCGCCGCCGACCCCGATCGGCGAGTATTTTCGCTCTTCGCCACTGAGTCGATTCCGCGCACTTTCGTGGTATCTCCGAGAGGAATCATTGTTTACTCGCAGGCCGGTTTCGCGGATACAGATATCGTTCAACTACGAGCCGTGCTCAAGGAACAATTGAGTGCGCTCCAGTAGCGCCCTCGCCAGCCGCATTACAATCTCGGCGGAGAAGCACCGGGGGCGGGTGATGGTGCGCGTTGAGATGCCGCACGAAGAGCGGTAAGCTGCTCGGGGGACCGACCCAGTGTGTTTTGCAAGTTAGGCCGAGCCGGATAACATAGTTAGATGAACCGGCGCCGCATATCCTGGTGGCAGTGCGGTCTGATCGGCGGGGCTACCTTCTCGGTGGCGCCGCTCATCAAGATCGTTGGTTCTGTTTCTTGGTTTTTCACCGACCCCTGGGGAGAACTGCTCCTTGTCGCCGAGATTTTTGCGATGGGATTCGTTTGCGGCGCGCTCGCCAGCGTTCTGTGGCGATTATCCAAACGCCGTGCGACGGGAGTTGCTCTTGGGGCGACGTTCACTGTTAGGACAAGTTCTCGGCCGCCGCGCTTGCGTCCCATGCAATTCGGCATGCGCGGACTTCTGATCGCAGTCGCACTTTGTGCAGCGGCCCTTGGGATGGGCAGGTGGCTCTGGTA
This sequence comes from Pirellulaceae bacterium, assembly GCA_035512595.1. Classification (GTDB taxonomy): domain Bacteria; phylum Planctomycetota; class Planctomycetia; order Pirellulales; family Pirellulaceae; genus DATKDU01. The sequence continues at coordinate 7,278 of DATKDU010000360.1, forward strand.
TTTCGTGTGCGACAGACCGCACTTGGAAGTGCTCGTCCAGGCGACCGACGCTAGGGGTGCGATGGAGCCCACGCTCAGTGGTCGCGAGATACTGGTCGCCGACATGAATGCCTACTGGAAAGCGAAGCCGGCGCGGTGGGAAATCGTGGTGTTTCGGCTGTCAGGGCCGAACACGCGCCGCGTGCTTCGCGTTATTGGGCTACCGGGCGAGACGGTGTCGTTCTCAGGGGACAAGGTTGTCATCGACGGACAACCCATAGTTCCGCCGAAGCCCCTTCAGCATCTCAGGATTCATTGCGACATCCCTGATGTCGAGTTCGTTCCGCATCCATACACTGTGCCAGACGGGTGCTATTACGTGCTTGGCGACAACCCGGAAAAGGCCAAAGATAGTCGCATGTGGGGCGGGTTACCCGAAGCCGAGATCGTTGGTCGTTATCCCTATGTCGGCGGCGGAGCACAACGTGAGTAGTGCACCGGTTACCCGAAGCCGAGATCGAGCGCTAGGTACTCCCCAAGCCGAATAATCACGGCAGGGACGTGGATCTTGTCGGTCGTCGGTGGATCGCCAACTCACTCAGCGTCTCAACTCCGCTGGCACTCTTGGCAGAATACCAGCGGCGTTTTCTTCGCAGAATCGGAGTGGACCGTCCGCAAACGACGATGCTTAAATCGATTTCAGAAATTCAACCAGGTCCTGCTTTTCCTCTTCGGTCAGACCCAACCCAAAGAATCCGTCGTAATGGTTCAACACATCCATGAGCGTCGCCGCACTGCCATCGTGGAAATACGGGGCGTGCTGCCAGAGGGCGCGCAGCGGCGTCGTGCGGTATTGCTTCGTCGTGGTCCGTAGGGCGTAAGCGGGATCCATCCCCGTTTCACTGGGATCGTGAAGGATGCCAAGATTAACATCCGTGTACAGCGGCGGAATGTGACAGTTCGCGCATCCGGCTCCAAGAAAGACCATCGCTCCTCGGGCCGCAGCAGCCTCATCGACGGTTCCGGCGGGAGGGTCGGGCGTTTCCAGGCTGAACTGATAGTCGCGCAGCGCGGGAAGCTTTGGAGTGACCAGATCGGGCGTTTGCACGATGTTGATCCCCAGCCGCGGATCGCTGAACGAACCGTGCCCCCCCATCTGCGTCACCGCAACGTAAGCATTCCAGTACGAGATGGGACCTTCGCCCGTGTACGTTTCCTTCGCCACGTCCTTCAGGCCAAATGCCGGCGGCAGGACCAGTGGCGTATTCTCCCCGTCAATGTTGAATCGGGGATCATAGAACCCTGGTCCCCACGAGTTGTATACTGCCTTCGCCTCGTCGGGGACCGCCGGGGAAAGGGCGATTATCCTCCCCGGATCCAGGTCGAGATTTGGCCAGCCGTCGAGCCGGCGGCCGATTCCCGGCGCGAATGAGTCGTCCACTGTCGAGTGGCAAAGCGCGCACGTTGTCCCGATCTCGGTCAATCTGTCGCGACCGCGAATTCGCTCGACCTTGCCGACGATGCCGACGACCGAATTGAGCTTGATCAATGCCACGGTTGTCGCAGGGTCGGTCAAATCGACCTTGCCAGCGGCGATGGCTGCCCGCAGTTCAGCTGGGAGCGCTTCGGCATCTACCTTTAAGCCGACCGCCAGTGCCGTCTGCGGATCGATTGAGGACTCGATCACTTCATGCAGACGGAGTTGATCGGTCCAAAGCTGTTCGTCGCCAAACGTGTCGAACCTAAAGATCTCCTTGCCATTGAGGCTCTTTTGTTTCCTGGCTGCTTCGGCCGGCCTGTGGAGCGCAATCGCGCCCCACCACCCGGCGACCAGCGTCAACGCTAGGATGGCCAGCGACCACCTCCAGCGGCCCGGCCCAGCCGCTAACTGAATAATTCGAGACATAGGACCCTCCTGCATGCGCCTCACGAGGCGCAGCGAATCCCGCCCAAAAATATTGGCCGGCAGTCGCGGGCGGAAAGATGACGCCTACCGGCAAAGAGGCCGAGTGAATGGAAAGGCGCGCGATCACAGCGCAATGGCATCCCGCTCCCCGCGCAGGAAGGATGTAGCAAATGGAGTGCCGTGCTGATTGGCTGCTCTAGATACGGCGGTACCCGGACGGATCACATCTCTGCCGAGAAGCACAAGGGTCGGCTGGTGGTGCCGCAGGAAGCCGGTAAGCTGCTCTAGGATGGCCGCGTCCGCCAAGTAGCCGACGAATTCCACATATCCAAAGCTGGCCAGGATTCGGCCGGCAATTCCGGCGACCAAGGCCAGGCGGGCCGGCATCACGTCACGGCCGCCACTGACCAGACCACCGCGCAACGTTCGTGCGCGCCAGGAAAGCCCGGTCGGAGATAGCCAGCGCTACGCAGCGATTCTGAGGTTTCCAGCGCCGGCGAGTGGCGTTCTCCCCGCGCAGCGATGGTCCGCGTTGAATCGCCAGAGGAAGAGCGGTAGGCTGCTGGCGTCGGGGGGTC
>DATKDU010000361.1:0-8340 GCA_035512595.1 Pirellulaceae bacterium
GCGAGTCGATGACTCGTGTCACGGCGATCGGCTTGATGCTGCGACGGCTAGCACCTCCCGAACCGTTACCCACATTCCATTACCGGGCAGCGTGCTAGCTGCGTTTTTCCTCTGCAAACTTTTCGGATAGCCTCTTAGTCCGACGCTGGGGGGCAGGACAGATTTCCGCCAGCAGACGGGACGCAGAGCGTCCCCGAGCGCGTTCCCACGCGGCGGGTGGGAACGAGGAGGGACCGCTCACGCCAGAACTTCCCGCACGACCTCACCGTGTACGTCCGTCAGCCGGTATTGCCGGCCTTGGTATTTGAACGTCAGCTTCGTGTGGTCGAGGCCCAGCAGGTGCAGGACGGTGGCGTTCAGGTCGTGGACGTGGACCGGGTGCTCGGCAATCGTGTAGCCCAGCTCGTCGGTGCGGCCCCAGGTGAGGCCGCCCTGGACGCCGCCGCCGGCCAGCCACATGGTGAAGGCCCCCTTGTGATGGTCGCGGCCGGAGGCCGTATTGCGGCCGTCGCCGCTCTCGTTCTGGAGCATGGGCGTGCGGCCGAACTCGCCGCCGAAGATGACCAGCGTCTCGTCAAGAAGGCCCCGCTGGCGCAGGTCGGTGAGCAAGGCCGCGATAGACTTGTCCGTTTGCTGGCATTTCCGCGGCAGGTTGGCGGCAATGCCGCTGTGGTGGTCCCAGCCTTCGTCGAACAACTCGACGATCCGCACGCCGCGCTCGACGAGGCGGCGGGCCAGGAGGCAGTTGCTGGCGAAGGACGCCTTGCCCGGCGTCGCGCCGTAGGCGGCCAGCGTCTGGGTGCTTTCGCGCGACAGGTCCATCAGCTCCGGGACGCTGGTCTGCATGCGGAACGCCAGCTCGTACTGGCTGACGCGCGTGGCGATCTCGGGGTCGCCGACGTCGGCGAGCTGCTCGCGGTTGAGCGCTTGGATCGCGTCCAGCACGCGGCGGCGGTCGGCCGGCGTGTGATCCTTGGGATTGGACAAAAACAGCACCGGATCGCCGCTGGCGCGGAACTGGATCCCCTGGTAGACGCTGGGCAAAAAGCCGCTCGACCAGAGGCTGCCGCCGGCCCCGGCCATGGCGCCGGTGATCATCACCACGTAGGCCGGCAGGTCGCGGTTTTCGCTCCCCAGGCCGTAAGTGACCCACGAGCCGAAGCTGGGGCGACCGAGGCGGCCGAAGCCCGTGTGCAGAAAGAGCTGGGCCGGGCCGTGGTTGAATTCCTCGGTGTGGACCGTCTTGATCACCGCCAGCTCGCCGGCGACTTTCGCCAACTCCGGCAGCAGCTCCGACAGCTCGATGCCGCCGCGGCCGGCGCGAGCGAACTTGAACTGCGTCCCCATCAGCTTGGGGTGGCCGCGGAGGAAGGCGAACCGCTGGCCGTCGAGGAACTCCTGCGGACAAAGCTGGCCGTCGCGCTTCACCAGCTCGGGTTTGTGGTCGAACAGGTCGAGCTGCGACGGTGCGCCGACCATGTGCAGGTAGATGACGTTTTTGGCTTTCGCCGCAAAGTGGCTGGCGCGCGGGGCGAGGGGATCGGCAGTCGCCGACGGCTCTGCAGCGCGCCCCTCGTTGAGCAGCCCCGCCAAGGCAATCGCGCCGAGCGAGATGCCGCCCTGCTGGAGGAGGGCGCGGCGGGTGAGGGTGGTAAGCAGTGGATACTTGGGATGCATCATTTCTAGTAGGTCCCACCTGCCGGGTGGGACCTCGTTGTTGGAATGACCTGGGAATTTGCAAAGGTCCCGCCCGGCAGGACCTACGATTGTTGCGTGTTGATTCGTAGGTCCCATCTGCCGGATGGGACCTGGGTTGTGGACAATCGTTGGCGTGGAGCAGGTCACGCCCGGCAGGCGGGACCTACGATTGTTGCGTGTTGATTAGTAGGTCCCACCTGCGGGGTGGGACCTCGGTATGTGGACAGACGATGGAGTGGCAAGGGTTCCGGCCGGGAGGAAGAGCCTGCTTCGGTACGGCCACAGCTCCCAGGTCTCGGACAAACCTGCTTTCACGGGATTGTTGCGAATGTAGGCGACAGTTCTTTCGTCCTCCTCATCGGATCGCGACCAGTGGTCGAACCACTCGCGCTGCCAGAATCGCTTGCGTTCGACGCCGAGAATTTTCGATCCGCGATGGCCGGTCCAGCGCTTGAAGTCCTGGAGTACAGCTTTGAGCTCACCGTCCTCAACCTGGCAAAAAAGATGGATGTGCGTCGGCATGACGGTATACTCGTCCACCGACCAATCGCCGCGCTGAATGCGGTGTTCGATCGCTTCCACGACCATCTCGGCTACGTCCTGACGTCGAAAGTGGTCGGCCCACTGGGCTCGGTCGAGCCAGCGTTCGATTTCACCAAAAATCATCCGCTGCAAGTCCAGCCATCTCGACGAATGTCGCTCGACGGTCGTTCGCAACTGCTCCGACAGCAGTCGCAAACGTTGGCGTCCTTGCAGCGGAATCGCTCCCGCCAAATGGATCGTCACGAAGTAATGACCATCCTCGACTTCCCAGTGCGGCAACCTGCCAACCCAAAACCCGACAGTCTTTGGTCTGCGCTGCATGGCCGTGGCGAGTCGTAGGTCCCACCTGCCGGGTGGGACCTCGGTATGTGGACAGACGATGGAGTGGCAAAGGTCCCGCCCGGCAGGCGGGACCTACTTGGTAATTGTCTCATCTAAATTCAGCAGCACGGTAGCCAACTCCTGCCAGACCGCTTGCTCGCTGTTGCCGTGACGCTCGCGAGACTCGCTCAGCAGCTTCACGACGGCCGACAGCTCCGCGGCAGTCGGCTCGCGGCAGAGAGCGAGCATGAATCCTTGGCGGATGCGGCTATCGTCGGCGATGGAGGGCGCTTCGGCAACGATCCGGCGGGCCAATGCTTCGGCCGCCTCAACGTAGACCGGGTCGTTGAGCAGCGTCAGCGCGGCCAGCGGAGTGTTCGAGCGCGAGCGATTCACGGTGCAAGTGGCGCGGATCGACGCATCGAAGTTCATGAAGCTGGGATACGGCGCGCTGCGCCGCCAGACAACGTAAATGCCGCGGCGGTAGGCGTCCTCGCCGGGGGAAGTCTTGTACGAATTGTCCACCAGGCCGGTGACGGTCCAGACCCCCTCGGGCTGCGGCGGCTTGACGGGCGGTCCTCCTTGCTTGAGCGATAGTAAGCCGGCCATCGCCAGGGCGTTGTCTCGGATGGTCTCCGCATCGAGTCGAATTCTCGGCCCGCGGGCGTAGAGCCGGTTCTGGTCGTCGCGGGCGCGCAGCTCGGGGGTCAGCTTGGACGCTTGCCGATACGTGGCCGAGCCGACGATGCGGCGAAGTACGGTTTTCATCGACCAGCCGCTCTCGATGAGCTCGATCGCCAGTGCGTCCAGCAATTCGCCGTGCGTCGGCGGCTCTCCTTGAATGCCAAAATCTTCGGGCGTGCTGACAATGCCGCGGCCGAAGAGTTCGGCCCACCAGCGATTGACGGTCACGCGGCCGACGAGCGGATTTTCGGGGCTGGCGAGCCAGCGGGCGAGGGTCAGGCGATTGGGGGGCCCGTCGAGCGGCGCGTGAAGGAAACTCGGCGTTTGCGGCTTCACTTCGGCCAGCGGCTGGAGGAAATCGCCGCGGCGGAAGATGCGCGTCGTCCGCGGCTCGGACATGTCCTGCATGACGAGCGTCTGCGGGGCGGTCAATTCGCCCAGTGCCTTGGCGGCCGCTTCGCGCTCTTCCTTCAGCGACTGCACTTGCGGATCGAGCGATAGACGGTAGTCATTCAGCCGTTTGGCGTCTGCGGCCGATCGCCCGCCCGCGGCCGTTTTTAAGATCGTCACCACATCGGGCGGCACTGCCGCGTCCGGATTGCCGGTGATTGCCGAGAGGCGCAGGCGTCCGATCGTGCGGCCGGCGCCCAGGTTCTGCTCGAGCTTGACGATCAGCTCGGCTCCTTCGCCGCGGATCGGCTCGGCCAGCAGGAACGTCGCTTCGTGGGGCTGGCCGAATTGCGGGTTGATCCCCCAGCCGGTCTTGGGGTCGTCGTCGATCGCGCCGGCGACTGCATATCCTTTTTGCGAGAAGTCGGCGGCGGCGGACTTGAATTTGACGGCCGGCCCTGGCTCGCCGTTGATCTCGACCGCGACCGAAAACTTGTGCAGCACAAAATTCGGCCGCTGCTCGTCGCCGCGGCCGGGGCCCATCCCCGGCAGCGACGGATCGGTGAGGGTTTCGAGCTTCAGGCCCGTGATTTCCGGCAAGTCGGTTTTGAGCGTGACCGTGTAGGTGTCCTTGGCGGGGACCGGCCCGCCGACGAGGATCGACTGGTCGTCGAGGATCGTGCCGGTGGCCTTCCCCTCGGAAGCAAACGACGCCGGCGAAAGGACGTGCCACTGGCCCGATTTTTCCGCGTTGGCGAGCTGCTCCCCTTCCCACTCGGGGGAAATCGGCGGCGAATTCTCCTTCGCGGCAGCCAGCAGCGAGTCAATTTCCGCCAGCTTCGTTCGCAGGCGCTGGCGCTGTTCAGCGATTGCTTCGCTGGCAACCTCCATCATCGGGCCGGTGAAGTCGATGGCCGCCGTCGCATTTTTCCCTCGGAACGCGGTCTCGATCGGCGTGTTGTTGAAGTAGGCGAAGAGCTGGTAGTACTCTTGCTGCGCGATCGGATCGTACTTGTGGTTGTGGCACTGGGCGCATTCGAGCGTCGAGCCGAGCCAGACCGCGCCGGTCGTGTTCACCCGATCGACTACCTGGTTGACGCGGTTCTCCTCCTGGTCGGTCCCCGCCTCGACGTTGACCGTCGTGCAGCGGTGAAAGCCGGTGGCGATTTTCTGCTCCACCGTCGCGTCCGGCAGTAAGTCGCCGGCGAGCTGCTCGATCGTGAATTGGTCAAACGGCAGATCCGCATTCATTGCCGCGACCACCCAGTCGCGCCACGCCCACAGCTCGCGAAAACCGTCCCGCTGAAAGCCATTGCTGTCGGCATATCGCGCCAAGTCGAGCCAGTGGCGGGCCCACCGCTCGCCGAACGCGGGCGAAGCGAAGTAACGATCGGCCTGACGCTCGTAAGCGTCGGGCGATTCGTCGGCAAGGAACGCATCAGCTTCGCTGAGCGGCGGCGGCAAGCCGCGAAGGTCGAGCGACAAGCGGCGGAGGAGCGACGATGGCGATGCCTCCGGCGAAGGCGATAGCTTTTCGCGATCGAGCCGGGCCAGGATCCACGCATCGACAAAAGTCTTTGGCCAATCCGGCCGCGTGATTGCCGGCAGCGGCGAACGGACCGGCTTCGCATACGACCAGTGACGCTTGGCGCGCGAATTGTCGGGCCACTTCGCTCCGTCGTCGATCCAGCGCTTCACGAGGGCGACTTCATCCGCACTCAGCCGCTCCCCCTCCGGCGGCATTCGCGTGTCGTCTTCGGCCGTGACGCGCCGGATCAGCTCGCTGGCCGCGCCGTCCCCCGGCTTGATCACCACCTCGCCCGAGTCGGCCGCCACCAGCGCGTCCTTGCGGCTGGCCAGCCGCAGTCCTCCTTCACGCTTTTCGATATGGCACTTGGCGCAGTGACGGCCCAGGATCGGCTGAATGTCGCGGGGGAAGTCGATTTCGGCGGCACTGGCGGCGCAGACTGAAACCAGCGGTAAAAGTGCGGCGGCGAAAATCCGAACGCTGTTCATGATCGCTACGTCCCATTGGGCACTCGCGGAGCGAGATGCCCTACATTACCGGATCGCCTTCGCCGGCAATTCCGCCTTGATCCCCTCGTCCAGCGGCATTTTATCCGGAACGGCGCCGGTTGCTTCAATATGATGCGCCAGGGCCTCCTGTAATTGCTTCACCGTCGCGGCGTATTTTGGATCGGCGATCAAATTCTTGCGTTCCTCGGGATCGGTCGCCAGGTGGTACAACTCCGCTTTGTGCCGGTCGGGCTTGCCGTCGCCGTGCGGATAACGGATGTACTTCCACTCGTCGGTCCGAATGCCGCGGACGTTGGGGGTATAGGGGAACTGCTTCTCGTAGTTGTATTCATAGTACCACCCGGTGCGCCAGCCGGCGGCATCTCCTTGCATCACCCGTTTGAACGACCGGCCGTGAATGTTCGGCAGCGGCTCGGCCCCGCACAGGTCGAGGATGCTGGGGGCGATGTCGAGCGTCAGCACCTGCTGCTCTACGACGCGCGGCTTGTCGGCGGGGACCAGCCCCGGATAGCGGACGACGAGCGGAATGCGGATGCTCGGCTCGTGCATCGTCCGCTTGTCCACCATGCCGTGCTCGCCGCTTAGGAGCCCATTGTCCCCCATGAAAATGAAAAGCGTGTTGTCGAGCTGACCGGCGGCATTCAGCGTTTCATACAGCCGGCCCACGCTGTCATCGACCGAGCGGATCGTTCCCCAGTAGGCTCGCGTCATCGCCGCAAAGTCCTTGACCGCCTCGGGCCGCGTGTCGGGGAATTTCTTGCGGAAGTCGAACAGCGGCCCGTAAATGCCGTGCCAGGTCGTGAGCCGCGTCTTGAACCAGGCGGGCTTGTCGTCCAGCTCGAAGGCGGACTTCGGATATGGCACGTCCACGCTGTCGAAGGCGTGCTCGTACTTTGGTTCGGGGACGTAGAAGCTGTGGGGTGCTTTGTGGCCGAGCATCAGCAGAAACGGCTTTTCGCGTTTCCGCTTCAGCCAGTCGATCGCCATGTCGGTGACGACGTGCGTGTAATAGCCCGGCACGACCTGCCGCTCGCCATCGATGTTGAACTCGGTGTCAAAGTACTTGCCCTGGCCCTTGTGCGTCACGAAGTAATCGAAGCCGGGCCGTTTCTCGTCGTTCTCCTCCCCCATGTGGTACTTGCCGATGTAGGCCGTTTCGTATCCGGCCCCCTGTAACTGCCGCGGAAAGCTGGCCAGCTTCGCCGGGTACTCGGTGAAGTTGTCCATCACGCCGTGCGAATGGGCGTAGAGGCCCGAGAGGATCGAGGCCCGGCTGGGGGAGCAAAGGCTCGTCGTGCAAAACGCGTTGCGGAAGTAAACCCCTTCGTTCGCCAGCCGGTCGATGTGCGGCGTCTTCAAGTGCTCGTGCCCGGCAACACCCATACAGTCCCACCGCAGGTCGTCGCACAGGACGACGATCACATTGGGATGCTCGGCAGCGGCCCCGTGAAGCGCGAGCACCAGTAATATCAACGCGCCAATCAGCACTTGAAAAAGAGATTGCATGGAATACTTTCCACAAGCCAATACAGGGCCGCGCCTTTGATGAGCACAGAGGGTCCGCCGGTAATTGTACTATCGCAGCAACCGATCGCGGCAATCAGCCAAACAACTTCGCCAGCGGCTGCCCGTCCGCCAGGCGGATCGGGCGGCCCGTTTGGTCGTGAATTTCGCTGGCCGGGTCGATGCCGAAACGCCATAGGATTGTGGCGGCCAGATCGGCGGGGGTCGCCGGGTCGAGCTGGGGGTAGGCGGCCAGGCGGTCGCTGGCGCCGTAGACGCTGCCGCCGATCGTGCCGCCGCCGCCCAGGACCACGGTGTAGCAGTCGGGCCAGTGGTCGCGGCCCGCATTGCCGTTGATCTTCGGCGTGCGGCCGAATTCCCCCATGCCGACGACGAGGGTCGATTCGAGCAGGCCGCGGGCCTGGAGGTCCTCGATCAGCGCGGAGAATCCTTGATCGGCAGGCGGGATGAGCTGCTTGTGGCGGGGAAAGAGCTTTTCGTGGCTGTCCCAGTTGGCGTCCTGGCCGTTGCGCTGGCCGTCGAAGACAGTGACGAAGTTGACGCCCCCTTCCACCAGCCGCCGGGCCAAAAGCAGGCTCTGGCCGAGCAGCGTCCGGCCGTAGCGATCGCGGGTCTTCTCTTCCTCCTGCTCGATCGCAAAACTCTTGCGGACCGAATCGGAGGAGACGAGGTCGAACGCCCGCTGCTGATAGGTCCGCATGCGGCTGGCCGGCTGCGACGTCGCAAAGGAATCGAGCTGGTGCAAAAGGTCGTTGCGCTGGGTGATGTCCTGCGGCTGGCGCTCGCCCGGCGGCTGAAGGGCGGCAATGCGAAAGTCGGGTGCCCCCGGATTGCCGCTGACCTGGAAACGATCGTACCGCCCGCCGAGCATGCCGGGGGTTTGGCCGGGGAGCTGGACGACGTTGTAGATCGTGTATGGCAAGGCGACGTACGGCAGGACGTTGGCCCGCGAGCCGAGCGCGTAGCTCACCGACGAGCCGAGCGTCGGATAAGAGCGGGCCTCGTCGGCCAGCAGCTCCAGATCGCCGCCGGCCGGCGTGCGGCCGGTCAGCACTTCGGCGGCCGCCGAATTGTGGTTCCGCATCGGGTGGTGCATCGAGCGGATGAGGGCCAGGCGATTCATCACGACGGCCGTCTTGGGCA
>DATKDU010000362.1:0-3537 GCA_035512595.1 Pirellulaceae bacterium
GGGTCGGGAGTCGTTTCCGGCCCAGCGCGCTGGCCAGTGGAAGGTCGTCGGCCGGAAACGACTCCCGACCCCTTCCTCCGTCCGGTTACAATGGTGGTAGTCTCCCGAGGGTCTTTCCATGCCCCGCCAGCTTCACTTGGCGACGTTCCTTCCGGCGGCAGTCGTCTGCGCGGTGCTGATTGTCAGCGGCTGCTCTAAGAAGCCTGCGCCCGTCGCCAAGCCGCCGGCCAGTGCGAAGCCCCCGGTAAAGACCGCCATAGCCAGCAAAACCAAAGCAAAGCCCAGCGAAGCGCCGAAGCCGAAAGAAGCTGACTCAGAAAGGCCGCCGGCCGCCGATGCAACTGCGGCAACGAACGACGCAAAGCCAGCGAAGGATGAGACTCCCCCGCAACCTGCTGCCGGCGTCGAGCGGTTCGTCCTCCTGACGCAGCGCACGCCGCTGGTGGTCGAGGTCGAGCTGCGGATCGGCGGCAAATCGCATAGCGAGGTATTGGCGGCCCTGGTCGAGGAAGTGCTCAAGGCGGCCGATACCGACGGCGACGGGCGACCCACCTGGAAGGAGCTGACCGAGAGCAAGCGGTTCATCTATGGCCAGTTCGGCAACGTGATGATGAACGACGACAACCAGCGGAAACAGGTCATCGAGATGTACGACCGGAACAAGAACGGCGTCGTCGATCGGGACGAAGTTCCCCGTTTCGTGACCCGCAATGCCGGCCGGGCCAGGGCGTTTTCCATCCGCGGCACTGCCGACCTGCGGGAAGTGGGGGCGCGCGAGACGCCGCTGTGGCAGCTTCTGCAAAGCGACGGCGATCTGTCGAGCTTGTCGGCGCACGAGCTGGCGACGGCAGCCGGCCGCCTCCGCAGCCGCGACACGGACGACGACGACGTGATTCTCCCCGGAGATTTGGTGGACAACGTGGCGCTGATGCCCGGCCAAATGCCGACGCGAAACCGCCGCCGCGGACCGCGTGCGGCGGAGCTGCTGGGCGAACATGCCGACTGGAACATGATCGGCGCCTATCTGGACGAGCAGTACGCGCTGGGGGGGCGTCTCTCCCCGGCCAGCTTCCCGCTTTTGCCGAAGCTGTTTGAGCAGCTCGATGCCGACGGCAACGGGCGGATCGTGCGGCAGGAGTACAAGAACCTCGACCAGGTGCCGGCGCACATCCGCCTGGCGGTTGATTTCGATCCGCCCCAGCCGGCCGATCAACCGGCCGATGCGGCCAGCGATCCGGCGGCGCAAGTGGCCGCGCGGCTGCCGAGGCTCAAGCTCGTCGCTCTCTGCCCGGAGCTGGAAGCGATCAATCGCGGCGTCTTCGAGCGGCCGGGCCGGTTGCTCCTTCAGCTTGGCGACATGTCGCTGATGATCTATGCGGCCGACCAGGTCGGCGGGGCTGATTACGAGGCGCGGGCCAAACAATTGCTCGACGCGCTCGATACGGACAAGAACGGCTACCTGGAAGCGAAGGAGATTCCCGAAGAGGCGCAGGGGCAGCTCGCCCGCTTCGAGGCGCTCGATACCGACGAGGACGGCAAGGTCTATGCCGGCGAGATCGTCGCCTTCCTCGCGCAGCAGCAGGCGGCGCTGCGGGCCCAGGTGCATGCCAAGGCCGGGGACCGGGACGATCCGCTCTTCGCGGCACTCGACGCTAGCGGCGACGACCGGCTCGACGGCCGGGAGATCGAAGCGGCGGGGGATCGGCTGAAGGAGCTGGATCGGGACGGCGACGGGTTGATCAGCATCGATGAGATTCCCTCGGCCATGTTCATCGGCCTGGCCCGCGGCAGCCTGGAGAACCAGGACGCCCTGTTTGTGCCGCCGTCGATCGCTACGCGCGGCCCGTCGCCGGACGCCCCCCGCTGGTTCAGCTCGATGGACACCAGCCGCGACGGCCTGATCAGCCGCCGCGAGTTCCTCGGCACGGCCGAGCAGTTCGCGGAGTTGGATCGGAATCAGGACGGGTTTGTGGACGGGGGGGAGGCAAAGGCGGCGGCTACCTCCGAAGCAAAGGAAGCGGAGCCGCAAACCCCAAGAATTGGCGAAGCGGAGCTAGCTCCGGAACAGTGACCTGGCGATCATCAAGACAATCCGCCTTGTCGCGTTCGGGCTGTCAGATACTGGACGATGGAATCAAAAGACCCATCGATGTTCTCGGCATCTTTGTCCGAAATGGTTACGCCGAATTCCCCTTCAATCTCGTCGAACAACTCGACCTCATCAATTTCATCGAGTTCAGGCGGCCGATCGAAGGGGTGTAGCCTGGTCTCGTCGAGTCCAAAGAATTTCGCGTAGATTGGCCGCAACCGCCGCGGAATATCCGCTGGTACGCCGTTAGTCACGTAGAACGACTGATAGAACTGATCCGCGTCCATGGGTGAGCGGCTCGCCAGTTCGCGACGAAACCGTCGCTCTGGCCAAGCCATGATCCAGGCCAATACCACCGCGGCGATGAGCATACAGACGCCGACCAAAAGCGACCATTCATTCATGGGAGACGAAGGTCAGAGGTCGGACGGAATCTCCTGAAACCAATCCTCTTCCGGGCACGCTCGCAGCCGCCCGCTGTATCGCTGCTGATTGGAGACGCGTTTGAGCAAGTACTCTCCGGCTTGAACGCGCGAAATGTCGAATTCCTCACCGGCGCGGACGTTGTCCCGATTCCGAAAATCAGCCGGCAGCGTAATACGACCCTTGGTAGACATCTTCGCTTTCATACTTGCAAGATAGCTTCCCGGCGAAAGTCTTCAACCGGGTTGCGGGCCGTCCCCCGCCCCGCACCCGTCATGCTCCACCGTCCCCTCGCACTTCTCGCCGGCTAGTTCCACCGCAATCGTCGCGTGAGTGAACGGCTCGGGCTGAAGAAGTTCGATCAGGCGGCTCTTGGCGGCAATGATGTCGTCGCGAGTGCTGCCCGCATCCATGACGAGGTGCGTGGTCAGCACGTGCCGCTGGCCGTCGAGGGTCCAGACGTGCGTGTGGTGCAGCGACTGGACTCGGGGGATCGCCAGCACTTGCTCCGTGAACCGGCCCAGGTCGAATCCTTCCGGCGCGGATTGCAGGAACACGAGCCCCACGCGGGCCAATTTTCGCACCACGTTCCACAGGACGAACAGCGAAATGCCGACGGACAGGAGCGGATCGAGGATCGGCACTTCCCAGACCATCATCACGATGCTGCCGATCAGGATGGCGACCCAGCCGAGCACGTCCTCCAAAAGATGCCAGGCGACAACCTGCACGTTGAAGCTCTTGCCGCGGCGCAATCGCAAAAAGGCCAGGCCGTTGGCGACAATGCCGAGGATGGCGAGAGCGGCCATGCCGGGGGAGTAGACCGGCTGGGGATGCCACAGCCGCGGCACGGCAGTGAACATGACCAGCGACAGGCCGACGATGAGGACCAGGCCGCTGAGCATGGCCCCCAGGACCGAGAAGCGGCGATAGCCGTAGGTGAACGTGTCGTCGCGCTCGCGCAGCGAGAAGCGCTCCAGCACCCACGACAGGCCCAGCGAGAGTGTGTCGCCCGCATCGTGGAC
>DATKDU010000363.1:0-30493 GCA_035512595.1 Pirellulaceae bacterium
AGCTGGATGCCGAGCTTCGACCAGAAGGAGGCGATCAAGAAAGGATGTATGGTCATTGCCAGCGGCAGCCACCAGCCGCCAAGAACGCGAATGCCAAACAGGGCGAGCAACAGGGAAGCGACCATGCCGATCACAACCAGCCCTAGCAGCCACAACCAATGGCGGCGAACGGACACAGCCGCCAGCATGGATGTAGAGCCCAGCAAGCCCCAGACGGAGTACTGCGCAAGCTGCCCGCCGGTAATTGCCAGGATGGCATTCGGATCGAGCCCCTGAACCGGCGTTCGCACGGTCGCCCGCAGAAACAAGAGCGTTACACCCACGACGAACATAATTCTGGCGTTCACGTGCGCAGCACTACCAGGCCGCTGGCATGTTCGGTTCGCGATGGCACTTTTGGGGGCTTTGTGGGTATGGGGCGCGTACATGACGGGAATACAATCCACCTTTCCTCCGATCTGGATTAGCGCAACCGTGACAAATCTGGCCGGTCAGATTCTGTGGATGTTTGGTTGCTGCGCTTTTCTGACGTCACTCTTGGTTTCCATCTGCGGGCTCGATTTGCGCTTTGAACCCGCTTTGCCGCGCGTTGGGGCCCCACGCCGCGGACAGTTTTCGCTCGCGTTTCTCTAACTCTTCAATCCCTCCGGCACCATCGGCAGCGACCGCAGCCGAATGCCGGTGGCGGCGAAGATGGCGTTGCCGATCGCCGGGGCGATGGCGACGATGGGCGTTTCGCCGGCCCCCGCGCTGGGAAGATCGGGGCGATTGACGAGGACCGTCTCGAGCTGTGGCGCGTCGCGGAAGCGGGGGACGCGGTAGCTCGAAAAGCCGTCGGTGCTGATCTTGCCGCCGTCAAAGTGAATCGCTTCAAAGAGCGCGCCGCCGAGCCCCATCACGACGCACCCTTCGACCTGATTCATCAGGTGGTCGGGGTTGACGATCGCGCCACATTCAAAGGCGGTCACCGCCCGGACGACCCGCACCTTGCCGCTGGCGCGATCGATCGCCACTTCGGCGCACGTCGCCACGTACGATCCTTTCTCCGAGCCACCGGCAATGCCAATGCCGCGGGTTTCGGTGGATTGCGCACCTTCCCAGCCAAACTGCTTCGCGGCCGCCTCGAGCACCGCCCGCAGCCGCTCGTCCTTGAGGTTCTTGAGGCGGAATGCCAACGGGTCGATCTTCACCACGGCCGCCAGGTCGTCGATGTGGCTCTCGCGGGCGAAGTGGTTGGCGGTCGCGGCCAGCGCCCGGTACGAGCCTTGCGCCAGCGGCGCACGCGAGTTGTGCGACTGGGCGCGGAGGTTGGGAATGTCGTACAGCGGCCGGATCGACGAGCCGCCGGAGTTGTAGTTGTGAAAATCCCAGGCTGTGAGCAGGCCGTCCTTCGTAATGCCGGCATTCACCTCGATCAGTCCCGCCGGGCGGAAATAGGCCCAGGTGAACTCCTCTTGCCGTGTCCAGACGAGCTTGACCGGCTTGCCCGCCGCCTTGGCAAGGCGTGCCGCCTCGGTCGCCGCTTCGTTGGTGTGCTTGCCGCCGTAGCCGGAGCCGGTATCCGGCACGATCACTCGCACCTTGTCCGGCGCGAGGTCGAAGGCGCGGGCCAAGTTGTCCCGCACTCGAAATGGGGCTTGCGTGCCGGTCCAGACAGTCAGCTTGCCGTCCTGCCACTGGGCGACGGCGGCCCGCGGCTCGAGCGGCGCGTGGGCGATGTAGGCGATCGTGTACTTTGCTTCGTGCTTGTGCTCGGCAGCAGCGAGTCCCTCATCGACGGAGCCTTGGGAATCACCTCCGCGGCCGCCGAAGCGGCTGGTCACTGGACTACTGCCGGTCCGCTTGAGGTCTTCGTACAGCGTCGTGTCTGAGATTTCGTCACCGGTAATTACCGTAGCTGCCTTGATCGCCGCCAGCCCTTTCTCGGCGACGAATTCATCCGGCGCCGCCACGCCCACAAACGGGCCGTCGTGGACGACGACCACGCCGGGCATCGCTTTCGCGGCCGACGCATCGACGCTGGTCAGTGTCCCCCGCAGTGTCGCTGGCCGCAGCACCTTGCCGTAAAGCATGCCCGGCAGCTTCAGGTCGGATGTGTATTGGTGCCGGCCGGTGACGAACGCGGCAGCATCGACCTTCGGTGCGGAAGTCCCGAGAACCTTCCACTTCTCGACCGGCGTCGTGGCAACTTCGCCCGAGACGGCCTTCGCCAGCTTCTGCCCTTTAGTCAGCTCGCCGTAAGTGAATGACTTCTCGCTCGGCGGATGAGTTACGCGGCCATCGGCGGCGACCAACGATGTCCGCTCGACCTTCGCCTGTTCGGCGGCCAGATCGAGCAGCGTCTCGCGGGCGGCGGCAGCCATGCGGCGCAAACGGGCGGCCATATCCGGCGTCGTCCGGCTGCCAAACGTGCCTGAATCTGGGGGCACGAGCGACGTGTCGGCCATCACCAGCTTGATCGACGCCATCGGCACTCGCAGTTCTTCGGCCACGGCCTGCGACAGCGACGTGCGGATGTTCTGGCCGACTTCGGCTTTGCCGGTGTACACGGTGACCTGTCCCGCTTCGTCGATGTGCAGCCAGGCGCTGAGCTCCGTTGGTCCGCCTCCGCCGAATCCTCCGCGGCGCGGGCCCCGCTGCTGTCCGTCGGCGTCCGCCGCCAGGAGGCAGATGACAATGCCGCCGCCAGCAATGCGGAGAAAATCGCGGCGATCGAGCGCGAAGTGATACTTCGGCTCCGCGAACAGCTCGTAGCGCTCGGGCTCAATGTAGTCCGCTCGCTCCGCGAGCCCTCGCTGACGCTTCGGGTGAGTAATCATCGCACGCCTCCCTTCTGCACTGTCGCGGCTTTCTTAACCGCCTCGACAATCCGCTGGTACGTTCCGCAGCGGCAGATGTTGCCGTTCATATGGTGGATGATATCCTCCGGCTGCGGGTCGGCATTCTTCTCGAGGAGTGCGACGCCCGACAGGATCATGCCGGGGGTGCAATAGCCGCACTGCATGGCATCGCAATCGACAAACGCCTGTTGGAGCGGGTGAAGCTTGTCGCCGCTGGCCAGCCCCTCGATCGTGCGGATCTGCTTGCCGGCACAATCGCCGACCGCCGTGATGCAGGAGCGAATCGGCTTGCCGTCGAGCAGCACGGTACAAGCCCCGCACTCCCCTTCGCCGCAGCCGTACTTGGCTCCGGTCAGATCGAGCTCGTTCCGCAGGACGCCGAGCAGGCTCCGCTCGGGATCGGTCTCAAGGCGGCGCATCGCGCCGTTGACCGACAGTTCGATCGCGCTGGCCATGGAAACCTCCGCTGGAACTTTGTGCGAAAAGCCGGCAGCAAGACACCACTATTCTGGACACTCGACTTACCCGTTCGCTAGCCCCAATGATGGAACGCTCGCGCAATTAGCAGATGACGCTGGAAATCCGCTCACGCGCGGAGTCCAATACGATCTAGCCATGGTGCGAACGTCGGGGATGATGGAATGAAGTCGATGACCGAAAATCCGTATGCATCGCCGAAGGGAAAAGTCCCGTTGCATGGGAAGCCACCAAGAACACCGATGCGTGGTGGTTTGGCCATAGTTGTGTTCTCACTGATTGCATTCGCTGCCGCGCCGGCGATTTGGACGCTGATGTGGTTCTTTGGAATTTACTTGGCTAAATCCGACCCGAATGACTACTTCACGCCGACGGAGTGGGAGAAGTTCGATACGCTCTATGGTTACTACGTCTGGACGTTTGTCATTTCCGTGTTCGTGACGCCCGCCGTTTTCCTCTGGAGGCTCGCGGTCCATTCCGGTTCCGCACGCTGACTCTGCGGGGGCATCCCGTATTGGAGCTTTGCATGGATACTCAGAAACAGTATCGCACCGAGTGTCTGCGATTTGCGCGGCGGAACTTTCTGAAGCTTAGCGCCGCCGGAGCAGCGGCATTCGCTTCGCGGGGTCGAATCGTATTGGCGGACGATGACCGTGAACAACTCACGGCCGCTATCGCCAAACTCGAGCCCTTCTTCACCCCGCCGGACCAGTTCCGCGACGTCTCCCGCGGCAAACCGCTGCCGCACTCGCTGCCGGAGGAGAAAATGCGCGAGGTTGGCATGACCCGCGAGACGTGGAAGCTGGAGGTGATTGCCGATCCGGACCATCCGCCCAAGCTGCGGCAGCCGCTGAAGAAAGCCGACAATACGGCACTCGATTTCGCGGGACTCTTGCAGCTTGCCGAAAAGCACGCGGTCAAGTTCGCCAAGGTGATGACCTGCCTCAACATCGGCTGCCCGCTGGGGATGGGGATTTGGGAAGGAGTGCCGCTGCGTGAGGTGATCTGGCGCACGCGCCCCAGCGAGAACTTGCGGCGGGTCGTCTACTTTGGCTATCACAACGACGACGAGAAGCAGCTCTTTCAAAGCTCGCTGCCGATCGGACGCGTGCTGGAGGACCCGTTGGATTTGCCGCCGGTGATTCTGTGCTACAAGCTCAACGGCCAGTGGCTCTCCCCCGAGCGCGGCGGCCCGGTGCGGATGGTCGTACCGGAGCATTACGGCTTCAAGTCGATCAAGTGGCTCTCGCACGTCGTCCTCACGAACCTCGCTCACGCCAACGACACCTACATCGGCGGCAATAACGACATCGACAGCCCGCTCAAGTCCTTCTCCGCGGTCCTCGGCATTCCGCCGGAGATCAACGCGGGTCAGCCGATCCCGATCACCGGCTACGCGCAAATTGGCATTTCGGGCCTGTCAAGAGTGCAGGTCTGGATTCAGCGCGACGGCGAGCCGTGGCCCGACGACGATCCGTACTTCACCAAGGCGCCGTGGATCGATGCGGAAATCCTGTCGCCGCCGAAGTCTTGGGGCGGCGAACTACCCGAGGACAAGATTCCAGAGGGCACCCTGGGCTTCGACGACGCGGGCCGTCCCCGCACCTGGCCGATGCGGCTGGGCAAGGTCCACTGGGCTGTGCTTCTTAAGGGCGTCCCCGCCGGCGACTACACGCTCCGCTCGCGCACCATCGACGAAAAGGGACACGCGCAGCCAATGCCGCGGCCGTTCCGCAAGTCGGGTCATGCGGCCATCGAGGAAGTCAACATTGAGGTCAAGTGAATGTAGGTCACTCGCTCCGCGAGTGACCAAGTGGACGCTTGAACTAATTCGTTTCGACAGAGGCCCTCATGCGAATGACGATACTGGCACTACTTGCCCTCTCGGCAACGTTTCCATTAGCTGCCCAGGACAAGCCCCAGCCCCCGATCGACCTCGGCCCCGGCAACGCTCAGGCCGTCGGCATCAACTACGCCAGCGCCGCGGTCACCTATCCCGACGGCACGCTGGAGTCGTTCCTCCGCAAGAGCGGCGGCGGCAAGGTCGCCATCGTCGGCACGCGATCCACGGACAGCGGCCGCACGTGGTCGGAGCCCAAGGAACTTGTGGCGCTGGAGATCGCGCCATGGGGCGGGCCAATGCCGCTGCTGGATAAGGAGGGGGAACTGCACTTCGTGATTCCGCGCGTGCGTGGCGAAGGTCGGCGGCCGAACGTCGATCGATTCATCGACCTGTATCACGTGCGATCGAGCGAAGGGCGCACCAAGTGGACCGACCCGCAGCGGATTTACGAAGGCTACTGCGGCGCGCTTCAGCAAGTGGCGCAGCTTACCAGCGGCCGAATCATCGCTCCGTTTGCCGACTGGCTCCCGGGAGTGCCGACCTCGCCGCCGACCGGACCGAGCGTCGTTACCTGCGTCTATTCCGACGACGGCGGCAAATCGTGGCAGCGCTCGCCGGCGAAGCTGACCGCGCCGTGCTACGACGGCTACAACGGGGCCAACTACGGCGCGTGCGAACCGACGATCATCGAGCTGAAGGACGGCCGTATCTGGATGTTGATCCGCACGCAAGCCGGCTATCTGTACGAGTCGTTTTCGGAGGACGGCGTGAATTGGTCCGAGGCGAAACAATCAAGATTTCCGTCATCGAACTCGCCCGCATTCCCGATCCGGCTGGCTGACGGCCGGATCGTCGTCTTCTGGAACAACTGCGTGATGCCGCCGAGGGTGGACGGCCAAGGGGTTTATGCGGGCCGCGACGCCCTGCACGCAGCCATCAGCGACGACGACGGAAAAACCTGGTGGGGCTTTCGCGAAGTCTACCGCGACCCGACCCGCAACGGCTCGCCTCCCAAAAGCGGCGACCGCGGCACGGCCTATCCTCACGCGACGCGCACTGTGGACGGCAAGATCCTGCTAGTCTCCGGCCAGGGGGAAAACCGGCGGCGGCGGTTCCTCGTCGATCCGGATTGGCTGAAGGGAACGCGCGCCGAGGCGAGTTTCGAAAACCTCGACGAGTGGCACGTCTTCAAGGGCTTCGGCCCGGCAGCGCGGTTCTGGCGCGATCGTGTGGCCGGCGCGCAGCTAGTCGATCATCCCGACCAGCCGGGTGCCAAGGCGCTGCACATCCGCCGCCCTGACGACCGCGATGCCGATGGGGCGAGTTGGAATTTTCCAGTCATGGGAGCCGGCACTTTGTCATTGCGAATCCGAATCGAAAAGAGTTTTGGCGGAGCGAGGATCTCGCTTGCCGACCGGTTCTACGATCCGTGCGACGACCAGGGGGAGGAAAAGTCTCCCTTCTCCTTTGCGATCCAGCCTGATGGACAGTTTGGAATTAACGCGCGCCTGGAGCACGGCAAGTGGCACACGCTCGAGTTTATGTGGAACGAATACGGGTCGTGTATCGCGACGCTCGACGGAAAGCCGGTCATCAAGGCGGGCGTGAAAGAGCTCCCCAGATCGCTACCCTATGGCGTCAGCTATCTCCGCCTGCGATCGTCGGCCGATAAGGTCGATGCCGCGGGATTCTACGTCGACTCAATTCATGGGAAGTGGACATATGGTGATGAATAACCGATTCGCTCTGCCGCTGGCACTGCTGTTTGCAATTGTCGCCGCAACTATTGTCAATGCCGTTGAACCGCAGCTACTGGCCCACTGGAAGCTGGCTGGCGATGCCCGCGATAGCTCCGGCCAGGGCCTCGATCTCACGCCGCACGGCGTGGACTTTTCCGTCAGCGGCCCTGGAGGCAAGGAGTCTAGCGCCGCCGCGTTCGACGGCCGCAACGATTATCTGGAGTTGCCAGCCGGCAAGCTGAACCTCGGAACCGACGACTTTACCCTCAGCTCGTGGGTCCATACCGAGGCGGAGCTCGACGACGTGATCGGCGACCTCGTCAGCCAGTTCGATCCGGCCACGCGCACCGGCCTGAACCTGTCGATCCAGAACCTGGCCGGCGTGACCACCAGCCAGCCGAACCACCGGCAACTACACTTTGGCATCGACCAGGGGCGGATCGAAGACCGGTGGACCGACCACGGCCGCTTGGGACACGCCGTGTTCGTGTTCGCGCTGGCGGTCCACGACGACCGCCTGTATGCCGCCACTTGCGAGGCGGGCCAGGACCAGCGCGGGCACGTTTTCCGCTGGGAAGAAGGGGATCGCTGGACCGATCTCGGCAGTCCCGATGCGTGCAACGCCGTCTCGTCGCTGGCCAGCTTCCACGGGTCCCTCTACGCGGCCACGAGCAAGTATCGCCTGGCCGGCTCGAGCCTGGCTGAATCGGAGAATTCGAACCTCGGCGGCAAGATCTTCCGTCTCGACGACCAAGGAAAATGGGAGCATGTTGGCACACTTCCCGAAGTCGAGGCGATCGGCAGCCTCTGCGAATTCCGCGGGAAGCTTTACGCCAGCTCGCTCTACCGCCCCGGCGGGCTGTTTCGCATGGACGGCAAAAACGACTGGGCCCCCTGCGGCACTCCCGATGGCAAACGGGTCGAAGCGCTGGCCGTCTACAACGGCCACCTGTGGGCGACCGGATACGACGAAGCGGGAATCTATCGCTACGACGGCACTCGCTGGGAGCACATGGGCAAAGCAGGCGAAGGGACGCAGACCTACGGCCTGGCGGTCCATCGCGGCGAGCTTTACGTCAGCCAGTGGCCGCAGGCTCGCGTTTTTCGCTATGGCGGCGGCACGAAGTGGCTTGATGTCGGCCGCCTCGGCGAAGAGCTCGAATCAATGCCGCTGGTCGTCTACAACGGCAAGCTCTACGGCGGGACGCTGCCGCTGGCGGAGGTGTATCGGTTCGACGGCGACGGCCAATGGACGCGGATCGGCCGGCTCGACCACACGCCCGACGTGAAGTATCGCCGGGCCTGGTCGATGGCGGTCTACCGCGGGCGGCTCTTTTGCGGCACGCTTCCCTCAGGTCGCGTCCACTCGATCGAGGCGGGCAAAAA
This sequence comes from Pirellulaceae bacterium, assembly GCA_035512595.1. GTDB lineage: Bacteria > Planctomycetota > Planctomycetia > Pirellulales > Pirellulaceae > DATKDU01. The sequence goes on from DATKDU010000363.1 coordinate 8,286, forward strand.
CGTCACGCTCGACCGCGAGCTGGCGCCCGGCTGGCGGCACATCGCCGCCGTGCGCCGTGCGGGGAAGTTGGAGCTATTCGTGGATGGCAAGCTGACCGCCAGCTCAACTCTCTTTGACCCGAGCCAATACGACCTCACAAGCGCGCAGCCGTTCCGCATCGGCATTGGCGCCAATGACTACTTTCGCGGCACACTGGCCGACGTTCGCCTGTATCGCGGAGGGCTGACAGCCGAGGCGATTGCGCAGCAGTTCGCAACACGCAGGTAAGTACGCTCGCACTACGGCGATTATTCAGCCTCCACCACCGTCAGCACCGTGTCCCACTGCTGCGGGATCACCTCCTGGTCGATGCCGCTGGGCCAGTGGATGGTAAGGCGCTGGATTCTGTCGCCGGACGGAATGCCGAAGCGGATCAGCGGCTCGGGAGAGGAGAGGTAGCTGCGGCCGCCGGCGCGCTGGGCGTACTGCGGACCCTGGTCGGTGTGCAGAATGACGCGCGTGCCGACGGCATCGCGATTCGTTTGCACTCCGATCAACCGCACGGCGAGCCAGTGATTCGCGGTCTCCTGGTCGCACCGCAGCACGGCCACCCGCTCCTCCAAGTGCGACACGGCGGCATCCAGGTCGCCGTCGCCGTCGAGATCTCCCATCGCCAGGCCGCGCCCCAGCCGCGGTGTATCGAGAAAGCTTTCGGCAGGCGGCCGCACCACTTGGAAGAAATCGTTGTCGTTGGCGATCAACATCGGCCGCTGCCTCCGCTCGGAGCGCGTCGGAAACAGGGACGTGTGGCCGTTGACGACCAGGATGTCCTCATCGCCGTCGAGATCGAAGTCGCCGCACTGCGTGCCGAAGGCCACCTGGTTGGTGCCGACGGCCGAAATGCCGGCCCGGCGGCTGTAGTGTACGTACTGTGCCTGCCCTGTGTTGTGGTAGAGCGCGAAATCTTCCGCTTCAAAGTTGGCGACCCACAAATCGGGCTCGCCGTCGTGGTTAAAGTCACAAATGTCCACACCCATGCTCCCGTCCATCCGCCCGCTGGCGCTGGCCGCCGCGCCATGCACCTCGGCGACTTCGGTCAGCTTCCCCGTTCCGTCATTGAGATAAAGAAAATTGGCCGTCGTGTCGTTGGCCACGTAAATATCGAGGTCGCGGTCAGCATCCAGATCGGCCAGCACGACGCCAAGCCCCTTGCCGTCCTCGCGGAGGCCGGCCTCGCGCGAGCCGTCGCGGAAAGTGCCGTCCCCCTGATTGATGTAGAGCGTGTCGGACAGCCCCTCAAACTCGGTCGGCGAGCAGATGTCCCGCTCGCCGGGATCGGTTTGCGATGGGCAGGCGGGATTGTTATCGAATGACCAGTTGACGTAGTGGACCACGTACAGGTCGAGCTCGCCGTCGCCGTTGACGTCCCCCCAGGCGGCACTTGTACTCCAGAGCGCGTCGTCGAGCCCCGCTCCACCCTGCGCTTCTTCGAAAGTGCCGTCCCCCAGGTTGCGCCAAAGCTGAAGCCCGCCGTAGCCAGTGATCAGCAGGTCGGGAAAGCCGTCGCGGTCGAAGTCACCGACTGCGGTGCCGTGGCTGAAATGCCGCGGCTGATCGGCATAGGCGGCGGCCGCGATTGGCTCGAAGTGCCAGTCCCCCCGGTTGCGAAACAGCCCCAGCGGCAGCCCCCGGTCGATTTTTTGGTCGCCGTAGACCCCGCCGCCCGGAAACGCAAGATCAAAATGCCCGTCGGCATCGTAGTCAATCAGGGCCACACCGCCGCCGAGCGATTCCAGGATCGTGCGGTAGTCGGCCTCGGGATGATGGTCGTAGCGAAAGGAAATGCCGATGTACGGGGTGACGTCGGTGAATTCGGGCGACGCCGGCGGCGGCGGGACCGCAGAGAACTTTTTGGTGCGCGGCGGGGTGGCTGGATGGCAGCCGACGGTCAGGAGCGGCACGGCAATACACATGGCAGCCAGCCAGCGCGCGACTCGACGACGCACGCCAGCGGCGCGCCCCTTGCGTGATAGTTGCCCGCGTTTCAAGATGGTCGTCTCCATGGTGATCGTAATTCGGCGGCGAGGCTTAGATCTTTCCACTCCCGCGTTCGTCCGTCAAGGAATCATTTTGTGAACAGTGCCGTGAAACAGATCGTATCGCTGCTCGATCCCGCGGGGGACGTACTCCTCAACATGACACCGGCCGTGGCCGCGGCTGCCGTCGCGTCCGGCGACCACCAGCGAGTTCGGCTGATCGACGGGCAATTTGCCATCGTGCAGCAAGTCGGCAACCTGGTGCGGATGGCCCGCTCGATCGGGCGGCCGCTGCGGTATTTCCTGGCCAAGCAGACCGACGGGCCGCTGCTGGTCGTCGCCGAGCGAATGGATGAGATTCGCGACTACCTGGCGACGCGCGGCCTTTCCGAGCAGTTCCATCCGTCGTACACGCGGATGGTGCCAGCCCATTATCTGCTGGAAATTGCTCTGGTCGGTTGCCCCGATCCCAATCCGACCTATACGCGGTTTTTCACGCCCGCGCGGAACACCTTGCCTGCCGACCTCGATGCAATCGGCCGGTCGTACATCGGAGCATTGGCCGAGGAATGCCGAAAGTGGCTTGCGCGCCTGAACGAACGCGAGCCGATTGGCGTGCTGTTTTCCGGCGGCATCGACAGCGGCTCCGTGTTTCTCGTGCTGTACCATTTGCTGCTCAAGAGCGGCCAGTCGCCGGCGCGGCTCAAGGCTTTGACGCTGTCGGTGGCTGGAGCCGGCGAAGATGCGCAGCAAGCGGAGCGTTTCCTGGGCGAGCTCGATCTGGCCATGTTTTTGGAGCTTGTCGATGCGCCGCGGGAAGCGGTCGATTATCGCCAGGCGGTGCGTGTCATCGAAGATTACAAGCCCCTCGACGTGCAGTCGGCGGCAGCGGCACTTGCCCTGTGCCGCGGCATTCGCCAGCGGTATCCCGATTGGAAGTATCTCGTCGATGGGGACGGCGGGGATGAGAACCTGAAGGATTATCCGATCGAGGAAAACCCCGAACTGACGATCCGCAGCGTCCTCAACAATCCGCTCCTGTATCACGAGGGGTGGGGCGTTTTCGCTGTGAAGCACTCGCTCACCTACAGCGGCGGCCAGAGCCGCGGCCATGTGCGGACCTATGCTCCGGCCCGGCAGCTCGGCTTCGTCGGCTTCAGCCCGTATGCCTTGCCGAACGTAATCGGCGTCGCGGAGGAGATTCCCTTCATCGAGCTGACCGACTGGGACCACGAACGGCTGTATGCTCTCAAGGGAGAAATCGTCCGCCGCGGCATCGAGGCGATCACCGGGCTGACCATGCCCGTGTTTCCCAAGCGGCGATTTCAACATGGCGTCGCTGGAAATGCGGCCCAGGAGAGCCTCTTTCCCAGCGATCCGGCTGAGTATCGGCGGGCGTTTGCCGCGATTTATGAGTAGCCCGCTGAAGCTGACCGAGCACCAGATTTTGAGTGCCCGCGGCAGTAAGAACGCCGTTGATCCGCGGCGGCCTTACGCGTATCTCGTTGAGGAGGAGCGCTCTGCGGCGGGTGTCGTCGAACCGGTGGCGACGCTTTTTCTAACCAACCGCGAGTGCCCGCTTCAGTGCGTGTACTGCGACCTGTGGAAGAATACCACCGACCAGCGCGTGACGGCCGGCGACATACCGGCGCAGATCGACCACGCCCTTTCGCGACTCCCGCCAGCCAGGCACATCAAGCTCTACAACAGCGGCAACTTTTTCGATCCACAGGCGATTCCGCGCGAGGATCATGCCGCGATTGCCAGGCGAGTGCGCGATTTCCAGACGTTGATCATCGAGAACCATCCGCTTTTCTGCGATGAGCGGTGCCTTGAGTTCCGGCCACAGCTCGCTGGCGAGTTGGAGGTCGCCATCGGTCTGGAAACGGCCGATCCGGAGATCTTGCCGCGGCTGAACAAGCGGATGATGCTCGATGACTTTGCCCGCGCGGCTGGCTTCTTGCGCGACCACGACCTTCACGTGCGAGCATTCATCATGCTGAAGCCGCCATATTGCCGGAGCGAAGAATCGGCGGTCGCGTGGGCCATCCACAGCGTCGAGTTTGCAGTGCATTGCGGCGCACGCTGCTGCTCGATCATTCCCACCCGCGGCGGCAACGGGATCATGGAGGCGCTGGCAAAAGAGGGCCTGTTTTCGCCGCCTCGGCTCGATTCGCTCGAAACGGTGCTGGAATCGGCGCTGGCACTGCCAGAGGTCGTGCGCGGCCAGGTGCGCATCTTCGCCGATCTGTGGGACATCGAGCGATTGGCCGACTGCCCCAGATGCACCCACATGCGGATCTTGCGGCTGAAACAAATGAACGACACCCAAGCGCGGCTGCCCCCCATCGAGTGCAACTGCGGAGCAATCGCATGCAGCGACTGACGACGGAAATCGCGATCCTCGGCTCCGGATTTGCCGGCAGCTTGATGGCCCACGTTTTGAATCGGCTTGGCATCGAAGCGGTCGTTCTCGACCGGCAGGCCCATCCGCGGTTTGCGATCGGCGAATCGTCTACGCCGCTGGCCGACATGGCGCTGCGCGACATCGCCCGCGCTTACGATTTGCCGCGGCTGGCGCCGCTGTCCAAGTACGGCACCTGGATGGAAACCTATCCGCACGTGATGCGGGGTCTCAAACGTGGCTTCAGTTACTTCCAACACGAGCCGGGACGCGATTTCGTCCCCTCGCCGGAACACGCCAACGAGCTGCTCGTCGCCGCCAGCACCAGCGATGCCGAGAGCGACACGCACTGGCTGCGGGCTGATGTGGACGCCTTCTTTGCCGCCGAAGCCAAAGCCGCCGGCATTCCGCTTCTGGAGCGGTGCGAAATCAGGGGGCTGTACGGAAACGACCACCGCTGGACGATCGAATGCTGGCATGAAGACCAGCCGCTGCAACTCGCTGCCCAGTTTCTTATCGATGCGTCGGGCGAAGGAGCCGTCCTGGCTCGTTCCCTCGGCATTCCCAATGAATCGCACACACTGAAAACTCACTCGCGGGCGCTCTTTGCCCATTTCGCGGGGATGAAGCTGTGGCGGGAGATGCTTGCCGAACGGAACGCCAATCTGGCCGATCACCCGTTCCACTGCGACAGGGCGGCACTCCATCAGGTGTTTGACGGGGCCTGGATGTGGCAGCTCCGCTTTGACAGCGAGGTCGTCAGCGCCGGCTTCGCCATCGACCCGCGACGGCATCCGCTGGATGAATCGCTGCCGCCTGAGCAGGAGTGGGATCAGTGGATGGCTCGCTATCCGACACTGCGGGAGCAGTTCGCCCAGGCCGAAATCGTCGGACCGATCGGCGGACTGCGCCGCACAGGGCGAATGCAGCGGCTGTTGGCCACGCGGGCCGGCGCCAACTGGGTCATGCTCCCCCACACCGCCGGCTTCATCGATCCGCTGCATAGCACAGGCATCGCCCACTCGCTGTTTGGGATTGAAAAGCTGGGGCGAATCTTCGGACGGTACTGGAAGACCGATCGCGGCGGGCTCGCGCCAGCCCTGTCCGCGTATGCCGAGCAGATCAGCCTTGAAACGCGTCTGATCGATACGTATGTCTCCGGCTGCTACGACGCGATGCCGCGGTTCGACCTGTTTTCGACGATGTGTCTTTTGTACTTCGCCGGCACCGTGACCTGCGAGCGGCGGCGGCAAGCGGGCAATGGCGATGACGGGCTGCTCTATCTCGGGGCCGAGGACGAGCGACTGACGAGCATCGCCCAGCGCGTCGTCGCATCGCTGCCGGCGATCAAGCAAAAGCCCCCCGCGGAGTTTGAATCGTGGCGAGCATGGGTGAGGGGGTTGGTTGACGACTACGACAAAGCTGGACTGTTCCATCCCGCGGCCCGGAACATGTTCCATCACACGGCGGCAATCAAGTAGGTCCGGCTTGCCGAGCCGGACCTCGGCCGGAGGATTGGCAGACGCCGCTCCAAGGTCCCGCCCGGCAGGCGGGACCTACTTTGCCGCACCCAGCGTCGCCGCTTCCATGATCTTCTGCTCGGTTGCTTCTGAGCGGAGGAACGTCGCGGTGAGCCGACCTTCGCTGAGGACGAGGATGCGATCCGAGACCGTAAGCAGCTCCGGCAATTCGCTGCTGGTCATGATAATGCCAATGCCGCTACGGACGAGCTGGTCCATCAGGCGATACAGCTCCGCCTTCGCGCCCACATCGACGCCGCGGGTCGGGTCATCCAGGAGCAGCACCTGCGGCTGCGTCAGCAGCCAGCGGCCGATGATGCACTTCTGCTGATTCCCGCCGGAGAGGCTGGTAACCGCGGCCGCCAGGCTCGGAGTTCGCACGGCGAGCTTCTGCGAGACATCTCCCGCCAGGGCCCATTCCTTGCTGCGGCTGATCCAGCCCGCCGCTCCGGTGCGTTCCAGCGTGCAGATGGAGATGTTTTCGCCGACGTTCATTGCGGCAAACAACCCCAGCCGCTTGCGGTCTTCGGTCACCAGGCCAATGCCGGCGGCCCGTGCCTCGCGCGGATGCCGGAATTTTACCTCGCGTTTGCCCAGGAGGATGCGGCCGCTCGGCGGCTGGCTGGCGGCACCGAACAAGCATTCCAGCAGCTCCGTCCGCCCGGCGCCCATCAGCCCGGCAATGCCGAGGATTTCGCCGCGTTTGAGTTCAAACGAAACATCCTTGAGCCGGTATCCGCGGGCATGTCCGGGCCACGGCAAGGACAAATTCTCGACGCGGACGAGCACTTCGCCCGCACTGCGCTGGCCGCCAAAATCGACGGCCTCGATCTCGCGGCCGACCATCAGGTGGGTAACTTCGCGGGGGCTCGTTTCTTCGCGGCCGAGCGTCCTGACCAGCCGCCCGTCGCGGAGGACGGTGATCCGGTCGGAGAGGTGAAAGACTTCGTCCATCTTGTGCGAGATGTACAGGATCGTCACGCCGCGTTTCCGCAGCCGCTCGATGACGCGATAGAGCCGCGCGACTTCCGATTCGGTCAAGGCGCTCGTCGGCTCGTCCATGATCAGGATGTCGCTTTGCAGCGACAGGGCTTTGGCGATCTCGATGAGCTGCTGATCGCCGACGCGCAAAGCCCCGGCCAGCTCGCGGGGATCGATCTCGCACTCCAGCTCCCGCAAGAGCCGCGTGGCCGCTTCTTCCATGGCCCGATCGTCGCGGAGCCCCAGCCAGCCGCGAATCTCACGCCCCAGAAAGATGTTCGCCGCCGCCGACAGTTGCTCCACCAGGTTCAGCTCCTGGTGGATGATGCTGATGCCGGCCGCCTCGGCATCGCGCGTGCCGGCAAACCGCACCGGCTTTCCAGCCAGCAAGAATTCCCCCTCGAAGTCGGTGATGACTCCCGAGAGGATTTTCATCAGCGTGCTCTTGCCCGCGCCGTTCTCGCCGCAGATCGAGTGCAGCTCCCCCGGCACGATGTCCAGCGTCACGTCGGCCAGCGCCGTCACGCCGGGGAACCGCTTGGTGACGTTTCGGATCGAGACGATGGCTGCCGGCTTGTCCATGGGCGTCACTCCGGCCGGCGCGAGCGCTGCGCCTCAATGATCTTCACCGCCGTCAGCAGTACCGCGGCCAGCGTGCCGACGAAGATGCCAAACCAAATGCTCCGCCCCTTGAGCAGCTCGACGTTGACACTGGCCATCGCCGCCATCAGCCCCGCGCCGATCGCCAGCGTCGGAATGGCCACCGCCCCGCGCACGCCGGGGAAGAATTCACCCCCCGACTGGCGCAATTGACGAAGCTGGGCGAGGGTCACCGCCAGCGCCACGACGACCCCGACGATCATCCCCTCGTAGACGTCCGCTCCCGCTTTGATCAGCTTCGAGACGGCGTCGATTACCAGCCGTAAGAATAGGGCGCCAAGGACCGTGCCGGTGACGGTGCCAATGCCGCCTTGCAGGCTGCACCCGCCGACGACTGCGGCTGCAATCGCGTTCAGCTCCAAGCCGCGGGCCAGGTTCACCGGCTGGGCCACGCTCCCGTCGGCCATGGCAAAAATGCCGGCAATTGCCGCCGTGACGCCGCCGAAGCAGTAGGCAAACCACTTGACGTTTTCGGTGCGAATGCCGCTGAGGCGAGCGGCCTGCTCATTGCCCCCCAGGGCGTAGATATGCCGGCCGAGGACCGTGCGGGTAAGGATCAGCCAGGTGGCGATGGCGAGGACGATGAAGACGCCGGTCGAGAGCCAGACGCCGTGCACCTTGACCCACAGGAAGAATGGGGCGTTGACGTTGACTTGCTGGTACTGGCTTCCCCACCGCTGCGTGGTGACAAACTCGCACATCGCGCGGGCAAAGCTCCGCAGTCCGACGAGCGTGGCCAGCGTCGCTACGAATGGCGGCAGCCGGATCGACGTGATCAGCCAGGTATGGAGCGTGCCGACCAGCAGGCCGGAGAGGATCGCGCCGCCGATGGCGCAGACGATGCCGAACGTGGTGACGGTGATCAGCCGTTTGTCGGTCGGGTCGGCAAACAGCACCATGATCAGGGCGCAGGTCGTGGCGCTGAAGGCCAGCATCGAACCGGCCGACAGGTCGATGCCGCCGGCAATGATCACGACGGCGGCGCCCAGGGCAACGATCCCCAAGAGCGACGTATTGCGAAGGACGATAACGAAGCTCGACCAGAAGTTCGTGAAGTAGGTATGGTTGCTGTCGAGCAAACCGGTCGCCATGAACACCAGGCCGATCGCCGCCAGCAGCGAAAGCTGATGGAAGAGCATGGGGGGGAGCGTGGCCCCCCGCAAGGTAAGTGGCTTCATGAGCTGGTCAGGCCGTACTTGTCGAGCCAGGCGCGGAAATCCTCGAGGAGCATGTACTCGACGACCTCCGGATCAAACAGCTCCTTCTTCACCGGCGAGTCGGCACTGGGGACGACCACTCGCAGGCCGGTCGTATAAATGTCGCCGTCAGGCTCTCCCTGCTTGGGAAACATTTCCTTAATCGTGTCCTGATCGTCCGCAATCATCGCCTTCATCAGCCGCACGGTCTGCATCCCCATGTCGAACGGGTTCTGCACGACCATCACGTCGATGTTCCCCTTTTCCATCTGGCCGATCGCCAAGTCCTGGGCGTCGAACGTCGCGACGACGAACTTGTCGCGAGTATTCGATTCGGTCACCACGTCGGCAATTGCCGGCGCATTGTAGGCCCAGATGCCGATGAGCGCCACGAGGTCTTTATGGTTGCTCATGGCGTTGCGGACGTTGTCGCGGGCCTTGGCCAGATCCATTTCGTCCGACATGCGATCTTTCTCGTTGAACGCCTGACCGACTGCTTCCTTGAAGCCGTCCATGCGACTGCTGGCATTTGCATTTTCCGCGTACCCGGCGAACTGGACGTAGCCCCCCTTTTCGACTTTCTTGGCTTCCAGCAGTGCCTTAGCCGCCGTGCCCAGAGCCCGTCCACCAACGATGTTGTCGGTGCCGATATAGAAAGTCCGGGCATCACGGTAGAGATCGCGGTCCACGTCGGCGTCCACCGTGATGACCTTGACCCCCTTCTTTTGAAGGTTCTTCATCTCCTCGACGATCGCCAGGTTGTCGGGCCGGATCGGTGAGATCGCCACGCCGGCAATGTCGTCCTGCGTCGCGTACTGCCGCAGCTTCTCGATCTGCCCCTCGGCAGTGCCGTTGTTGACGTCGCGATGGACGGAGAGTCCGGCCTCGGCCAGCTTGTGCTGCCTGGCCCCTTCATTCAGGCCGCTCAAGCAGGCGTCCCAGAACGGGTCGTCGCCGTTGGTGACGAAGATGATCCGCTTCGTCTTGCCACTGCCGGAGCCGGCGGAAGTTTCCCGGTCGCCGCCGGTCGTTGTGCTCTTGGCAGAGCCGCCGCGACCATTACAAGCGCCGAGTGCCCCCACGATCGCAATCATGGCCACAGCGAGACACCAATTCCGCCTTGTTCCAGACATGAGCCGCCTCGTGAATTTTGGGAAGAGAAAAGCCAGCCAAGCCGCGCCGCTGCGCGAACCATTTGTGAACTTTTCCTCATAGGACGTTCGGATTTTAGTTTCGCCGCCGGCGACCTGCAAGCTGCCCGTCCAGTCGCTGTCGTCAACCCTTGGCAATGTCCCCTCTTGAGATTGCGTTCTCATCGGGCCCGCCTGGCCAGCTCAAGTAGCAGAGCCAGACGGGGGCTGCTTGAAGCGGAGGAAATGACTGGATTTGCGAGGTTTCCCAGCGGCCAAGGGGAAAGCGCTACCTGGGGACGTAACATCCAGCCGGGTTCTGCGCCTCACACAGCAAGGGGCGAAACCAACCGCACAGATAGACCGTGAAGGAGATTTGCCATGAAGACTTTTTGGTATGCCACGCTGGTGACGCTGACCTCGCTGGTCCTCGGCACACTCGTTAGCCAGAGCTTTGGCGCCGACCGCAGTGGCGGCCGGAGCATCAGCGGCAGCGGCCGTTCCGTGGGCCAGGTGCGTTCCGGCGGGCTGAATAGCGGGGTGTCGCGCAAGGTCAGCGGGTCGCAGGGACTGGGAGGCTTCAAGCCGACCACGCGAGTGCCAACGCCAGTCGTCAACCCACGGCCGCCGATCAGCCGCTCCCCTGTCGTCGGCCCGATCAAGCCGCTGCCGCCGATCGTAAAGCCGCCAGTCGGCCCGATCAAGCCGCCGGTCGTGGGTCCGATCAGACCGCCCATCGGCCCCATCAAGCCGCCCATTGTCGGCCCGATCAAGCCTCCAGTCGGTCCGATTGGCCCCATCAAGCCGCCGATTGTTGGACCGATTGGTCCCATCGGCCCGATCAAGCCGCCGGTTGGTCCCATTGGCCCGATCAAGCCACCCGTCGTCGGCCCGATCAAGCCGCCGATCGTTGGACCGATTGGTCCCATCGGCCCGATCAAGCCGCTGCCGCCGATCTGCCCGCCGTATTGTCCCCCCAAGTGCCCGCCGATCTGCCCGCCGTGGAACCCCGGCGGCTACTGCGGTCCCTGGTACCCGCTCCCTGGTTGGGTTGACTGCTATCGTCCCTGCCCGCCGATCTGCGTCACCATCCCGACTTACGTGGGCACGCCGGTGGTCACGGAGACTGTGGTCGTTGAGACGGTGGCTCCAGCAGTCGCCGTCACCGAAGTTGCCAGCGAAGAGAAGCTGATGCAAATCCCCGTCGGTGCCACTTTGCAACTCAACGAGAAAACCCTCGGCGAGAAGCAGGGGCAAGTGGTCCTCCAGATCGACACCCTCTCGGTCCCCGCCCAGGTGAACGAGTGGAAAGCCGAGCAGGTGAACGTCACGCTGCCGATGTTCGGCCTGGCGGCCCCCACGAAGGCCCACATTTGGATGATGCGTGCCGACGGGCAGGTGGCCAACAAGCTGGCGGTGGAGTTGATCCCCGCGAAAGCACCGGCCGAAGCGGCCGCCACGGCCACGACCGCTGCGGTGACGCAGAACTAACCCTTCTCTGAGAACCATCGAGCGAACCAGCAGGGCCGGAGAGCAATCTCCGGCCCTTTCGCTGCGCGCCTCGCGCGGCCTATAATCGCGGGCAATGTGGGGTGCTCCTTTCGTCCGCGGAGGCCGGCAATGATTCTGTGTCCGTATTGCGACCACGAAGTGATCGAAGGGACCGACGAGTGCGAAGAGTGCGGCCAGCCGCTGACCGACCTGCATCTGCCGCTCCCCGCCAGCGAGGTCGAGCTGTCGCTGCTGACCGACCGGCTCTACTCGTATACCTCGCGGCGACCGATGGTCATCTCGCCGACGATGCCCATCCGCGAAGTGCTGCGGCTGCTGGTCGATAATCGCATCGGCTGCCTGCTCGTGGTCGAAGGGGGAAAGCTGGTCGGCATCTTCACCGAGCGCGACGTGCTGATGAAGCTCAACGATCGGGCGGCAGAGCTTGGCGACCGCCCCGTCGGCGAGTTCATGACCACCGCGGTGCAGTCCCTTCCCGCCACCGCCAAGATCGCCTTCGCCTTGCACCGCATGGACCTCGGCGGCTATCGCCACGTGCCGATCGTCGATGAGGAAGGGCGCCCCATCGGCATCTTCTCCGTCCGCGACATGCTCAGCTACCTGACGCGGAAGATGGCTGGCTGATGCGAACGCCACTCCGCAACTGTTGAGCTTGCCGGACAATCTCAAGCGAGGACTTCACGGAAAGGGGGTTTAGCCATGACCGAACCAGAATTGAAGCGGATTGAGCGTGAACTCGGCATGACGCTGCCTGGGCCTTACGTGAAGATCATGCTCAAGTTTCCGGACAAGTTGCGGCAATGGCCGGCCTCCGAAGAAGTAGATCGCAGCCAGTTTTTTTTCACCGACCTCTCCTCGATTCTTGATGTCAACCACCGGATTCGTAAACACCCCGGCGACTTCGTCAAGTCGCCGAAAGGCTTCGTCAAACAATGGCCCAGTGAGCTTCTTGTATTTGGCCAATGCGACGGCAACTGGCACGTAATCGATACGCGTCTGAAGAATCCGCCGATGGCGAGCATCAAAGGCGGCCAGTTCGATGTTGTGGGCGCCGGTGACCTCAAGCTCTACTTGGATTTGTTGGGGATGACTCATCGCGACGCGTGGAAGGAGTGGAAAAAGGGACAAGCATCCGCCAAAACTGCCAAGTCACCGCCGTCAATAAGCCGGCCAGGCGATGCAGAATTCAAGCTGTTGGAGCACCGGGAGCCGTGGGCCAAGGGGAAGAGGCGTCAAAAGGCGGGGCCAATTGCCACGATGCGGCCCGCCGATCTACTGGACGAGGGTCGAAGGCTCGCGCGCCCTGCCGTCGCACTGCGCGATCGAGGCAAGGAATACGCGGCCGTTTGGCGCGGAACCGGTGTCGTTGACCCCGGCGCCGGCGAATGGCGGCATTGGATTTCGATCGACGCCAAAACCCTTCCCGATAACCCCCGTAAGCTCAAAGGAGTCGTCAGCGTCTATGAGTGGTTCGCAGACGACAATCGTATCGGGGAGTTGAAGATCGTTCACCATCCGAAAGCGAGCCTGCCGCGAAGGACGGATGGGACACGCCTGTATGCCAAGGCGTTTGATTGTTTACCGCCCACCGAAGCGCTGTTCCGATTCGGCGGCAAGCCGATTCAGGCGTGGCTCAAAGCCAATAGCTGGAATCCAAGAGATGGAATTGGCGACAATTTCCCGGACAAAACGGCGGTGCAGGAATACGAGAAGGTCCTTGGCCGCGAGCACCCGTTTGCACAAGGGGATGAGCACACCTTTGCGATGCTTGGGGGCTGGAGTTGGTGCTTTAGCTGGTGCTATTCCATCGACGAAGGATACGACTGGAGTCTCTTCAAGAAATCATTGCTGTTGTTAACACTTGCCGAGTCGGAGCCCTGGATTGAAGTCTTTGACGACGGCAAGCGATTTATCGTCTTCGATCGCATCACGTAATCGGGAAATGACTTTCGCCTGAAAGAGATGGCCTCCGCAATCGTCGCTGGTTTTGAAAGGTCTGAGGACGACCTCGGTCGCCGCTAACGTCGAATGGGGGGCTTGAGTCGTCAGCGCCACAGCGTCCCGCCAGGGGCCAGCGGCGCATCGAAAAGCTCTACTGCCGGCAAGGAAGACTCCCGCCTGATGCGCGGCTCGCTACGCAGCGCCACTTCACCAACCGGACCGCCATCCCACGGTTGGTCCTGCGACCGCTTCCATTCCAGGAGCACTTGCCGCGCCGCCACCGAGTTAGCCGTTGCCGCCGGCGGAGTGCGCGGCCGCCGCTTGAGCGGGACTAACGTGCTTCCCTGATGCTCGGGCGGCGGGAATGTTGGGGCGCTTGCCTCCGGCTGCTGGCCGCGAACGATTGGGCCGGCATCAGCCGCCGGCTCGGGCGATTGCGACCCTTGCTCGCGCTGACGCTTGTACCACCCGCCGCTTTCCGGCCGGGCGACGCTCGTCTGCTCCTCGCTCCGCGAGCTGGCGAACGTCGTCGGCACTCGCGGCGTCGGGCGACCGTCCGACTTCAGCGCATCGCCGCCGCGCAGCCGCCCGATCTGGGCGTCAATCGACGTCGGGTCGCTGTCGGCCAACTGCTGCGGGCTCGGCTCGGAATGCGGTGAAAGAGGCGGGCTCCCTTCTTTCACCCACGCCAGCCACGCGTTTTGTAGCTCGGCCAGGGTCTGGTAGCCGTAATGCCGCTCGGTCGCCTTGGTCCAACTGCGCTGCGAAAGCCCCTCGCCAATGAAGTCCACAAACTTCCGCTCGCCGCCGTGGGCGATCAAGTAGCGGGCGACGGAATACCCCTGGGCATACAAGGGCAGCATGTCGCGCGGATACTCCTTCATGGCGAACATTTTGTTGAAAGCGATCCCCCGCTCGTTCTTCAAGTAGTGAATCAAGTTCGACTGCTGCTTGTCGCGCTCGCTCTTGTGCTCGACGGTCGTGCAGGCCCCTTCGTCGGCCCACCGTGGCAAGGGCACGCCGAAGTGCGTGGCGAAGACCGTGTGCAATATCTCGTGCGGCAGCACCGAGTCGAGGACCCGCTCGCGGGTGCCGAAGACTTCCATTTGCCAACTGTGCGGTTCGCCGCCCGTGGGAACGAACGTCGTCTTGCCGCGCGACGGCTCGCGCGGACCGACGCCGACCACAATCGGGCACGGGTCCCGCCACCGCGGCAATTCCCGGCCCAGCCACTGGAACGCCAGCTCGCGGCGATAATGCTCCGCCTGGGCAGCGACCTCCCGGGCCACTTCGTCCGAGGGCGCACTGACAATCACAAAATTCTCACTCCGCCAGTTCGCGCCGCACGACAGCAGCGCCGCCGCCAAGAGGGCGGCTTTCGCAACTTTCGCTTCCATGCTTCTGGATCCTTCCCTGGGGGCTCGTGGTTGCCGGTCGCAATCCTGCGCCGGCGCTGGCGACCGATTCCCTCAGTCGCTTCTTCGTAGGTCCCGCTTGCCGAGCGGGACCTTTCACTGCGGCTCAAGGTCCCGCCCGGCAGGCAGGACCTACGTGTCGCTTGCCGCGGGAGGCAAACGGCGGGCCGCTAATTCACTTCCTCAACATCCGCTGCAACTGCGGCGAATTTCTCCTCGCCCGTTTGCGGCGGCTTGTAAACGTTACAAATCTAAACCGCCTGCCGCCAATCGCCAAGGCCGATTTGCCGCCGCTAGCTACTCGGCTACTCGCCCGCTGAATCGTCCTCGTCGTCGGCCGGCGGCGCTAGGAGCAACTCGATCATCCGCCGATTTCCCGCGGGAAACTCGTAGTTTGGCAGCTCCTTCAGCGGTACCCACCGATAGGGCCCGCGTGGATCGAACGACAACCCATAGGGCAGGCACCAGACAAAGTGGAGCTCTACCGCTCCATGCGCGTACTCGTGTACTTCGGGCGAGTAGCACCGGGTCGGCGCGACAGTCAATCCGGTCTCCTCCAGGCACTCGCGCTTGGCCGCCCCCTCGGGCGTCTCCCCCGGCTCGATCTTCCCGCCGGGGAATTCCCACATGCCGGCCAGCTCCACCCCCGCCGGCCGCTGACCAATGAGGACCAGGCCTTTGGGATCGATGACGACGGCAATGGCGATGGGGGTGGGCATGTTGCAGGACAAATTTCCAACCTGTTCCTGAATTCTCAAGGTCTACATGGTTTGGGACAGGTTGAAAACCTGTCCTACTTGCCTTCCAGCCGATCGAGCATCCGCCCCGGCGAGCCCATCGCGTTGTACCCGTAATCGACGTGCATGATCTCGGCCGTAATGCCGTCGGACATGTCGGAGAGCAGAAACGCGCCAATCCGGCCGACGTCATCGTGCGTCACCGCTTTGCCCATCGGCGACACGGCCGTGTACAGCGGCTCCATGCTCTTGGCCCCCACCGCACTGCTGGCCAGCGTCTTCAAGGGGCCGGCACTCAAGGCGTTGACCCGCACTCCCTGCGGCCCCAGGTCGAATGCCGCGTATTTCATGCACGAGTCGAGGGCCGCCTTGCAGACCCCCATGACGTTGTATCCGGGGACAATCCGCTCGCCGCCGAAATAGGTGAGCGTCAGCACGGCCGCCTGGGGGCTGAAGATCTCGCGAGCCGCGTTGCAGACCGCCAGCAGACTGTATGCGCTGATCTCCATCGCCAGCTTGAAACCGGCCCGGCTGCAAGCGATCGTGTCCTTCTCCAGATCGTCCAGCGACGCGAAGGCGATCGAGTGGAGCAGAAAATCGATCGTGCCGAACTCTTCCTTTGCCTTGGCCATGATCGCGGCAATGTCCTCGTCCTTTTGCACGTCCAGCGGCATCAAAAACTTCGTGTTGTTGGGATACGTGTCCGTACACTTGGCGACTCGCATCCGCATTTTCTTCCGCTCGTCGTCGGGCTTGTCGGGGAGGTGCGAGAAGCCGCAGACCCCTTCCTGATCCATGATCGCCTTGGCGATGTGCCAGGCGATCGAGAAATTGTTGGCCACCCCGAGGATGAGCCCTTTTTTGCCGGTGAAGAGAGCCATGGGAGTTTCTCGTGCCGAGTGCGGAACGCAGTATGGTGTCTCGCGTAAAGATAACGACTTGCGGGAATTGTCACCACGCCGGCAATTGGGGAAGGAGCCTGAATCACTCACCATCTGGCCCCCATCAGTCCACCGGCCGCAGGAACTGCTCGCTGACGTAAGCCGCCAGCGCACGGCCGCGTCGTGGACGACGGAGAGGATACGTATGCGGCCGAATTGCGGGGCGTCCCCTGTTCCGCGGAAAGCGCGACTTCATAACTCCAGCGGTGACAGTCAGCCGATTGCGCAGGTGAAAAACCGCGACCAATGGAGAATGGCAGGACAACCGAGCAGGCCGGCGCTGGCGATAGCGCTGTGCCGCAGGAATCGGCGGCGGCTGAGTGTGCGGTGGTCAGCAAGGCGGGCGCTCTGGTCGTGAGCCTTCATCGGAATATCTCTTCAGATTGGAGGTGATTTTTCGAGAACCCCATGAGTTGTGACGCCTGCTCGTCTCGCAGCTTTCCCCTTTTGCGTCCCCGCATTCTAGTCGCTCAATCCCCTGACCTGTGAGCAATCCTTGCCGCGGCAAAGAGTTTCAAACGTGCGGTCGCGGGTTGGTAACGGGCGACGGCACAAGGTACACTCCTGGCTGGCTCCAACGTTTGTTCCAGCCCCAGGTGACCATTATGTCGTGCCGCTCACTTGTCGCGATGGTTGGCTTGCTTCTGCCGTGCTCGTGGTCCGTGGCCGAAGATTGGCCCACGTATTTGAAAGACAATTCGCGCGTGGGGGTGACCGGTGAGTCGCTGAAGTTTCCCCTGCACTTGCAATGGCAGTTTCAATCCACTGCCGCCCCCGAACTGGCTTGGGAAGGTCCGCGCGAGGAGCCGATCGAGGGGCTGGTGATGAAACATCGGGCCCGCTTCGACGACGCCCATCACGTGGCGATCGTCGGAAATCGCGTCTATTTCGGCTCGTCGGTCGATCACCAGGTCCGCTGCGTCGATGCCGCGACCGGCAAGACCATGTGGCGATTCTTCACCGGCGGCCCGGTGCGCTTGGCGCCGACCGTCGATCGGGGACGGGTCTACTTCGGTTCCGACGACGGCTGCGTCTACTGCCTCGATGCGGCCAGCGGCAACGAAGTCTGGCAGCAGCGCGTTGGGCCGCGCGAGGAACGGCTGCTGGCGCGCGGGCAGATGATTTCCCGCTGGCCGATCCGCACGGGGGTCTTGATTGCCGACGAAGTGGTTTATTTCGGGGCCGGCATTTTCCCGCACGAGACCGTGTATCTGTGCGCGGCCGAGGCGGCTACGGGGAAGTTGCTCTGGAAGAACGACCGCATCAGCCAGCGGGACGCTCAGCGGGACGATCTGTCGCCGCAGGGCTATCTGCTCGCCAACGAGGACCTGCTCTTTGTGCCGTCGGGCAATTCGTTGCCGGCGGCGTTCAACCGGAAGACGGGGGAGCACGTTTACAAGAAAAGCTACGGCTGGCGCAACACCGCGGGAGGTGAAGTGGGGGGCACGCAGGCCCTGCTCAGCGACGGGCAGCTCTACTCTGCCGGTTCGCATCACTTCCTGGCGCTGAGTGAGAAGACCGGTGCCGCGGGCTTTGCTTACATTCCTGGCCAGCAGTTGACCTTTCGCGGCACGCACGCCTATATCGCCACCGGCAAGGAGGTGATTGCTGTCGATCGCCAAGCACACACCGAGGCCAGCGTGAAGCGGCAGGAACTGTTCGTCAGCCGCGGCAGTTTCCGCGGCAATCGGGCGAAGCTGGCCGAGATCGATCGGCAGATGGCGGATCTTGCGCAGGCGGGCATTCTTTGGAAACAGCCCTTTGCCGCCGAGTCTTCGATCGCCCTGGCCGGAAATGCGGTGCTCGTCGGCGGGATGGACGAGGTGCGGGCCTACGACCTGGAAGATGGACGCGAAGTATGGACCGCGAAAGTCGATGGGGAGGTCCGCGGCCTGGCGATCGCTTCCGGCAAGCTCGTGGTCAGCACGACGCGAGGGTCGATCTATACGTTTGCGGGCAGTCCGCCTGCCGGGGAAGAAGCGGTGGTTCACGCCGCATCACAAGGAGGCGAAGCGTTCCCGCGCGACGAAAAAAGCGAGTTCTATGAGCGGGCCGCACGTGATATTCTCACCGCCAGCGGCGTGACGAGCGGCTATTGCCTGGTGCTGGGGAACGAAGAGGGCCGGCTCGCCTGCGAACTGTCGCGGCAAGCACCGAAGCTGCGGATCTATGCCATCGAGCCGGACGAGACGAAAGTGCAACGTTCCCGCGAGCGTTTTGCCGCCGCCGGTTGGTACGGCACGCGCGTGACGGTGTTTTCCGGGAAGCCAGACCAGACGGGGTTATCAAACTATTTCGCGAACCTGGTGGTTTCGGACAGCATGCTAATGAGCGGAAAACTGCCGGCCACGGCCGTCGAGCTTGGCCGCTATGTAAAACCCTGCGGCGGCGTGGCCTGCTTTGGAGTGCCGCGGACGGACGGCGCTGCACCCATATCGACGGAGGCTCTGAAAACATCTCTCGCCAGCGTGTACTTGCGCGACGACGCCCAGATGGAAACCGTCGAAAACTGGGTCGTCTTGCGGCGCGGCAAACTGGCGGGCGCAGGCGATTGGTCGCACCAATACGGCAGCCCCGACAACGCCTGCTTCAGCAATGACGAGCGGGTCAAGGGCTCGCTGGGGGTGCTGTGGTACGGCGATCCGGGACCCAACAAGATGATCAACCGGCACGAAGCGGCTGCCGCGCCCCTTTCGACGAACGGCCGCTTCTTCTCGCAGGGGATCGACAGCGTGCGGGCCTATGACGCCTACAACGGACAGTTTCTCTGGGAATACAAGAATCCCGGCGCAATCCGCACCGGCGTCTTCAACAACAACGAGACGAGCAACCTGGCGGCCAGCGACGACTCGCTGTTTGTGGTCGTGGGGGACACCTGCACGCAATTGGATGCCGCCACGGGACGCATCCAGGCGGAGCACAAGACGCCCCCGTCCAGCGACGGCATTCAGCGCGACTGGGGCTACGTCGCCCATCACGACGGCATTCTGTACGGCACGAGCACGATCCGCAGCCAGCTTTCCGACGCCCTCCGCCGCCGCGGACGCACCGTCCAGAGCGATACCGATGCGATCTTCGCCGTCGATCTGAAGACGGGCGAGCGGCTGTGGTCGTACCGCGGGCCAAACATCATGCACGTCACGATCACCATCGGCGAGCGGCGGATGTACTTTGTGGAAAGTACGTTGTCGCAAAGTGAGCGGGAGGCTCTCCTCAAGCAGGACAAGACCGCCCTCAAGGACCTGTCGCCCGAAGAGGCGCAGAAGAAAGTTGAGGAGCTCAAGAAGCTCGACGTCCGCACGGCAGTCGCCCTCGATGCGAAAACGGGAGAGGAAAACTGGCGGCGGGCCATCGACGTCACCAACTGCACCAACGTTAGTGCCGGCGGCGGCAATCTGGCCCTGATGTACAAGGACGGCCACCTGCTGATCTGCGGGGCCAATGCCAACGGCCATTACTGGCGGCAATTTCTGGCCGGCGACTTCAGCCAGCGGCGGCTGGTGGTGCTCGACGCCAGGCACGGCGAGAAGCTCTGGTCGCGCGACGCCAACTACATGAACCGGCCGACGATCGTCAAGGACGTGGTGATTGCCGAACCGTGGGCCTTTGAGCTCCATTCTGGAGAACCGAGAAAGCGGGAAAACCCTCTGACCGGCCAGCCATCGGACTGGCAATTCAGCCGCCCCGGCCACCACTGCGGCGTGGTCACGACCACCCCCAACATGATGTTCTTCCGCTCGGGGTTCATCGGCTACTACGACCTGTACGCCGACAGCGGCACGAAGCATTTCGCCGGCCAGCGGCTGGGCTGCTGGATCAACGCCATCCCCAGCAATGGGCTGGTGGTGATTCCCGAGGCGAGTGCCGGCTGCGTCTGTTTGTTCTCGATCACTTCAACCGTCGTGCTGGAGCCGCGCGAAGACCGCTCCCCCGCCTGGGGCATCTACAGCGTTGCTGGTCCAACCACGCCGGTGAAAAAGCTGGCGGTGAATCTGGGCGCTCCCGGCGACCGCCGCGATCGGCTGGGTCGGCTGTGGCTGGCCTATCCGCGGCCGGCGACCGTGGGCCGGATGGAGTTCGTCTTCGACATCCAGCCCAAGCTGCTCTCCGGCGGCGCTTTCGAAGCGCAAAACGACGAGTCCTTAACGGTGGAAAACACGAGCGTGGGTTGGATCTATACCTCGCATGCCCGCGGCCTTTCGCGCTGCGAGCTGCCTTTGATCGGTAAGGATGAAGCGCCGGCCGAGTACCGGGTGACGCTGCACTTTGCCGAGCTCGAAAAAGACGCCAGGCCGGGCGATCGCATCTTCGACGTGAAGCTGCAAGGCCAGACCGTTGCCGCCGGACTCGATATCGTCGAGGCAGCCGGCGGCATCGAGCGCGCCCTGACTCGCGAGTTCCGAAATGTGAAAGTCGCCGGCAACCTGGTGGTCGAGCTGACTCCGACCAAGGGGGAGCCGATCCTGGCAGGGATCGAACTCGAGCGCGAGTGAGCATCCTGCGTCGGCTCAGCCGGCGGCCCGGTGATACCTCGACTCACTTACCAATCGCCAGGGTAGCGCTCGCCAGTAGCAAATGAGTAACAATCTGGCATCTTTGCGGCTGACCAGACTTGAACCTAGACTAAACTAGCGCAGTTGCTCGACGACGCCGGAGAGGAACTTCGCCAGCCGGTCGGAGGCCTTGAGCGCGTCATCCTGGAGCTTGAGCAGATCGAGTGCCGAGCCAGGACGCTGAAAGACCGCCCTGGCGGCGGCACCCAGCTTGCCCGCCATCGTTTTTTGCGACAGCAACCGCTCTACTTCCTTGGGCAATTCGTCGGCCAGCGCGTCGCTGATGATCCGCACCGACAAGAACCGCACGTTCTTGCGGCGGCACACCTCGGCAATCGCGTACGTCTCCATGTCGCAGGCGATCGCCTGATGCTGCTTGCCGAGCAACTCCTTCGCCTGGCGCGTCCGAATCAGCTTGTCCACGGTGACCAACCGGCCGACGTGCAGCCCCGGCGTGTCGTCCGGGTTGATCGTCAGACCCACCGACAACGGAGCAGCGCCCGCCTGGACCACTTCGTTGGCCATCAAGATATTCCCGCGGCGGACGTCGTCTACCAGCGCTCCGGCAAACCCGGCGGAAATGACCCACAGCGGCTGGTGGAAGTCGATCACGTCGGAGACGGCCGCGGCGGCCGCCTGACCACCGACGCCGGTCTCGACAACGACGGCCTCTTTGCCGCGGAGCGTCCCTGCATGCTCGGTAAACCCGCCGACGCGCGTCGTGGTTGCCCCTTCGACCAGGTCCGCAGTTCCGGCCGCTTCGATGCCGAGGGCAAACGCGATGAGCACGTCGCAGGGGGGGGCCAGTGGTTCTTCGGCGGCCGCCTGCCGACGGGGTGACTCGGGGGGCGACGCCGAATTCTCGCCACGCGCCGCTGGCTGCCCACCGCCGAGCATCTCCCGCACTGCCGAGGCCATGCCGCGCTGGACTTGCCCGCGGGCTGCCTGCTCAACGTATTGGTTCACGAGCCAGCGGAGCAACATTTGGGTGGGCGTCCATGGCGAAGAAGGATGGACAATGGGGGCAGTATACCCGGGTGGTCGCAATCGATGACGCGGCTAGGGTGCATTTCAGCTTTTGCAGGATTCGCCAGTTGAATTGGGTGGTTTGGGGCGACGTGTGAAGGGGTTGCCGGGGCGCCTGTGAATGTGTTTCGACAGGCGGTCGTCATCACTCAGTGTGGCGGCTCGGACCTGGAGGA
>DATKDU010000364.1:0-12332 GCA_035512595.1 Pirellulaceae bacterium
TCCTCCAGGTCCGAGCCGCCACACTGAGTGATGACGACCGCCTGTCGAAACACATTCACAGGCGCCCCGGCAACCCCTTCACACGTCGCCCCAAACCACCCAATTCAACTGGCGAATCCTGCAAAAGCTGAAATGCACCCGGAAAGAGCGAGCGCCCGTCCTTGTCTTCAGGTTGCTGTCGATGGGCCACGAATAATAAGCGATTTGGCGAATCCCTCCGTCGCAAAAAGGAACTCTAAGTGCTTGCCCAGAAACGCGTTACGAAAACTACAGGATTTTTCTTTAATAAGCTGGCCCCTCTCGTTGCAATCGCCGCAAGTGCTTGCCAGCAGACAACTTACGGTAAAGTGATGCCAGCGGACGATAAGCGGCCGCTTATCGGCTAATAAACACAGACCCGGGCGTCGTCGCTCCGCCGGATCGCCGGCAAGCCGAATCAAGCCCACAACCACATTGTGAAAGATCGAGGACCGCGCAGCGACCGGCGGAACTGGCAGGCTGCCCGGCTGGCGGGCAGATGGCTGCAATGGGTGTGCCACAATTGTACACGCGTCGAGCAGGGCCGGCAAGCGATTGTCTCCCGCGGACTGCTTTCGCCGCGCTCCCAGCGAGAGACCAGCGGTCGGCATGAGCGCTTCCGACTGCGCCTGTGGAGTTTCTTGCCCCGCCGATAGCTCTTGGCCATTCGGCACAGCCGGCAGAATTCCCCCGCCGGTCAACGGCAGCAATCAGCCGCGTCGATGGAAGGACGCCGGCTGCTCGCTGTCTACCACCCAGGCGCTGCTCCATGACCGACGACGCTAGCACTGCTTCGCACACGCTGCTGGAGCAGATCGACGCCCAGCAGAACGAGCTGCTCGATCAACTCGACGCGCTCAACGCTCAAATCGAGCAGGTGCTGAAGGCCAACAGCGCCTGCTTCGGCATCGTGTTCCCGCCGACTCGCGAAGCAGCCGGCCTGTCGGGCTGAGATTGCCAGCGGGCATCTTAGCCGAAGGTGCCGGTCAAATATTTCTCAGTCAGCTCGTTGCGGGGGGTCTGGAAGATCTGGGACGTTACGTTGCGCTCGATCAGCTCGCCGAGATACATAAAGGCCGTGTAATCGGCCAGGCGGGCCGCCTGTTCCATGTTGTGCGTGACGATCAGGATCGTCACCCGCTGCTTGAGCTCGAAGATCATCTCCTCGATCCGCGACGTGGCGATGGGGTCCAGGGCGCTGGTCGGCTCATCGAGCAGGAGCAGCTCCGGGTCGGTGGCCAGCGCGCGGGCGACACAGAGCCGCTGCTGCTGACCGCCGGAGAGTTTGAGGGCCGACTGATGGAGCCGGTCCTTGACCTCGTCCCACAAGGCGGCCGCACGCAACACCCCTTCCACCCTTTCCGCCAACTCCCGGCGGTTGCGTACGAACCGCAGCCGCAGGCCGTAGGCGACGTTCTCGAAGATCGTTTTGGGAAACGGGTTGGGCTTCTGAAAGACCATGCCGGTCCGCAGCCGCATCTCCATCGGATCCACGGCCTGGCTGAGGATGTTCGTCGGGCTGGGATGGAGCAGGATCACCCCTTCGTAGCGGTTCCCCGGATACAGGTCGTGCAACCGGTTGAAGCACCTTAGCAGCGTGCTCTTGCCGCAGCCCGAGGGGCCGATCAGGGCGGTGACCGTCTTCTCCGGCACCGGCAGATCGATGTTCTTCAGTGCCTGCTTGGCGCCGTAGTAGAAATGAACGCCGCGGACTTCGGCCTTGAGCGGCGCCTCGCCTGGCTCTCCCGTGTCATCACTTCGCGCAGCAGCGACCTGTCCGGCCCGAGTTTCGGACGCTTTCGGCTCCTGCATGGCGGATGGCGATGTCATTGGGCAGCGGGGGCGGCCGCAAGTCAATGGGATTTTACCACTTGATCCGCTTGCGGACACGGTAACGGACCCAAATGGCGGCGGCATTCATCGACAGCGTGAGCGTGATCAGCACGAGCCCCGTGGCGGCCGCATTCTTGTGGAAGTCGGCCGAGGGTCGGGAGACCCAGTTGAACATCTGGATCGGCAGCACCGTGAATCCCGACGTCAACCAGTCGAAGTTGACAAAGGGCGGCGCGCTCTGCACCGGAGAGGGGGGCAAAAACGCGATGTAAGTCAAAGCGCCGATCGTGATCAGCGGCGCGGTCTCGCCGATGGCCCGCGACATGGCGATGATCGTCCCCGTGGCAATGCCGCCGGCGGAATACGGGAGCAAGTGGTAGCGGATCACCTGCCACTTGGTCGCCCCGCAGGCGTAGGACGCCTCGCGAATCGCAGAGGGAATCGAGCGGATCGCCTCCCGCGTGGTGACGATGACGATGGGCAAAATGAGCAGTCCCAGGGTCACGCCGCCTATGAGAATGCTGGACCCGGGATTGACCCTCACAAAATTCATGTTCCAGGCGATCAGGGTGTGATCCAGCCAGGACAGCAATCCGAGGATCCCCAGCGCCATCAGACCGTAGACGATCGACGGCACCCCCGCCAAATTCGAGATATTGATCTCGATCAGCGTCGTCATCCAGTTCTTGGGGGCGTACTCCTCCAGGTACACCGCCGCCGCGATCCCCAGCGGCACCGCCGCCAGGAACGTCACCACCATGATCGCCAGCGTGCCGACCCAGGCCGTCAAGATGCCGGCCCGCGCAGCGAACCGCGAGGGATACGACGTGAAAAACTGCCAGTCGAGCCGCGGCAGTCCGTCCGAGAGCAGGTTGTAGAGCAGCAGCCCCAGCGTGGCGATGCCGACGAGCGTACACGCCACCCCCACGACGTTGAACACGCGGTCCTGGCGCTTGCGGTAGTTGATCAGGGAGGTTGTGTTGGCCATCGTCAGTACGCCTGATGAAACCGCCGCCGCAGCAGGGTCCCCGCCACGTTGAACACGAGCGTCATGCAAAACAAGGTCAGCCCCGCCGCGAACACCGACTGGTAGCCGATGCTGCCGTGCGGCAAATCGCCGAGGCTCACCTGCACGATGTAAGCCGTGATCGTCGCCGCCTGCTCGGTCGGATTGAACGTGAACTTCGGCTGCATGCCGGCGGCAATCGCCACGATCATCGTCTCGCCGATGGCCCGCGAAATGCCGAGGATGTACGCCGCGCCGATCCCCGACAAGGCCGACGGCAGCACGACGTTGATCGCCGTCTTGATCCGATTGGCCCCCAGGGCGTACGATCCTTCGCGGAGCAGCATCGGCACGCTGCGCATCGCGTCCTCGCTCAGCGAGCTGACGTAGGGGATGATCATGATCCCCATCACAATCCCGGCGCTGAGCATGTTGAATGTCGGCAGGCCGGGAATGATCATCTGCAGGATCGGGGCGACGAATTGCAGGGCGAAGTAGCCGTAGACGACGGTGGGAACGGCGCTGAGCAGCTCCAGCGCCGGCTTGACTCCCTCGCGAACTGCGAAGGGAGCAAACTCGCTCAGATAAATCGCGGCAATCGTGCCGACGGGAAGCGCGACCGACAGGGCGACCGTCGTTGTGACGAGGGTCCCGCAGATCAGCGGCCAGATGCCGTATTTGGGATTGGCGAACTGCGGCGTCCAAACCGTGCCGGTCAGGAACTCGCCGATGCCGACGCGGGAGAAGAACGCGGCCGATTCAAAAACGAGGACGGCAACGATGCCGAGGGTGACAAGGACCGAGGAAGCAGCCGCCAAAAACAGGATCCAGGCGATGGTCTGCTCGCGCACCTCGCGCCAGTAGCGCTGGCGGGGCGTTGTGCCCCGCCGGGAGCGGAGGCGCGTCTTGGAGGCGGACTGGGACAAGCGATCCTCGCGCCTACGAACGAACCAACGTTGTCGGCCGAAACTGGCGGCAACTCTTGCCGGCTACGACTTCGGCTCCCGCTTCAGGATGTCCTCGACGGGCAGGCCGACCTCAGGAACCCCGCCGAAACCGGTTCCCGTCTGAAGCTGCTCGAACCGCGCCCGCCCCATCTCGTATGCCTTGTCGGGGAGCGGCATATACCCCACCTCCGTGGACAACTCCTTGATGTTGTCGAACAGGAATTCGACGAAGGCCTTCACTTCCGGCCGCTCGGCGGACTTCTTGTTGATATACAGGAACATCGGACGGGAGAGCGGATTGTACGTGCCATTCACGACCGTCTCGGCGCTGGGTCCGATCGGCCCCAGCTCATCGTCCGGCTTCCAGTCGATCTTCAGCGCCGTCATCTTGTCGGTGTTGGGCTGATAGTAGGCGTAGGGAATGTAACCGAGCGAATATTTATTCCCTTCGATTCCCTGGACCAGCGTGTTATCGTCCTCGCTGGGTGTAAAGTCGGTGCGGCTTGATTTGGCCTTTCCGCAGATCGCTTCCGTGAAGTAATCAAACGTTCCCGAGTCCGTCCCGGCGCCGTACAGCTTGAACTCCTCGTTCGGCCACTCCGGCCGCACCTGGTTCCACCGCATCACCTTCCCTTCCGCTTCCGGCTCCCAGATCTTTTTCAGCTCATCGACCGTGATCGCATCGACCCAGTCGTTGTCCTTGTGTACCGCCACCGTCAACGCATCAAAGCAGATCGGCAGCTCGATGTACTCGATGCCGTTCTCCTTGGCCAGCGTCATCTCCTCCTCGAGGATCGGCCGCGAGGCGTTGGAGATGTCGGTATCGCCGCGGCAGAACTTCTTGAAGCCGCCGCCGGTCCCGGCAATGCCGATCGGCGCCTGAACGCTCGGCTGCACGTTGCGGAACTCCTCGGCAATCGCCTCCATCACGGGAAAGACGGTGCTCGAGCCGTCGATGGCGATCTTCCCCGTCAGCTTCTCCCCGGCCGCACTGCCGCCGGCAGTCGTGGTGCTGTTGGCCGCGCCGCCGCGGTCGGAATTGCAGCCGCCGCAACTGACGGCGGCAGTCAGCAGAACAGCGACAGTCCACGGTCCCCAAGTCCATGCAGTCTTCATCGTTTGGTCCTGCGGTTTGACGGCTTCAGTGTCCGGTCTCTATCGGTTCTTCGCCATTACCCTAGCGGCGCATTGTTAAGGTTCTGTGAAGATTTAGAAAAGCGGGATGGCTTCGTATTACGCCATCCGCAGCCATTTCGGTAAGCGGGAGACCCGCCCGTTTTGGTCAATGCAAGCGACGATGGTCGTCCCCGTGGCCAGAAGCTCGCTGCCGCGGCGGACTTCATACCGGTGCTCGATCCGGGCCCCTTTCGCCTTGACCGTGGTCGTCGTCAGGGTCAGCAGGTCGTCAAACGATGCCGGTTGATGGAAAGTGACCGCCGCCTCGGCCACGACGAGAAACACGCCCGCCTCCTCCAACTCGCGGTAACTGTGCCCGCTGGCCCGCAGCAGCTCGACCCGCCCCAGCTCGAACCACTTCAGGTAATTCGCGTGATGGACCCGCCCCTGGGCATCAGTCTCCTGATAGCGGACGCGAATCTCAATCGAGTGGCTCGTCAGCATCCAATCAGTAGCAGGCACACTCCGTGTGCCGTCAAGCGGCACGAATAAGTAGCAGGCACACTCCGTGTGCCGTCCTGCGGTCTCCGCCGTTCGGTTATGGCGGAGAATCCTCCCTTGAGTTTTGCCGATACCGGCCCCGCCGTTGTCACCGTTGTATCTCCAGCGGAGCACTAGGCACTTTCCGCCTCGTAATCTTCGTCGCTGTCCTCGTCGGCATCAAGCTCGTCGTCCGCATCGTCCTCGACCGACTCGTTCACGGCGACAAGCGCCGGACGCTTCGGCACGGCGGCAATGGCCGTCGCCGCGCTGGCTGTCGCCGCAGCCGCGGCACTGCCGGCTTGCATCTGCTCCCACTGCTCCAGGGTGATCGTCACCTCGCGGGCCTGCGAGCCGGCGTACTGGCCGACGATTCCGTCCTCGGCCATGAAGTCGATCAGGCGGGCGGCGCGGCCGTAGCCAATGCCGAGGGAGCGTTGGAGGAGCGAGACGCTGCCGCGCCCTTCGCGGACGACGACGTCCACCGCCTGCTCGTACATGTCGTCCCGCTTGCGGAGCTGCGTGGGCTGTCCCTCGCCGTCTTTGTCCGTCACTTTCAGATTCACCAGCTCATGCACGAAATTCTGCTCGTCGGTGCTGACGCAATCGACGATCTTGTTGATCTCGTCGTCGCCGAGGTACGTCCCTTGGCCGCGGAGGAGCGTGCTCGTCCCCGGCCAGAGGAACAGCATGTCGCCGTTGCCCAGCAGCTTGTCGGCCCCCATCTCGTCGAGCACGACGCGGCTGTCGGTCCGGCTGGCGACCTGGAACGCGATCCGCGCCGGCAGGTTTGACTTGATGAGGCCGGTGATCACATCGACCGTCGGTTTCTGCGTGGCCAAAATCAGGTGAATGCCGACGGCGCGGGACTTCTGAGCCAGACGAATGATATGCTGCTCGACCTCTTTGCCGCATTGCATCATCAGGTCGGCCATTTCGTCGGCGACGATGACGATGAACGGCAAATTGAGCGGAATGCTCGTCCGCTCCTCGTCGTTCTCCGGCTGGAGGCGGTCCATCAGCTCCTCTTCGCCGAGCTGGTTGTAGCTGGCGATGTGCCGCACGCCGGCCCGGGCCAAGAGCGCGTATCGCTCTTCCATCTTCTCGACGGCCCAAGCCAGGATCGCTTCCGCCTTCCGCATGTCGGTCACTACCGGGTGCATCAGGTGGGGCAATCGGCCGTAGCCCGACAGCTCGACCATTTTTGGATCGATGAGGAGCAGACGCACTTCATCCGGCCGCCGCGTCATCAAAATCGAGGAGATGATCGCGTTGAGGCAGACGCTTTTGCCGGTGCCGGTGCGTCCGGCAATCAAGAGGTGCGGCAGCGTGGAAAGATCGGCGACCAGGGCATTGCCCGACACGTCCTTGCCCAAAAAGAGCGGAATCCGCATCTTCTTCGTCTTCTGGCCCGCTTCTTCGATCACTTCCCGCAGCCGCACGACCTGCCGCTCTTCGTTGGGGACTTCGATGCCGACCGTGTTCTTGCCGGGAATCGGGGCGACGATGCGGACGCTCGGCACTCGCAGGGCAATCGCCAGGTCATCGGCCAGGCCGGTGATTTTCGACAGTCGCAGGCCCGCTTCCAGCTCGACTTCGTACTGGGCGATGACCGGGCCGGTATCGATCTCGACGACCTTCACCTTGAAGCCGAAGTCGGCGAACGTCTTCTCCAGGATTTTGGCCTTGCGACGGACTTCGTCGGTCTGGGCCTCGAAGTTGACGTCGTCGGCCGGCAGGAGCAGATCGACCGTCGGCAGTTCGTAGTCGTCGGCCCCCTTGCCGATCGCCCCTTGCTCGAGCGCTTTGCGAACCAACTCCTGCTCGCGCTCGGCGGCCTCGCGTTTCCGGTCGGCGACGCTGCGGACGCGGAGCGGATTCTCCGGGTCGTCCATGCGCGTCGGCGGGACGGATTTCGTTGCAGCGGGCGATTCTGCGTCCGCCTTCGCGGCCGGCTTTTTCACCGGGATGAGGATCGGCTCCTCTTCGCCATCCTCTGCTTCATCCTCGGCATCGTCGTCGGCGGCCGGTGTAGGGACGTAATCGATGTCGGTCCGTTTGCCGCGGGAGCGGATCTTCATGTCGTCGGCGTCGTCGGGAACGGAGATCGCGCCGCCGCGCGACCTGGCCCCCTTCCGCACCGGCAGTGCGACGCGTGCGCCGAGCAAGCTGGCCGCCACCAGCCGCACGGCAAACGAAGTCAAACGCAGGAGGAGATAATCGGTCGCCAAGAGCAGCCCGCCGAAGAAGAAGCTGCCGGCCAGGATCAGGCTGCCGACCGTGGCGAAGTGCGTTTCCAGGAGTGCCTTGGCCATCGCGCCGAGATAGCCCCCCGGCCCGATCACGGGTCCCGGCGACCACGTGGGCACGAGCATCGCCGCGATGGCCGTGAATCCGGCCAGCGACGCCAGTCCGCCAATGCCGCGGAAGGCCGGCGTGTCGATCGACCAGCCGCGAAGGAGGGCCGCCGCCAGCGCACCGAACCCCAGCACGATATACCAGGCTCCCAGTCCTGCGGCGCGGAACAGCCCGTCAGCAGTCAGCGCCCCCCATTTGCCGCACCAGTTGTGGGCCTGCTCGTGCTGCGGCCAGACGAGCGGATCGGCCTGGTACGTCAGGTTCAGCGGCGCGATCAATTCGGGCAGCGGATCGGCCGGATCGTACGACACCAGCGCAGCCGCCAGAAACACGACGACCGCCGCCAGCACGAGTGCCGCCAGGTCTTTACGCAGGTTGCGATGGGGGAACATGGACACGCCAAACCAAAGGGGAAAAAGGGGGCGCGTCCATGCCCAGGTGCGGAGCTGCCATTCCTCCGGCGACGGTTCCGCCGCCAGCCGCCCTGCGCGCAGGGACGCAGCCGGATTGGCAGAACCGCCAGGGAACTCTACCCGCCTATCGAGGGGGAGGCGTGGCAAAAGGGCAACATCCGGGGCCTCCCGTGGCCATTGGGCAGCGCGGGCGTAGGGGTTGTAGCGGCCAGGTAAAGGGTGCGGCCGGCGTGCGATAGTCCAGGACACGACAGGAAGATGGGGGACAGGAAAGTGAGGGCGGGCAGAATCGCAACCGGGGCTGACGACAAACCAGGCAGCGGCCTGCGCAGAGTTAAGGCAGGGAAAAGCGGCCACCGATCGAGAGCGCCTGGCTGATAATAGCCACACGCCGCCCTGACGCACGGCGAGTTGTGTTCTTCCGTTCACAACTGGTTGTCTACACACAAACTTACAGCGACGGCCCATCGCCTGGCAATCTGGGCAATATAACAACCCGAATGGGGGAGGGATTAAACGACACTCTTTGGACCTGAGCATGATGATCTTTTAATCACTAGGAGCGGACATTCATTTTTCCGGCCTCCACCGCGGCTCATTCGGCGCGCGCCGCTGCCACGATTCGCTACCAGTAAGACGCCCGGCCAGTGACACCTTTGGTCACTTGGGAAAAGATTTACGAGATTTTTTTGGCAGCGGCAACTCACTCCGCCCCGTGTACCCGCGGCAGTTGCCAGGCCTGCGCTCCCGCCGAGGAATAGCGGCGCGGCTGAGGCGCGGCATGATGGGCCGTCTTGATTCGCCGACTCGGCACGCTGGGGAGCGCTACGGTGGAAATCCCCTGAATCTGCTTCACGCGGCGGAGGGCCGCGAGGATCTTTTCCACCTGTTCGTGAATCTCTGCCGTCTGCGAAATCACCAGCGCGCCCGCGCCGGGGTACTCGGCAATCGTCCCGGGTCCGCCTACATCATCCCACGAATCCGGCTCGACGGTGGTGGTGATCGTGTCGATCAGCGTGTCGTAATCGTGCTCGCCGCGCATGGCCTTGTCCGGAGTGGTTCCGGCCGCGGCCACCAGGTCGAGCACCGGATAGAGCCGGGTCTCCAGCATCGACTCGGCGTCCTCGCGGGTCGTGATGAGGATCACCTCGTTGCGGAATGTCCACGTCAACTTCAGTTCATCGAGCACCAGACGGAGGAGCGAACGGTAGGAGACGCCGGAGATTTGCGCCGTCACGGGCGTGTCGCTGGTGATGGCCGCATCGGCCAGCGTACTTGTGGCCAGGACGATTGACACCCCCATCCGCCGGCTCAAGTTGTCCGCCAGCTCGTTCAGCGGCTCATCGACACAGTCAAGGGAGCCGATTCTCGACAACGCCGACTCGATTCGTTGTCGAGCCTGGCTTTCGGCTTCCGACTCGACGCGGAGAACGTTTTGCCCTCGGCAAACGGCTCCCCCCAGCGAACGACAAGAGGAGGCAGAAGACGCCCCAGCGCAACATAAGACAGCAGTGCTTCATAGCGGCACATCAGCTCAACACGGCACCCCTGTTCCTTCACCATAGTTGATTTTCCCCGGCCGATGCAACTACGATGGAGGCAGGCAAGGCACGGAAAGCGATCGGTCGGCGGCTGTTTCTGACAAACTGCCAATGCCGATCGGGCGACTGGTCACCGGCTTTCCGTCCCGTTCGACCGAAGCGGATTTTCTTCACCTCGGTCGCTATACTTGCACTCCTGGAGGTCATCATGGCGGTTCGTGCTGCGCGCTGGCTGATACTGGTTTTGGGTTGGATGCTGTTCGGTCAGGGGTCACTTGCGTCACCGGCTCGCGCTCAGGAAAAGGAGCAGCCGCTGCCGCTGAAGCGGGTGGTGCTGTTCAGCTCGAGCGTGGGATTCTTCGAGCACGGAGGGCAGATCGTGGGGAACCAGCAGGTCGAATTTTCCTTCAAGACCGCCGACATCAACGATCTGCTCAAGAGCATGGTCGTGCAGGACCGGGATGGCGGGCTGATTAAGGCGGTCAATTACGGTTCCCCCGAGCCGCTGACGCGGACGCTGCGAACGCTGGCGGTCGATCTGACCGACAGCCCGACGCTGGCCGAGATTTTTCAGCAACTCCGCGGCCAGGAGGTGGAGCTCAAAACGCCGCAACTACTGACCGGCATTATCGTCGGCGTCGAAGTGCGGCAATTGCCGCGGGGGGAGGACAAGGTCGCGGAAGTGGAAGTGCTGCACGTCCGCACGAAGGACGGCCTCCAGAGCGTGCGGCTGGAGAGCATCGAGCAGACGCGGTTCCTCAGCGAAAAAGTGGATCGCGAGTTTCAGCTCGCGCTGGAACTCTTGGCCGGCGAGCGTGCCGCCGATCTGAAGACGGTCAAGCTCGACTGCCAGGGAGCCGGAAAGCGCAACGTCGCCGTGGGCTACATCCAGGAGGCGGCCGTCTGGAAGACGAGCTACCGGCTGGTGCTGTCCGATGGCAAGCAGCCGTTTCTCCAGGGCTGGGCGATCGTCGAGAACACGTCGCTTCAGGACTGGAACGACGTGGAGTTGACGCTGGTCAGCGGCCGGCCGATCTCCTTCGTGATGGACCTCTATCAGCCGCTGTTCATGTCGCGGCCGCTGGTGACGCCCGAGCGGCATGCGTCGCTAATGCCGCGGACGTATGACCAGGACTTGGCGGCGCGGGATGGGGAGTTTGCCGAGGCGGGGCGCGTGGCCGGGCGGCGTTCGCGCCAGGACTCTGGAGGCGCTTTGGGCGGCGGTGGCCTTTTTGGTGGGGGCGGTTTCGGCGGCGGTGAAGGGGGCGATCCGCAGCGACCGAATGTCATCTCGGTCATTCCCGTGCAGGACGCCATGGATCTGAAACAAGGCGTCCAGTCTGCCGCCGCCGGTCAGGACGTCGGCGAGCTGTTCCGCTACGCCATCAAGACCCCCGTCACCCTGCCCCGGAATGAATCGGCCATGCTGCCGATCGTCAACGAGGAAGTCCAGGGGGAAAAAGTCGCCATCTACAACCCATCAGTCCACGCCAAGCATCCACTGTCGGGATTGAAGCTGACCAACTCCACCGATTTGCACCTTCTTCAAGGTCCCATCACCCTGTTTGACGGCAACGAATATGCCGGCGATGCGCGGATCGAGGACGTTCCGCCGGGTTCGACGCGGCTGGTGAGCTACGCCCTCGATCTGGAGACAGAAATCGTCTCCGAAGTCAAGCCGGAGCAGCAGACGATTGTCGCCTTGAGCGTCAGCAAAGGGGGATTGCACATCAAGCAGAAGGGGATGAAGTCCGCGCACTACACGATCAAGAACTCGGGGAGCAAAACCAAGACCGTCCTGATCGAGCGGCCGGTCGATCCGGCCTGGACGATCGTTTCCCCCGAGCCGGCGGAGAAGACGCGGTCGCTCTATCGGTTTGCCGCGAAGGCCGAACCGGGGCAACCGGAGTCGCTGGTAATTGCGCAGGAGCGCGACCTGGCCGAGACGCTGCTCTTGGCCAACGTCGGCACTGCGGACATTGAGATTTATCTCCGCGCCGCTGCCGCATCGCCAGCGCTGAAAAAAGTCTTTGAGGAACTGATCCGCCGCAAGTCGGCACTGGCTGCGCTGGCCGAGCAGCGAGACCTCATCGAACGGCACATTGCGACGCTGGCCAGCGACCAGGAGCGGGTGCGGCAGAATCTGCGGGCGCTCAACGGGCTGGTTACCCAAGGGAGCAACAAGACGACCAGCGGCGAGTTGACGCAGCGATACCTCAAAATGCTCGCCGACACCGAGGACGAGCTGGCCAAAGAATGGACGCGAGCAGCGGACGTGGGACAGCAGGAGGCAAAGGCGAACAAGGAGCTGGAAAAGTATCTGGCGGAGGTGGTGGTGGAGTGAAGCAAATCCCGGTCGGGCCGGCCAAAGGGGTCGGGAGTCGATTTCGGCCAACCGTCTGTGGGAAATCAAAGCCGCCGGCCGAAATCGACTCCCGACCCCGTCATGGCGGCGGCGCGTCCGGTGGAAAATAGCGGTCCGGGGCGAGGCGGCCGGCTTTGGGCTTGAGGATCGCCACGAGCGTTCCCGTCGGATCGAGGGCGGCGATTTCGGCGGCGG
>DATKDU010000365.1:0-12587 GCA_035512595.1 Pirellulaceae bacterium
TTGATTGCTGTATTTCCAGGTGAAGGTGCCATTTGGATTGGCCTTTTCCTCGGCCACGGCAGCGCCCGCCAGAGCCAGCACCGTCAGTGCCATCGCTGCTGTCATAGGTCGTTGCATCACCGTTGTCTCCTCGGAAATGAAAGAGTTTCTCACGGCTAGCGGCGTTTGGACGCAGATCGAACAGATTCGCACAGATCGCAGAATCTAACGGGCCAGATTCTACGGCCTCAATCTGTGCCGATCTGCGGAGTCTGTGTCCAATTCACCGTGTCCAACCGGTCGCATCCGGGACACGGCCCAGTTTTCAAGGGTACTTTCCGCTACCTGGCCACCCGGAACGGATGCAAGCCATACGCATCGATGAACTGCGTCAGGCTCGGCGACGGGCCGCGGGATTCCTCAGCGGTCACCAGTGCATTGCGGAAGCGGCCGAGTTGCATGTAGAGCTGGTACTCCTTGGGAATCGGCACCCCCAGATTGCCAAAGTCGGTCCGGCCGGCCAAGAATTTTTCCAGCGCCGGCGACTCGGGAATGTCGTGGACCCACTTGCCGTCGCCGATTTGCATCTCGGCAAGCTGGCCGAGGATTTTTCGCTGCTCGTCGCTGACCAGCTCGATTCGCCCCATCATCGTGCGAACCAGCTCCGGTCGCGGCGTAATCGACAGGGGCAGATAGAAGTCGGTCCAACTCCGCGGCACGAGATAAAAGACCCGCAGGCCGGGGCTGGTGAAATAGGCTCGCTGCCAGGTGGAGAGGAGTGCCGTCGCTTCGTCGCCAAACAGGCCGTCGGCGACGAGTGCCGCGTGCATCGCCTGGCGGAGGCGCTCCTTGTTGTCGGCGCGGTAATCGTCCTTCTCGAAGCGATAGGTCGCCTCGCGGAGGACCGGATCGCCGTCGCGCGTGGCCGTGAATCCGTCGAGGATGCGGAAGGCGGAAGTACCATCGGACTTCACGTGAGCCAGCCACAGCGTGGCGAACGTCGCCTTCGGCTCGCCGACGAGGGCCGGCGACATCTGCGAGTGGATGGCGATCTTCCCCGCCTGGCGGTTGAGCGTGATCCGCAGCGGCGCCTTCTGGCAGCCGACGCCGCGGTAGAAGAGGTAGCGTTCGCTCTCCCCTTCCTGATTGGTGATGCCGGCGGCCGATTCGACCTTGCGCGGAGCGAGCCAGACGTGCTCGTCGGTCTGGGGGCCGGCCACGTCGCCGCCGACCTTCAGGTCGGACCAGGTGAGGCTGCCGACGGTCTGCGGCGTCAGCTTGCCGAAGTCGAAGCTGCCGTCCTTGAGTCCTTCGGCGTGCGGCGTGGCGCTCGG
This sequence comes from Pirellulaceae bacterium, assembly GCA_035512595.1. Lineage (GTDB taxonomy): Bacteria > Planctomycetota > Planctomycetia > Pirellulales > Pirellulaceae > DATKDU01. Next base: position 1,314 of record DATKDU010000365.1, read on the forward strand.
ATAGAACTCCGTCAGCCAGCCCCCGTGAAAATCGACTCGTACATCCACGGTCATCGGCTCCAGCAGCCCCTTCGGCGGATAGAAGTAGATCACCGGCGTCTCCAGCCGCATCGTGACGAAGGGATGATGCTGAGGGGCCGCCTTCTGGCGGTATTGCCAGTGGCGGCTGGAGAGGAGCGGCTTGGAGAGCAGGAACGGATTGAGGTTGTGGACAAAGCCGGGGACCGGCTCGTCGTCGATGTTGATCCCGTGGAGTTCCTTGCCTTCTTCGTCTTGCAGGGTCGTGAACGTTCCCCATTCGTGGGCCAGGAACTGGTCGCTGCGGCGGCCGGCATAGGCGGGCAAGGCGGCGGCCAGGCCGGCGGCTCCGGCGGCAGCGACGAACAGGCGGCGGGAAGTGCGAGGAAGACGCATGGGAAAATCTCCTGAGGGTTGCGGTTGAGCGGAGCCACGTAGTCTATTTGTACGCCGGCGCATAAACCGGCAGAAATTGTTAATCGATTGGGCTATCATGGAAATCGTTGTGTAGGACGGCCCTTGCGGGCCGTCCCAATCCTGGACGGCCCGCAAGGGCCGTCCTACGAGGAACGCATGCCTCTCCCTTCCCTTTCCACCGACCAGGTCCAGGCCTTCGTCGAACTGGCCCGCTGCGGCAGCATCCGCACCGCCGCCGAGGGGCTGTTCATCACCGAGCAGGGGCTTCGCAGCCGGCTGATTGCCTTGGAGGAGCAGCTCGGCGTCCAGCTCTACCGCAAGAGCCGCGGCATTCGCCGGCTGGCGCCGCTGACGCCGCAGGGGCAGCAGTTCCTGCCGCACGCCCAGGCGTTTCTTGAGCGGGCCGCCGAACTAGGGGAGCTGTTTGCCGGAAACGCGGGGGCCAGCCGCGAAATCGACGTCGTCGCCAGCCAGTACCTGATCGCCTACGTGCTCATCGACGTCGTGCGGCGGTTCCACGCGGCCAATCCGACGATCCACGTGCGATTGAGCGCCCGCACGGAACACGAGCTCGAAGAGGCGCTGCGGGCCAGCGTCGAATTCTCCTTCGGCGTCGCCGCGCCGTACGAATCGTCGCCGGACCTCGAATACCGCCACCTGTTTGCCATGCCGTGGAGCCTGATCGCGCCGCCGGGGCACAAGCTGCTCAAGAAGCGGCGGCTGAAGCTGGCCGACCTGGCCAGCGAGCCGCTGATCTTCTACGAGCGGGGCTCGACCGGCCGGCAGCACGTCGTGGAAGCCTTCGCCCAGCAGGGGATTTCGCCGCACGTGGAGATCGAGGCGACCAACACCGACCTGATCGTCCGCATGGTCGAAGCGGGGCTCGGGCTGGGCATTGTCCCGCTCCATCCTTCCGGCCAGGTCACCAAGGGGCGCAAAGTCGGCAGCGCCTCGCTCGGCAATCAGGTCCGCCCGATCTACAGCGGCGTCCTGCTCCGCCGCGGCGAGCACCTGGCCGCCCCGGCACGGGCGTTTCTTGACTTTCTCTTCGCTCGGCAAGCGGAAAGTCCGCGACAACGACAGAATTGACTACCACACGGTTCTGCTCGCGTTGGCGAGGTATCCCTGATGCGGATCGTCTACCACCCGGCTTACAACTACGGCGTCTGTGGGACGCAGTGGCTGCACCCGTTCGACCAGCGGAAGTTCGCCCGAGTGTGGCGAATGCTCCAGCGCACGTGCGGCAGTCGTCTGGGCGAGGCGCTGGTGCGGCCGGAGCGGCCGGTAACCGCGGAGGAATTGCTGGCGGTTCATTCGGCGGCACATCTGGCGTCGCTGAAGCGGCCGGCGGTCGTGGCCGCGGCACTGGAGATCCCCGTGCTGGCGTACTTTCCGCCGTGGCTGATCGACCGGCTAGTACTGCGGCCGATGCGCTGGCAGACGATGGGGACCATCGTCGCCGCCCGCGAAGCTCTCGTCTGCGGACTGGCGGTCAACCTCGGCGGCGGCTTTCATCACGCACACCGGGAACTGGCGCATGGATTCTCCGTCTACAACGACATCGCGGTGATGATCGCCGCGCTTCGACGCAGCGGTGAACTGGATGATCGTGACCGCGTAGCCTACATCGACTTGGATGCCCATCACGGTGACGGCGTGGCCTCGGTCTTCGCAGACGATCCGCGATTGTTCTTGCTGGACATGTACAATGCCGTGATCTTTCCAGGGGACGGGCAAACGGGCGATCGCGTAGATTGCCGAGTTCGGCTCCACAGCGGCATCACGGGTCGCGAGTATGTCGATCTGTTGCGACAGAAGCTGCCGGGCTTTCTCGACTCGGTTTCGCGGGACGGGCGGCTCAAGCTGGCCGTTTACAACGCTGGAACTGACGTCTACGAGCGCGATCCGATCGGCAACTTGCGGCTCACGGGCGACGACATCCTCGATCGCGACCTGTTCGTCCTCGGCGAACTCGAATCACGCGGCATCCCCGCCGTGATGCTCTTGTCCGGCGGCTACACGCGGGAGAGTTATCGATTGGTGGCCAGGACCATCGAACGACTGCTGCTTGACGCACCGTTCATCTAGTCCGCTGGCCGTTCCCCCTTTGCGTTTGCGCCCTGGGACTCCGCTTGATCCAGAAATTCGACGGCGTACGCCTGCGATGTCAGCGTCTGCACGATCCAGCCGTAGTGATTGCTCCGCAATAACCCAATATGGTCATCGCGTGTCCACGGCAGCTTTCCGCGCAGCGGCACAAGGGGCTTGTCCCACGACGGTGCTGTATACCACTGGTCGTGAATCAGGTGGACGCGGTTCGCTTCCAGGCCGATCGACCATGTAATGTGATTCCCTTTCAACGGATGCTCCGCGAGGAGCTTGGGGTGAAAGTCGGAAAAGCCCGTCCGCCAGATGGAGCGCCCCTTCGGGGAGCCGATGCTGGCGTACAGTGCTCCTTCGTAAGCGAACGGCCGGCCAAAGGCGAATGCCGTGAATTCGGCGGCGAGCACCTCGACTTGATTCGTTTCGGGGTTGACGAGCAGGGGATGCAAGTGCGCCCCTCCCCTGGCGCTGCGCCCGACCAGCACTCGCTGTTCGACATTTTCCGCACCGTCCATCTTTCCGCTAAGGGTTGCCAGATACTGTGGTTGAAAGGCCAGTTTCGAGCTCTTCCATTGCTGATCGTCACCGGACACCGCTTGCTCGACGCATTCGTGAATCACCTTGACGCTCGGCCCCTTGTCGGGATCGAACGTGGCGATTGCCAGCCAGGTCTGGCCAAACGTGCCGACCAGCAGCGATTTGCCGGGGGACAGCGGCGCAGCGGCGATCATTGGTTGAAAGTTAAGGGGAACGGGTCCCTCGGGGAGGCCGTGCTCCTTGGTGACCTCCGCCACTTTGCCAGATTGTGGATCGACAATCAGCAACCGCGGAAGCTTCAGCGGAAAGGAAGCGGGAACCCAGGCATACTTCCCGTCGTAGCAGGCCAGCGGTGTGGCATTGAAATTGCGAAAGTCGAGTCCATAATCTCCCTGCCAGAGGAGCTTGGCTTCCCCTTTTTTCTTCATCAGCAGAAGTTGCCCGGAAGCGCCAAACAAATCCACATCTGTGCCGCACGGCAGACATAAGTCGCACCGCGTTCCCACGTTCATCTTCTGCCATGGCAACACAAGTTGTTTGAAGGCAATGTGAGGATCGGAGTCGGACGGAGGTTCAGCGGGCTGCGTTGCCTGATGCGCCGCCTGCGGTTGGCGGACCGCAGCAGGTGCCACGGCCTGCGGCTGCCGACCTTTCTGGCGCTGCGCAACGAGTCCCCGCGCATTGCTCACGGCCGCGGCAACGCCAGGATGGTCAATGGACTCGACTTGCTTCAAAAATCGTTCGTCGTCGTCGGGCGACCAGCCGGTCGTGATCGACAGCGCGCTGACGACGTATTGTCGAATTCGGGTTTCCGCGCCCGGATAAGCCTTGAACTCGGCAATTGCTCGCAGTGCTACCGCCTGACGGTCGGCAACCGGAAGATCTCGAATCAATTGACCATCAAGGCCGTCGCCGTTATGAGCATGAATCGGCGCCAACCGCATGATGAGTCTGGCCTGCGCCTGCTGCAATGGCCGAACCAGCGATTTAAGCACATCGGAGGATGTCGGACGAGGAATCGGCATCGCGTGACCGTATTGAATCACGGGAAGCTTTGGCACGTTTCTGCCCATCTGCTCTGGCGGCGGCGGCTGTTTCAAACTGTCGGCGACAACATTGGCGTGGTCCAGCCCGCGGCGAGCGAGATTGATGGCGCGCACCAGCGACTGCTCGTATTCCCGTTCGATCTCCTCTGCGGCCCTGGCTCCTTCGATGCGGATGGACACCGTCGGTGCGGCCGGCGGCGGCGTTGGCAGCGGCAATTCTTCCGCCTTCCGCCACACCTGCCAGGCCACTCGCCCCAGCATCAACGCGGTTTCGCTCCGCAGTTGCTGGTCGCCGTCGATCAACAACAGGCTCGCCTCGGCCAGCGCAATCTGCGTAAGATCATCACCGGCCTTTTGGCCCTCGCGCCGGATGGCATCCAGCAGTTGAAGCTCTCCGGCCGGGTTGTCGAGTGCCGGGGGAAAATCGGCCGTATTCGCCATTTCCCCCGCCCTTTTGCGCAGGTCAGCCAGCGCTGCCTCGCGCGGCAGCGGCGACAGCGACTGCCGGTGTACGGTCGAAGCATCCACATGCCGCGCCAGCAAAATCGTTAGCTTGCGCTCGGACTCGGACGGTTCCCAGCGATATTCCCCCACCAGAAACCAGGGCCGCCGCCGCCGGATCGGCTCCACGGCTCCCGCCAGCTTTCGAGTCGCGGCAATTGCGTGCACGTACTCGAGTTCGATCAGAAATACTCCCCGATGCTTGAGGATTGCCTGCTCGGTTTCCTGGGCGAGCATTTGGCGCAGTTCCACGTCCTCGCTTCCCAGGTTGCCGGAGTGAAACGGGGCCAAGCCCCACAATCGGCTCACAGTCTCATCCAATTTTTTCAGAGGCGCCAGGGCAGCGTCTGCCAGGGCGCTGGCGTCCTGCGCTGTGTTGCCCGACAGCGGCACCCGCTTGGAGCCAAGCCGCAAACCTAGTTTCGGCTCGCAGACGACAAGTTCTGCCAGCGACGAACTGGCGCTTGTGCGCGTTCGGAAAATGATCATCGCCTCCGGAAGCGGCGGCGGGCTGGCCCCGTCGTCTTCGGGGGGTGGGATATCGATTGCCGTAGAAAGTTCGACATCCCGCAGCAAGCGATAGCTGGCAAAGCGCGGCCACGAGGTGATGACGTCCCTGTCTCGCAGATTCGCTTCCACGAGCATCCCGAGGGCCGAGCGGTCGAGGTTGAGAAAGACCACCAGAGGGCGCTTGACCCGCTGACCTCCCGGAGCCGATTTCGTAGCGGGCTGAGTCTCCTGCAGCGGCGTTGTGCGGGGCTCCTGTGCCGGAACAGGCCCCCAGCCAACTAGCGCTACGATAACGACTGCGAAAAGCAATGGCGCAAGTGCGCACAGGGTGCGTTGGAAGGAGCAAGCGGAAGGTGTCATGATTCGGCCCCACGAATGCGGACTTGGAACCGCGGCGGAATTGCCGCTGCGTGCATTATGCAGCCGCTGGTGGGCTGCGCCAACGCATTTCGATCGATCGGCGGGCGCCAACAGGTGGTTTGCCGACCTGGAGGACACTTCATCCCTGGTAGCGTCGCGCCGTTTTTAGCGGAACCGCCGGCAGTCGTTTGAGCGATTGCGACACGGGGTCAACCATGAGTCCCGTGTTTTCCAGGGCGACGACGCCCAAGAGCGGCTCGACTCCTTCTGGCCCGAAGATGATCTGGGCCACCGTTTCATTTCCCAGAAACGATACGCGGGCAAAGCCGTATTCCAGCTCGATCGGATTGCCGTCCGCCAGCTCGTAGACTTTCTTCCCTTCCGGCTCGATTCCGGCGGCAAGGAGCTTGTCCCGCGGAGCCAGGCAATCGACCGCGCCGGTATCGACCAGAAATTGCGCTTCAAACGGCTCGGCATCTTTGGACAGATTGGTAACCGATGCGGTGACGTAAGTGACGCCCATGCTCGAGCCCTGAGGTTTCAATCGCTGAAGCGGACTGGCCATATCATCATTGTACCTATCAAAACAACTCCCGAATCACCGTCCCACTCGGCAGTACGCTGATCGGCCGGCCGGCGTCATTGAGGTACTGCTTTTTCGCGTCGATACCGAGGTGGTCGTAGATCGTGGCCAGGACGTCCTGCGGCGATTTGGGGTTGTCCCTGGGGAAAGCCCCCGTGCTGTCGGACGCGCCGATCACGCGGCCACCCTTCACCTTGCCGCCGGCAATCGCGGCGCTGAAGACGTTGGGGTAGTGGTCGCGGCCGGCGTCCTTGTTGACGCGCGGCGTGCGGCCAAACTCCCCCCAGGCGACGACGAGTGTGGTCGAGAGGAGGCCGCGCTGATCGAGGTCCTCGATGAGTGCCGAATAGGCCTGATCGAAACGCGGCAGAAATCCGCGGCGGAGCGAGTCGAAGCCCAGCACGTGCGTGTCCCACCAGCGGAGATCGACCGTGACGAGGCGCACACCGGCTTCCACCAGCCGCCGGGCGAGCAAGATCCGCTGGCTCCAGGCCGGCGCGCCGCAGCGATTGGCCGCGCCCGGATCGAAGGCCGGCATGAAGCCGTAACGCTCGCGGAGTTCGCGCGGCTCGCTGTCGAGGTCGAACGCTTTCTGCGCCTCGGGGGAACTGAGCATGTCCCACGCTTTGTGCGTGAAGCGGTCGAGCCCTTCCATGCTGCCGCTGGCATCGACCTGGCTCTGAAGCGCGTCGAGTCCGGAGAGAAGCTGCTTGCGATCGCCCAGCCGATTGACCGACAGGCCGCCGGCCAATTCAAAATTCGGCAGCTTGAACGGACCGCTCTGCGCCGGGTCTGCTCCCGTCTCAAATGGCTTGTTCGCCACGCCCAGATAGGCCGATCCGGTCCCGGGCACCATCCGCGGGATCATGACGTACGCCGGCAGCTTCGGGTTGAGCGTGCCGAGCTGCTCGGCCACGATCGAGCCGCAGCTCGGATGAATGTTTTCGTCCGGCGCGGGACCGGGGTCGTAGCCGGTGAAGCAGATCTGGTCACCCGTGCTGTGCCCCGCGTCGCCGTGGTTGAGTGAGCGGATGATCGACCACTTATCCATCACCGCCGCGCACTTGGGCAGCATGTCGGTGAGTTGAATGCCGGCGACCGACGTGTTCATCGTGCCGAACTCACCGCGGAACTCGGCCGGCGCGTCGGGCTTGGGGTCCCACATGTCGATGTGGCTCGGCCCGCCGCGCATCCAGAGGAGGATGACGTTGTTGGCCCGCTTCGCCGTGCTTCCCGTGGTAGCTGCCGCGGCTTCGTGCGCCAAAAGCTGCGGCAGCGAGAGTCCGGCCGTTCCCAGGACGCCGGCGTGCAAGAATCCGCGGCGGCTGATTGCCTGGCGGAACGAGCGGCAGGTGCGGGACAGGTCACAGGGGCTGCTCATGGCGGGATCGGCGCTGGCGGGAGTGAGGCGGGCAAACATCGGCAGCCTTGAATATATCGGCCGGCGGCGGCGAATGCCATCGAAAAAGGGGGCTGGCTAAACCTGCCCCCCCGTCGAAACGGGCCGGCGCAGTTGCGCTTCGGGGCCGGGGACGGAGCGGTCTTCGAGCGGATGGTCGGGGGCCGAGCGGAGGAAGAGGAGGGTCGAGAGGCGCGCGAGGGTGGTGAGGGCGAACAGGCACAGGTAGGCAAAGTGCGATTCGGACAGGAACTGCAGGATGCAAGCGCCGATCAGGCTGCCGGCCACGAGTGCCGACGCGTTGCCGAAGTTGTAGATCGACAGCATGCTCGTCCGCTGCGATCTGGGGATCGCTTCGAAGAACATCAGCGCCATCGCCAGCTCGTAGGCCGCCCAGGCGATTCCCGACGCCGCCTGCACGAAGGCCAGGTAGACCAGCTCCCCGGTCAGCGGCCACTCGATCACCTGCGAGCCCAGCGGCAGCGTGAGCGTGAACTTGTAGCCTTCCAGCAGGTCGGCAAACAGCCACAAGCCAGCAATCGGCACGATTGCCACGCCGCCGATCCACAGGAGCCGCCGCGCGCCGGCGACGTGGGCCACGCGCCCCCACAGCGGCAGGGCGATGACCTTGGCCAGAAAGCAGATCGCCACCAGCACCAGATAGTTCAGGTACTTGAGCGGGTCGCCGGCCAGCAGGTCTTTGAGCATGAACGGGGCGAAGTACGGCCCGCTGATCTGCACGGCGACCTGCACCGCCAGGAGGTACAGCACCAGGCGGCCGCCACTGCCGCGGCGGTCGGCAAAGAACTGGCGAAAGGTGACGCGGCGCAGGGGGACGTTGCCGCCGCTGGGCTCGCTTTGGCGGGCGAGGAACGCGGCGGAGACGAAGCGGCAGGCGGCGGCGGCCAGGAAGATGGCCGCGAAGGCAGTCAGTTGCCAGGCGGCGGCGCGGCCGAACTGCAGGGCCAGGCCGCCGAGGATCAGGCCGAGCATCGTGCAGAATTGGCTGATGCGGACGCGGCAGGCGAAGTAGTTGGTGCGGAGCCGCTTGGGGACGACTTCTTCGATCCACGTGTTCCAGGCCGGCGCGGAGGAGAGGCCGGCCGCCCAGTAGACGGTCACCGCCAGGAAGACGAGCAGGCTGGCGACGCCGCCGGTGGCCAGGGCGGCCAGCGGCAGGATGAGCAGGCTGGCGGCTTGCAGGCTGACCACGAGGACGACCCAGCGGCGATACGAGCCGAGGCGGCGGACGGCCGACGGCGTGATGAGCTGGAAGAGGGAGCCGAGGAACTGCGGCAGCGTGGAGAGCAGGCCGGCGAAGGTTTGGCCGGTGCCGAGAGCCAGGGCGAAGGCGGCGAAATAGGTTTCCCCCATGCCGACCATCAGGCTGTAGCCGATGGCGTCGCCCGTGCTGGCGGCCAGGTCCTGCCGCGGGGAGTGGCGCGGGGCGTGGTGCGGGGAGGGAGGGGATAAAGAAAAATCCCGGCGAACTTTTGTCCGCCGGGCTGGTATGGCGATCATTTGGAGTCTTCGCGGGCAGGTCTGGTTAGGCTATTGTACGACGTGCGGTTAAGCTGCGTAGAGCGTCGCGTAAAAAGGCGCGGCGTGCGATTGGCAGTACACGAAGCAGTTGCAAGCGGACCGCCCGGAACGCGGACCCGCCCGCTCAAGGGTGAGGACGGTATTACCAGCGGCCGGTTCGGTGGACAAGGGAGAAAGTTGCAAGGAAGAGCAGAGATCAGAGAGCAGTTGCGGCAGCGGCCCGACTCTACATCGTGGCCGATGCCGCGGGGAATGTTACGGGGAAGGGTTCAGGGTTCAGCGAGGAGGAGAGGGAGAGAGGGGGAGAGGGAGAATCGAGCGAATCACCTTTCGCACTTCTGGCACCTTCCTGAACCCTGAACCCTGAACCCTCCATGGCCATGTCCACAACCACCATCGACAAATCCAGCGACCGGGTCCGGACGATGTTCGGCGAGATTGCGCCGAGCTACGACCGGATGAACCACCTCTTGTCGCTGAACGTCGATCGGTACTGGCGGCGCGTGACGGTGCGAAGATTGAAGCCGGTGGCAGGGGAGCCGATTTTGGATTTGTGTACCGGCACGGGGGACCTGGCGATTGCCTTTTATCGGGCGACGGGGGGCAAGTCGCAGATTGTCGGCGCCGACTTCTGCCCGCAGATGCTGGAGATTGCCCGGCGGAAGGGGGAGCGGGTCGTGCGCGGCGGCACTCCGATCGAGTGGGTCGAGGCCGACGCGCAGCAGTTGCCGTTTGAGAGTGACCGGTTTGCGATCGTGTCGGTGGCGTTCGGCCTGCGGAACGTGGCGGACACCGACCGCGGCCTGGCGGAGATGGCCCGCGTGTGTGCTAAGAGCGGGCAGGTGGCGGTGCTGGAGTTTTCCGAGCCGACGTGGCAGCCCTTCAAAGCGATCTACGGCTGGTATTTCCGCAACGTATTGCCGCGGATCGGGCAGTGGCTGGCGCGGAACCGGTCGAATGCGTACGATTATTTGCCGGCGAGCGTCGGCGAGTTTCCCTACGGCGAAGCGCTGGCAGAGCGGATGCGCGGGGCGGGGCTGACGAGCGTGCGGTACTGGCCGCTGACGGGCGGGATCGCGACGCTGTATGTGGGGGTGAAACCAGCCGCGTAGCGGCAAAACCATTGAGCCCTGCCGCCTGTGCGGACCGGCGAGCACCCTGTCCATCGGCCAGCGGCATTCGAGGTAATGTGGTGCAGTCGCTCCGCGAGTGCGCAGAACCAGCAGAACCACTCGGCGGAGCGAGTGGACCACATTCTGGCCATCGGCCAGCGGCCCGCCAGCGGCAGTCGGGGTAATGTGGTGCACTCGCTCCGCGAGTGCATAGAACCACTCGGCGGAGCGAGTGGACCACATTCTGTCCTTTGGCCTACGGTCCGCCAGCGGCAGAGTGGTGAGGGGTTCCCGAGGCTCTGCCTCGTCGGAAGAAGGTCCGATTCGCCTGCCTCGCCGACCCGTAAAAGCCCGGCCGATCAGGACCCGGAGGCTGTTAGCTCTGGCTAGGGAATCAGGGGGCTGACGCCCCCCGCTCGCCAGGCTCCCTCCCGGACCGCCGGTCCAAACCCCGCGGCTTGCTTTTTTTGCGGGTAAGGGAATAATTGTACACGTTCGCGCATCTACAGGATAGGCCCCCGGTGCGCGGGGGTACTGGCAGGCGGAATGCCGGCCGGGTGATGTTTGAAAACTTGGTGGAGTGGTGAGTGGTGAGTGGTCTGAGGGACCGTCACGCGTGCGCCAGAAATTGCAAAAAGGCGCCGATCGGCGGAAACCGGCCGATTTGGCGCAAGCGGCCGTGTAGAAAGGAGTTATGGCCATTGGAGGACGCGGGGGGCACTTATTAAAGGAAAAAAGGTCCGATTTGTTAAGTGCTGATGCCGCAGCAGGTTAAGTGCAACGCATAAGCGAACTAGAATGCTTTTTTCGCTTATCACGGACAGTCCCCCTGGCTCCTGGCCTCTGGCGCTCCTGGCTCCTGACCCCTGGCTCCTCCTGTCCCCTGGCTCCTGGCTCCTGGCTCCTGGCTCCTGGCTCTTGGCTCTTGGCTCTTGGCTCTTGGCTCCTGGCTCTTGGCTCTTGGCTCTTGGCTCCTGACCCCCTGCCGTTTGGGGTCGAGCAATTCGGGTGCATTTCAGCTTTTGCAGGATTCGCCAGTTGAATTGGGTGGTTTGGGGCGACGTGTGAAGGGGTTGCCGGGGCGCCTGTGAATGTGTTTCGACAGGCGGTCGTCATCACTCAGTGTGGCGGCTCGGACCTGGAGGA
>DATKDU010000366.1:0-26617 GCA_035512595.1 Pirellulaceae bacterium
CAAGCGGTATCAGATCGGCACGGTGTGGCGCGGCGAGAACACGCAGCGCGGCCGCTACCGCGAGTTCATGCAGTGCGACTTCGACACGGTCGGCACCCGCAGCATCGCCGCCGACATCGAAACGGCCCTGGTGATCTACGAGCTGCTGCGGACCATCGGCAGTGCGTTCGGCGGCATGCGGAAATTCACGATCCGGCTCAACAACCGGATGGTCCTCAGCGGCCTGCTGTCGCGGCTGGAACTCGCCGAAAAGAGCGGTCTGGTCCTGCGGGCGCTCGACAAGCTCGGCAAAATCGGCCCCGAAAAAGTCGCCGCGGAAATGGTGGCGATGGCCGGCGCAACCCCCGAGCAGGCGGCAGACGTGCTCAAGCTGGCCAGCCTCGCCGGAGCTAACGACGATATCCTGCGCCAGCTCGAACCTCTCGTCGCCGGCAGCGAGCTGGGGCAGGAAGGCATCGAGCGGCTGCGGCAGACGCTCCGTGGAGCGGCGGCCGGCGGAATTCCCGCCGACTATCTCCAGCTCGACGTATCGATCGCTCGAGGTCTGGATTATTACACGGGAAGCGTTTTTGAGACCTTGTTAGCCGATTTGCCGGCCATCGGCAGCGTGTGCAGCGGCGGGCGATACGATAATCTGGCGGGGTTGTTCACCAAGCAGGATTTGCCGGGCATTGGCGCGTCGCTCGGACTCGACCGGCTTTTGGCGGCGATGGAAGAGATCGGGCTGCTCCCGAAGGTGCGGACTGCCGCCCCGGTGCTCATCGCTTACTTCGACAAGGATCGGCTGGACGACTATCTGCGTCTGGCGGCAATGGTCCGCGGTGCGGGGATCGGCGCGGAAGTCTATCCCGATCCGAAGAAACTAGGGCAGCAGCTTCAGTATGCTGACAAGCGCGGTTTTCGCGTGGCGCTGATTGCCGGCTCCCGCGAGTTCGAGGCCGGCGTCTGCCAGGTGAAAGATCTGCAAAGTGGCACAGCGCAGGATGTGCCGCTGGCTGCTGGGGCGGCCGGAGAGTCGCCTCTGATCGAGGCGATTCAAAAGGTCTTGCAAAAGCCATGATGAATCGCATCCAATAAGCGAAATCCCGCGGATGGAGGTTACATTTGCGGAATCATTGTGAGGGTGTGGGGTGTGGCCAAGCGCGACAACCATTACGAACAGGCCTTTGCCGCCTTTCTACGCTGGCGCGGGATCCCCTATGTCGCGGTGGATGAAACACGGCGGAGCCTGGCGGGCGAGCGGTCCCTCAAGAATCTTGACTTCATCGTTTCTCCTCACCAGCAAGCCCGAACCTGGCTGGTCGATATCAAGGGACGCCGGTTTCCGACCGGACACAGCCAATACTGGCGGAATTGGTGTACCGAGGAGGAGTTGGCCAGCCTCTCCGGGTGGGAAGCTCTGTTTGGCGAGCGTTTTACCGCGCTGCTGGTCTTTGCCTATGAAGTGGTCGGCGATTTGGCCCCCCTTCCGGCCAGCCAGCTTTTTGAGCACGGCGGGGCAATCTATGGCTTCGTGGGGGTCCGTCTGGACCATTACGTCAGTTGGTCGCGGCCCCTCTCCCGGCGGTGGAGAACGGTCACCGTCTCCATCCCCAAATTCCGTGCCTTGGCCAAACCGGTGGACGCGTTTCTTGAGGGGGACGGTCCGCCACCCCTCCTGGCGGGTTTAACTGCCCAGGCGCTCCTTGCGCCGGTTCCCTAAGCCCTTGTTTAGACCAGCCTGGGCGGCTTCGTCCCCCCCGAAAAGTCCACGTGGGCGGGAACAAAACAACCCCCCGAAACGTCCAAGGCTGCAATTTCGTTGCAACGGCATTGGCCCCAACTATAATCCGACTTGGCGTAGAACGGCCACAAACTCTACCTGTGTTACCTGGCTTGTCACGTCATTGCCGGGGAATGGGCATCATCTGCGCCTCACTTTACGCTGTTGCACCGGAACGAGAACCTGATTGGCCGCTTTAGCGCGCCACCGCCAAACCCACCCTGCCAGACGTCGCAAGTTATTGCCAACTCGAGGATTGTTTCATGTCTAGTCGGCACCTGTCGAAGCAGATCGGCAAACTCAAGGCCAAAGCTCAGAAGCGCGATCGCCAGCGGCTCAAAGCTCGCAAGTTGCACCTGGAGTACCTCGAAGACCGCCGAGTGATGGCCACCGGTCCGACGCTCATTGCGCTCCTGCCCAATAGCAATGTGCCGTTGAGCTTCACGGGCAATGACGTGCTCAATATTGCGCCGCGCGAGCTACTGTTCCGGTTCAGCGAAGGACAATCGATCGACCCTGCGTCGGTCCAGCAAGGCATCCGCATCACGCGCTCGGGTCTGGACGGCGTGTTCGGTGATGCCAACGACGTCGTGGTTACCCCGGGGTTTGTGGGAATCGGCGAGCGCCCGCGGGAAGTCATTCTCCGCTTTGCGGACAACTTGCCCGACGATGCCTATCAGGTGACCCTCATTGGCACCGGTCTGACGCCCCTGACGGACACCAGCGGCAATCCGATCAACGGCGGCGAAGATCAAGTGATTCCGTTCCGGCTGGACCTCGGCGCGCAGGTGATCGCGGTGGTGCCGCAGCCGGTGACCGTGGCGCCGGGGAGCGGTCCCAACCGGCTGACGCAAAACAGATCGCAGGTCATCGTCTATTTCAATAGCGACCGTCTCGATGAAGCGTCGGCGGAAAACCCAGCTTTCTACCGGCTGGTTAACTCCACCAGCGGCGTTGTTCGCACTCCCGAGGGAAAACCCGGCATCCAGCCAGTTGACTACAGCTATGACTCGGTGACCAACCGCGGGCAGGCGGTGCTGCAATTCAGCAGCGACATTGCCGACGGGTTTTATGAACTGCGGATCGGCACCGACGGCAGCAACGAATCGTCAGCTGTGACGGTCGTTCCGGCGGGAAGCGATTTGAATTCCAGCTTTGGCACGGCAACCACGGTGGGACCGCTGGGATTGGGATTCTATGAGATCAACAGCGCGATCGATCCGCGGCCCTACAACATCATCTGGCCGGGGGCCGGCGACGATCCGGGGCATCGGGATCTGCCCCCTCCGCCGACGGGCGAAACCCACCTCCACGCCGGTCCCGATGGATTCCCTTTGTCGTCTGTCAGAGAGTACAACTTCCGCGACGTCTACGGACTCGATCCCTTCACCGGCACTCCGCTGCAAAACGTCATCACCGAGAACCAGAAGCAGCGGGCCCGCGAAGTCTTCGATCTTTACAGCCGCTATCTGGGCGTGACGTTCCGTGAAACCCTCAACAGCGGATTCATCATCGCCACCGGCGATCCGCGGGCCGTCGATCCCACCGTGCCGCCGGGGGAGGTCGGAGGCATCGCCGGCGGCGGCGTGGCCGTCATGAACTCGGCGATCAACTGGGGCGACAGCGAATATGCCGGCAGTTGGTTCGAAACGGCGATGCACGAGATCGGCCACCTGCTGGGCCTGGGGCACTCCTATGAGTTGCCGCCGATCACCGTGCAGGGTTCCGCCGAGCTCCCCGGCACGACGGGCGGACCGGCCGAGCCGGTTTTCCCCGGCGACCATGACATCGTCCACGGTCAGACTCTCTTCCGCCCCGACAGCAAGGACATCGACCTTTACAAGTTCACCGTGACGCAAACCGGCACGTTCACCGCCGAAACGTTTGCCGAGCGCGTCAACTCCGATTTGAACGATTTGAACACGGCCCTGTGGCTGTACCGGGAAGTGACTCCGCCCGGCGGCCCGACGACGCGCGAGCTGATCGCCCACAACGACGATTACTACAGCGATGACTCGTTCCTGGAACTGCGGCTGGAGCCGGGCACGTACTACATCGGCGTCACCGCCTCGGGGATGGCCGAGATCGATCCGACGATATCGGATTCCGGGTTTGGCGGACGCTCCGCCGGGCCGTACTCGCTGCGGATGAAGCTGACGCCTCCCGAGCAGCAGAACATCGTTGACACCACCGGCACGAAAATTGACGGCGATGCCGACGGCGCGCCGGGGGGGGTGTACAGCTTCTGGTTCCATTCCAATACGGCAGCCAACACGATCTTTGTCGATCGCGCACGCGACACCGGACCGGGCGTGCAAGGGGACGGGTCGCTGCTCAATCCGTACGACACCATCTCCGCGGCTCTTACGGACGCGGACAATCGGTCAAGCCCAACGAACCCCATCGTCATCCGCATCGTCGGCAATCGTGGCGCCGACGGCCTCTTGTCCACCGGCAACGACGCCCTGCCGTATCTCTTGGGCTTCAACGACGGCGGCGTCGCGCTCCGCGACGGCAGCAGCTTCCGCGTTCCCAACGACGTGACGGTGATGATCGACGCCGGGGCGGTGATCAAGCTCCAGCAAGCCAACCTCGACGCCGGCAGCACGTCGGCCAACGTCGATCGCAGCCGCGGCGCCATCCAGGTGCTGGGCACGCCGGAAACGCGAGTCTTCCTGACCGCGTTCAGCAACGACTCGCTCGGCGGCGACAGCGACGGCGTCACCGACGGACCGCACCGCGGCGACTGGGGGGGGATCGTCTACCGCAGCGACTCCGACCGCGAGGCCAACGGCATCTTCCTCAACTACGTCAACCACGCGAACATGACCTATGGCGGCGGCCGCGTCGTCGTGGACTCGGTGGAAGACATCTACAACCCGGTCCACATGCTCGAGGCGCGGCCGGCGGTCACCTTCAACACGATCACGCTCAGCGCCGACGCCGCCTTGTCGGCCGACCCCAACAGCTTCGACGACTCGCTGGGACGCATCGGACCGGACATCCACCACAACGACATCCGCAACAACTCCGTCAACGGCCTGCTCGTGCGGACCAGGGCCACCAGCGCCAATAACGCCCTCAGCATCCAGACGGTGTTCGCCCGCTGGGACGATGTGGACGTCGTTCACGTCGTCTCGGACAACCTCCTTCTCCGGGGCCAGCCCGGCGGGCGGTTGAGCGGCATTGCCGGCGACAAGTTCGACGCCCGCCTGCGGATCGATCCGGGGATCGTCGTCAAGCTCGACGGATCGCGCATCGAGGCAGGATTCAGCGCGCAGATCATTGCCGAGGGGACGCAGACGCTCCCGATCGTGTTCACGTCCATCCGGGACGACCGGTTTGGCGCCGCCAATCCGTTCGACACGAACAACGACGGTGCGGCGACGACGCCCGTGGCGGGCGATTGGGGCGGCCTGCGGTTCAATCCGACGGCGATCGGCAGCGTCGATTGGGCAAAACTGTATTTTGGCGGCGGCTCGATACCGATTGAAGGCGGTTTTGCGCCGTTCAACCTGGTGGAGATCTATCAGGCGGACGTCCGCATCGCCAACAGCTTCCTGGAATCGAGCGCCAGCGGCCAAACCAGCCAGAATCGCGCCGGCCGGGGGGACAATGCGGACGCGGTGATCTTCGTCCGGGGCGCGCAGCCGGTGATCGTCAACAACGTCTTCCGCAACAACGACGCCAACGCGATCAGCATCAACGCCAACGCGATGCAGGCGACGGTGCTGGCGGATTACGGCCGTTCCACGGGCCTGATCGGCCTCAGGGGAGGGTTGTTCGGCCGCACGGACGCGTTCAACGACAACCAGGGGCCGCTGGTCCGCCTCAACCGCACCGGAAACAACGCCACCAACGGCATGGAGGTCCGCGGCGGGGTGCTGACGACGGAGACTGTGTGGGACGACACCGACATCGTTCACGTGGTGCGGGACGAAATCGTAGACGTCAACCACCACGTCTACGGCGGACTGATGCTCAAGAGCAGCCCCAGCGAAAGCCTGGTCGTCAAGCTCGAAGGCGCCAATGCCGGCGTCACCGCCAGCGGGCGGGAGCTGGAGATCGACGACCGGATCGGCGGCACGGTGCAGATCATCGGCCAACCCGGCTTCCCGGTGATCCTGACGTCGCTGCACGACTGCACGGCTGGAGCCGGCTTCAACGTCGGTGGCCAGCTTCAAACTGACACCGACAACAGCGGCGCGTGCGGGGCCGGCGGCGGCGGCGGTGGTGGTGGACTGCCGACGGGTCCGGAAGTGAACAACGGCCTCTTGATCGACAACGACGTCATCCAAAACGTGCCTGGATTCTTTTCTTATCTGGTGGAAGCAGGCGGCGAATCCAACTTTCCCGGTGGCGGCGGCGTCACTGCTCAAGGAAACACTCAGCTCTTCATCAATACCGACTTTATCTTCGAGTTCTTCAACTATGTGGACGTTGGCAGCAACGGGCAGGCGGTACGCCTTGGAAATACGACCATCACCATGGCCCCCACGCTAGTGGCCCCGGACCTGGTGATCAGCGAAGGGTCGTTTACCGGAGCCAACGGCACGATTAACTGGCGCGTTGAAAGCCGCTTCAACAACGGCGAAGCGAGGCTGATCAACACGGTCATGTTGAGCAGCGCACAATCGCTGGGAAATCTTCAATTCATCAATTACTTGGATGAGGATGTGCTCGCCTTTACCGACGATCTGTTGTACCTCGTCGGAACTCCCGGCCAGCCCGATTTCCGCGCCTTCACGCTCGACAATGCCGAGCGGATCGGCTTCAGCCAAGGCGGGATTTACCTCCCCGGCCCTGGTCTGGTCAACGCGACCTACGACGGTTTCGCCGCCGATGAATTCGCCGACCTGCGGAGCATCATCGCCGGCGCCGGCACCACCTACACCATCAATGGGAACATCGACACCACCGACCTGACTCCATTCAACGATCCCACGCTGGGGTTGGTCTACGGTTTGGCAGACGTCACGACGGCTTTTGCCTGGACGGTCGATCCCAACGCCACCACGGCCACGATCACCTCTTTCCTGGAGTTGGTTGCCGAAGATCCGACCACGACCCCGGGCAATGCCGGCGACTGGCGCAGCGTCAAGCTCGACCAGTTGAGCAACGACCGCAACGTCGGCGTCGTCAACGAGCGCGAATTCGCCTACGGCGAGAAGGAAGCCACCCTCAGCAACGGCGTCTCCAACATCAACGGCACTCCGCAACGGGCGCAGTTCCTGGGAACGCTGGCCACCAACGACAAGAACGGCGACGACAACCGCCGCTTGGGCTGGCAAATCCACGGCGCGATCCAGTTCGACGACCCCCGCGACGTGGACGTCTATAGCTTCAACGCCACGGCCGGCACCGAGGTCTGGATCGACATCGACCGCACCTCCTACGCGCTCGATACGATCGTCGAATTGATCGACGCCAACGGCAACGTCCTGGCCCGCTCCGAGAGCAACACCGTGCTCTCCGGTCTGGCGCTGTCGATGGACAAGGACCCGTACTACGGACGCGATACCTTCACCACCAATCCGCTCGACGCCGGGATGCGCGTGGTCCTGCCGGTCCCGCCCACCGGCAACAACACGCCGTATTTCGTGCGCGTCCGCAGCACCCCGCTGAATCCGGCCAACATCAACGACATCACCGCCGGCGCTACCAAGGGACAGTACCAACTGCAAATCCGCCTCCGCCAGGAAGACGAGCAGCCGGGCTCGGTCGTCCGGCTGTCGGACATCCGTTTTGCCACCACCGGCATCGAGGTGCTGGGCCTGCCCTATCATTCGCCGCTCTTGGGCGAGTCGGGCGAAGGGAGCAGTCCCAACGACACGTTCGCCACGGCCCAGCCGCTGGGCAATTTGCTGGTCAATGACCGCAACGTGATCAGCGTCGCCGGGGATCTCAGCGGCGAGGGGGACGTCGATTGGTACCAGTTCGAGTTGAACTACGACCTGATCCAGGCCATCGGCGGCTTCAGCGACGGCGGGTTCAAGACCTTCGCCACGATGCTCGACATCGACTACGGCGACGGGATCACGCGCCCCGACACCACGATCTCCTTGTTCGACGAGGACGGCAACCTGATCTTCGTGGGCCGCGATTCCGACATCGATGAAGATCAACCGGCTCCCGGCCATGGGGCGGACACCGACGACCTCTATCGCGGCAGCTTCGGCAAGCTGGACCCCTTCATCGGCACGGTGCAATTGCCGGCCGGGTCGATTCCCGCCGGCCCCACCGGCCCCCGGCGGACTTACTTTGTGGCCGTATCGACGAATCGCCGGCTGCCGCAGGTGATGAATGCGACGTTCCAGGCCAGCGCCACCGCGCCGCTGATCCGCTTGGAGCCGATCAACTCCCTTCGCCGCATCGTCGAGGACCACATCGGCACGCAAAACGGCAGCGGCATTCCCGTGGGCGCCGACTCGGCGCTATTCGACATCGCGAACTCCCAGGAGTTGCGGGCGCACGTGCGGCCGTTCTCGCTGTCGGATGTGACGCTGTACGTCTCCACGGGTTACAACTCCCCGACCGGCGGCGTCAACAGCTCGCTCCGCACCATTGACCCGTTTACGGGACGCGTGGAAACCGTGCTGAGAGACAACAACATGGTCGGCGGAGGGAATTACGTCGGCGACATTGCCATCCGCACGGATGGGCTCATGTTTGCCTACGAGGGTGGCTGGCAAGGGACGAACAACATAGCGGGCCGCCTGGACGCAGTCGATTCCGGCACCGGCGCGATCTCGGCCGTCGGATCGGACAACATTCAGGACGCCACCATCAACACTTTCCGCGCCGAAGCGCTGGTGTATGTCAGGCCCGGAACGTTCGGAAGTGATTACTACAACCTGTTCTACGCGGTTAACGACAACGCAAACAACACGTCCACGCTGTGGCGCGCCGACCCCGACACAGGCAACGCTAATCCCATCGCGGGGCAACCGTGGGGCCCGGTCGGGCCGTTGCCGGGAGGAACGACGGGACTGGCCCAAGCCAGCGATGGCGGACTCTACGGGGTGACAAACACGGGCGTTTTCTACAACATGGGAGGAGGGCCCCTAGCAACGCTGCCCGGATTCGCATTCGCCGGGCTCAGCCGCGGCCCGCAAAATGTCGAGGACGGCCGGTTTGCCGGCACGCTGTTTGCCATCACCGCCGACGGCCGCATGGTCTGCTTTGACTTGCAGGGGAATCTGCAAGCGGTGTTCGACAACGACAACGACGGGCTGATCGACACCGTCGACGGCAACGGCGACGGCTTCATCGACGGCTTTGTGCTCCAGACGCAAGTCCCCCTCATTACTTTCTCGCGAGTCACCGGCCTGGCGTTCTCTCCGCTGGACATCAATCTCTGGCATCCCACCAATCGGCGGCAGGGGGATGCCGGCCATGGGATCAACGCCGCGCCGGACAATAGCCGCGATGCCACACCCGGCGGTACAAGCTTTTACTTCGGTTTCGAGCCGGCGAATGGTTCCCATCTACGCTATACGCGGTTTGAGGATCAAACGGGACCCATCATCAACGGGCAGCTTGGCGTGCGGAACGAAAGCTGGCAGATCGACCTCAGCCAGAATCCGGCGATCCCCAATACCTACAATTTCCCCGGAGGCGCTTACGGCTCCCTGTGGACCGACTCTTTCAGCCTCTCCACGTACAAGAACATCGACAAGCCGACGCTGTACTTTAATTACTTCCTGCACACCGAGAATGCCAACGGACGCGACGCCGCGCGGGTCTATATTTCCCGCGACGACGGCCAGACGTGGGACATGGTCGCTACCAACAGCGGGTTGTTCGACAACCCCGATACGTTTCCGATCGACGGCGAACTACCCACCTTTCTTTCCACGTCGGTCACGGACCTGCCCACCAACCCGCGGCAGCAAATCCAGCGGTTGTTCAATAATACGGGCAACTGGCGGCAAGCGCGCGTCGATCTGTCGCACTACGCCGGCGAGGTCAACTTGCGGTTGCGATACGACTTCCACACCGCGGGCGACTGGGATGACGGCCAGCCGGATGGCGACGCCAACGACGGCCTGTTTGAAAACATCTTCGGCGACTTCAACAGCCCCCAGCGCGGTCAAAACAACCAGTTCGAAGGCTTCTACATCGACGACATCATCGTCGGCCTGGCGGAGCGCGGCGAAATGGTCACCGGCGCTCCCTCCAACGTCACCGGCGTCTTTGCCACGCCCACTCCGGTCAGCCACATTCCCGGCCTCGCCGTGCCGGCCGTCGTCACCCGGGGACCCTATCAACTGGAAATCCGCCGCGGCCAGGAATACGGCATCAACCTGAATTCGCTGGAATCCGATATCGGGCTCTACCAGACGTTCGACACCAACGACCGCCTGATGCCCGATACGCGGATCGCCGACCGGATCACGTTCGAGACCGGCGGGTTGACCGGGTTCACCTCGGGCGGCAACGCACCCTGGACGATCACCAACCTGCACCCCAATTCGGGAACGCTCAATGCACGCTCCGGAGTGATCGGCGACGGCCAGACTTCCGAGTTGGTGCTCACCCGTCTCACCGGCCCGGGACTAATCCAGTTCGCCCGCAAGGTGTCTTCGCAGCCGGGCGACACGCTCACCTTCTTCATCGACGGCGTGCAAATGGGACAGTGGTCGGGTGAAGTGCCCTATTCGGTCGTCGCCTTCAACGTGACCGAGGGCACGCACACCTTCCGCTGGGTCTATGCGAAGGATGGCTCCGGCTCGGCGGGGATCGATGCCGCGTTCATCGATGATATCGTGCTTCCCACGCCGCTGGACGGGTTCGAGAACGGCTTCAATACGAACCCCTGGTACACTTGGGGCGACTCCCGCTGGTTCATCACCAATTCCACGTCGAACTCAGGCGCGTTCAGCGCCCGGTCGGGGATCATCGACCATCTTCACGACACGTCCCTGGACGTGCGGAGACGGACCGGCGCAGGCGTCATGTCCTTCGCCTTCCGCGTCTCGTCGGAAGTGGGCTTCGACTTCCTCCGCTTCTATATCGACGGCGTCTTGCAGGACGAGTGGTCGGGAGATCTCCCTTGGCAGACGGTGGTCTTCCCCGTGTCCGCAGGCGTCCATCTTTTCCGCTGGGAATACGAGAAGAACGGATCCGTCGTGAGCGGCCTGGATGCTGCGTTCATCGACGACGTTTTCTTCCCCAATCCCGAGATCGGGGTGGGCACGACGGACGGACGCGGCGACCGCAACGTCATCCGCCAGCAGGGGCACATCCAGATCGAACAGAACTTTGTCACCAACTCGGCAGGGGTCGGCATCCTGGTGGACAATGCTCCCCGCACCGCCGGCGGCAGTCTCACCTATCCGGGCGCCGTGCGAAACCTGCCCACGCTCAATAACCAGCGGCTGTTTGCCGGCGTCACCGTCGCCAACAACGTGGTGGCTGAATCGGGCACGGTCGGCATTCGCTTCAGCGGCGACTCCAACCCGGCCGGCCAGACGGTCGCCGGCGTCCCCTTTGGCCGCCTCGTCAACAACACGGTCTACGGCGGCGCCAGTCCGACAGGCATCGGCATCCAGGTGACCGACAACGCCAGCCCGACGATCATCAACAATATCCTGGCCAATACGGCCACGAGCATCGCCATCGACGGCACCTCCGGAACGACCGTCGTCGGCGCCAACCTGTTTTCCAACAACGGCAGCAACCCAACGCTGGGTTCAAACTTCATCGTGCTCCTTCCCGGCGAACCCTTGTTCGTCAATCCGCTGCGGCGCAATTTCTACCTGGCGGACAATTCGAAAGCCATCGACAGCTCGCTCAATTCCCTGGCGGACCGGCCATCGATCACGGCCGTCAAGTCGCCGCTGGGAATCAGCCCCTCGCCGATCCTGGCGCCCGATCGGGACGCGCTGGGGCAACTCCGCGTGGACGACCCGACGCAGGACCCGCCGCCAGGGCTGGGCTCGAACATCTTCAAGGACCGGGGCGCCATCGAGCGGGCCGACTTCGTGGGCCCCATCGCCTTGCTGAAGGTCCCGGCCGATAACGATCCTGCCGGGCTCGACGAGGACCCCCGCGAAACGTTCGTCATCTTCGACAGCCAGCTTCTGGACCGCTTCGTCGTCAAGTTCCTGGACACCGGCGGCGTCGGCATCGACGATCTGCTCGTCACCGGGGCCCGCTTCACCCTCACGCAGGACGGCGTCCCGCTCCAGCAAGGGCTCGACTTTGCCTTCGTCTACGACAGCAACGCCGACGAGGCGCTCTTCCTGCCTGCGGCCGGCGTGTGGCCGTATCGCAAGACGTTCGTCCTCACGATCGACAACTCGCCCGCGACCGGCGTTGCCGACCTGGCGGGCAATTTGCTCCAGGCGAATCAGGCCGACGGTACGACGAGCTACACGATCTTCGTCGGCGCTCCGATCGATTTCGGCGACGCTCCCGACCCCACCTACCCGACGCTGGAGGCCAGCAACGGCGCGGGGCACAAGGTCGTGCCGGGCATCTTCCTGGGCCTCGGCGTGACCCCCGACATCAATCCGCAGCCTACCCCCAATGCCGACGGCGACGCGTTCGACGACGGCCTGACGGACTTCGAGTTCCGCCTCAACGGCGGTCCGTCGCACATAACGGTCGTGGCCTCCGTTGACGGCAAGCTGGACGCCTGGCTCGATTTGAACCGGGACGGCGACTGGAATGACGCGGGCGAATACTTCATTTCCAGCAGCACGCCGGCCGGCCAACTCGTCGCCGGCTCCAACACGATCAATTTCACGCTTCCGGACGGCAACAAAGGGACCTCGTTCCTGCGGCTGCGGTTTTCCACGGCGGGGATCAATACGCCGACCGGTCTGGCCGAGGATGGCGAGGTCGAAGACTACCAGGTGCAGTTGCTGGGGCCGCCGTTCCAGAACCCGGCGAACAGCTTGGACGTGAATGACGACGGCAGGATCTCGCCCAACGACGCCTTGCTCATCGTCAACCAGTTGAACCGTTCCATCCTGGTGCTGGGATCGCCCGGCTTTAATGTTCCCAATCCGACGCTGGGGATACTAACGGCGCCCCCTTACTATGACGTCAACGGCGACAACCGGGTCACGATCAGCGATGCGGCCCTGGTGATCAACTTCCTCAACTTGCTGGCTGGGCCTCAGCCAGAAGGAGAGGCTGGGCCTCAGCCAGAAGGTGAGGCGGACACTTCCAGCGTGCCGGCGATGCTGTACGCCTCATCCAGCGTCGTCGTGGAGTCGAGTTCGTCGGAAACCAGCTCGTCATCGACCCGCAGCCAACTCGACGAACAGGTGTTTGCCGACGACTCGCTCGCGGACATGACTGGTTCCTCACCCGTTGTGGCCTACCATCCTCTGATCGAGGATCTTGACTCGTCGAAAATCGACGACGAGTGGGATCAGGCCCTGGAAGAGTTCAGCTTGGAGGTCGCTGTGGATTAACGTCGTCCAGAGGACGGACGACCGACCTGGACGGTGCATCTTCCCCCGATGAGGTGCGAAACCGCTTCGTGGGCGGATCGCTTTGGCGGTCTGGTTCCGGTTATGCGGAACTTAATGCCCGCAGCATGCGTCCCAGTCAGAAATTGTCGCGCGCGGCATGGCAAATTCGTTGCAACAATTACACCCCCCGACTAGCCTGGAAACTTAGCTCAATCGGCCTTTCATGTACGACCGATGGACTTGCCGCAGTTGATCGTTGCTGCAAGTGACTGCAAGTTCAAGACTTGCAAAACAGCCACTAGATTTATGGCTGATTGTGCTGGCAGGAAGCCGCGTGAAACTGCCAGCCCCTACGGAACAGAACATTCGAAGCAGGTATTTCCATGAACCACCGCCGTAGCACGTCCCCCCCCCGCAAAAGCCGCCGCCCGTCCAAGTCGCAGCAGCGCTGGGCTCGCCGCATTTTGCTCGCGGAGCACCTGGAATCTCGCCAGCTCTTGGCCGGCGATCTGAACTTCCACAACGCCTTCTTTCCCCAGGACGTGGATCAGAACAACTTTGTGTCCGCTCGCGACGCGCTGGTGATTATCAACCAGCTCAATGCGGGCGGCCCGCGGCAATTCCTGGGCGGATCGACCTCCAGCGCCACGACGTCGTCCACGGCCGAGGGGGAGGGGGAGGCGACCACGTCGGACGCGCTGTACATGTACGACGTGAACAACGACGGCTACGTTTCCGCCAGCGATGCAATGCGGGTCGTCAATCTGCTCAACGAGCAGGCGGGGGAACATGCGGAGGTGATGGAGTTCCGGATCGTCTACCTCCAGCCCGGAACGAACAACCCCATCCCGGGCAACACGATCACCAAGGGAACCGATTTTGAGATCGCCGTCATCGTCCAGGACATCCGCGGACAGGATCAGATAGGCCCGGTTGGGGACCGGGGTGTTGCCGCGGCCTCGATCGACCTGCTCCTGAACACCAAGGCGCTGGCCAGGGTCGAACTGGAAGAGGTGCAGACGGTCCGCATCACCGGCAATCCGACCGGCGGCACGTTCACGCTGACGTTTAACGACGGCACAGCCATCCGCACAACGGCGGGCATTCAGTACAACCCGCTGGTGGAATCGCGGGTGGCGATTGCCAACCGGATTCAGACGGCACTCGCCGCCCTGTCGAACATCGGGGCAGGCAACGTCGAGGTGGTGCCGGCCGACGCGATCTTTGGCGGCGTCCCGACGGACTTCGTAGTCCGGTTTCAAGGCGCCTTGGGAAACAAGAGCCTCCAGCTCATGACCGGCAATCCGTCGCAGCTCACTGGGGGAACCAATCCGCAAATCCAGATCACCGAGCTCTTCGACGGCAGCTTTTCGACCGAATCGTTCCGCCGCTCGCTGCTGCGCCGCTACCAGGTTGTCGGCGGCCAATTGATCGCCGACTACAACACGGTCGTCACCGGCGCCGACGCCAGCAATCCCGATCGGATCGACAATGCCGGCGGTTTGCACTCCGACTTTCTGTCGGTGGGGCACTTCCCGGATGGGCAGGAAGCCGACCCGCGGCTTTTGCTGCGCTTCCGCATGGACACGCTCGATGCCGGCAACTTCACCGTCGTGGGGAGCGTCCTCGATGTGGACGAGAACTTGCTGTACTCGGTGCTCGATGCCACCCACGGCGATCCGCTGGACCCCAGCGAGATCAAAATCACCAACCCGCCTGTCCTGAAGATCATCGAGCCGTTCAGCGCCAATCCGGACGCCTTCACGTTTGCCGAGGATCTCGGCGTACAGGTCGGCACGCCAGCACCCGTCACCCTCAATGTTCTGACGAACGACACGACCAACAACTCCTCGGGAGCGCCGGCCGGCGCGCTGCCCACGAGCGTGATCATCTCGGCGCTCAACGGCGTTTCGGTTACGGTCGGCCAGTCGATTGTCACGTCCGCCGGAGGAACGGTCACGCTCAACACGGGGAGCAAGACTCTCAATTACCTGCCGGCGCCGAATCACAACGGCACCGATGTTTTTACCTATACCATCCGCAATCCGAACACCGGCGTCACCGACACGGCCACCGTGACGATCACGCTCACGCCGGTGAATGACGCGCCGATCAACACGCTGCCCAGCCTGGCCGCGGCCCGCACCGTGGCCGAAGACGGCACGCTGACGTTCCCGGGCAACATTTCCGTTGCCGACGTCGATGCGGGGGGTAATGACATTCAAACCTCGCTGTCGGTCGCCAACGGCACGTTGACGCTGAGCACCACGACCGGGCTGACCTTCATCGCCGGCGATGGGATCAGTGACGCGACGGTGACGTTCCAGGGAACGGTCGCCGAGATCAATGCCGCGCTCAACGGAATGCAATACAAGCCCAACGCGAATTTCAACGGCAATGACACGCTGCAGATGATCACCTCGGACCTGGGGAATTCGCCTGCTCCGGCGCTCTCGGACTCGGACTCGATGGCGATCATCGTGACGGCGGTCAACGATGCCCCCACGATCAGCGTCCCCGGCCCGCAGTCGGCGATCGAAACTTTGGAGACGACCCTGGGAGCGATCACGGTCGATGACGTCGATTTCCTCCCCGCGACGGTGATGCAAGTCAGTCTGTCCGTGGATGGATTGGGCTCGTTCACGCTCGCTTCCCTCACCGGCTTGTCGTTCACGACGGGGGACGGCACTGCCGACAGCTCGATGGCCTTCTCGGGCACGCTGGCCAACGTCAACGCCGCCCTGGCCGGCATCAAGTACACGGCCGGGCTGGGCGATGCCTCCGCACCGCGGACTCTATCCATCACCAACAACGACGGCGGCGCCAGCGGCGCGGGCGGCCCGCTTAGCGCTGCGGCCAGCGTGACGATCGACGTCGTGCCGCTGGACCGGCCCTTTGCTCGCGACGACGCCTTCACGGTGAACGAGGATTCGACCGCTGCGGATGCTCCGAACCCGCTGCCGGTGCTGGACAACGACTTCAAGGACGAAGGCAATACGCTGGTGATCGTGGCCATCACCCAGCCGGCCAACGGCACGGTCATCGACAACGGTGATGGCACGCTGAGCTACGTCCCCGATGCCGACTTCTTCGGCACCGACACCTTTACCTATACGATCAACCAGACGATCGACCCCAAGGCGCCCGAAGACCTGGATGAAAACCAGATCGCCACGGTCACGATCACCGTGATCAACACGCCCGATCCGCCGGTCGCCAACGACGACACGGCGACGACGGACGAAGACACGACCGTGGCGATTGCCGTGATGGCCAATGACCGGGACATCGATCTGTCCGTCAATCCGGCGAACCAGACTCCCACGTCGGCCACGCACACCGTGACCGTCATCAGCGGCCCGTCGAACGGCACGACACAAGTCATCGACGGCGTGGTCCACTACACGCCCGCCCAGGACTACCACGGTCCGGACAGCTTTGTCTACCAGCTCAGCGACGGCACGTTTACCGACACCGCCACAGTGAGCATCACCGTCAATCCCGTCAACGACGCGCCGGTCGCCAATCCCGACAGCGCCGCCGTCGATGAAGACACCTTTGTCGATGTGGCCGTGCTGGCCAACGACCGCGACGTTGACTTGGGAACCACCCCCGCCACGCAAATCCCCACGACCGCCACGCACAGCGTGATCGTCGTCGGCAATCCGGCCCGCGGAACGGTCTCGGTCAATGCCGACGGCTCGATCCGCTACACCCCGGCCGCCGATTACTTTGGTCCCGACTCGTTCACCTACAAGGTCAACGACGGCCTGCTGGATTCCAACACGGCCACCGTCTCGATCACGGTCAACAACACACCCGACGCTCCGGTCGCCAACGACGACAATGTGGTGACGTTCGAAGACACGCCGCTGTCGATCAACGTCATGAACAATGATTGGGACGTGGACTTGGGCGTCACGCCCCTGACGCAGATTCCGACGGCGGCGACCCACACCGTCACGATTGAGGTCCAACCGCTCAATGGTTCGGTCTCGATCAATGCCGCCACCGGCGTCGTGACTTATACCCCCAACCTGAATTTCAACGGCAACGACAGCTTCACCTATCGGCTGACCGACGGGAGCGGACTGTTCGACACGGCGGTCGTCAACGTCCGCGTGGATGACGTCAACGACGCGCCCGAGGCGTTCAACGACAGCGCAACGACCGACGAAGACACGCCCATTTTCATCCCGGTCCTGGCCAACGACCGGGACGTGGACCTGGGGGACACGCCGGCCGAGCGAATTCCCACGAGCACCACGCACACGATCGCGATCACCACGCCCCCCTCCCACGGCACCGCCCAGGTGCAGCTCGACGGCACCGTCCTGTACACGCCGGCCGCCAATTACCACGGGCCCGATCTGTTCCGCTACCGGATCAACGACGGCTTCCTGAATTCCAACATTGCCGACGTCAACATCACGGTCATCTCGGTCAACGACCCCCCCGTCGTAGCCGACGACTTCTTCACCGCCATCAAGCACAATCCGCCCACGCAGGATTTTGCCAACCAGCAGATCTTCGTCCTGGCCAACGACCAGGTGAATGATCCCGATCCGGGCGAAGTGCTGACGATCGTCTCGGTCATTCAGCCGGTCAACGGCAGCGTAACCATCGCGGGGGACGGGAAGTCCGTCTTCTACACCCCCAACGTCGGCTACGAAGGGCCCGATTTCTTCACCTACACGGTCGAGGACAACGGCACCAATCCCGACAACCTCCAGGCCACCGCCACCGTCACGATCGACGTGGTCAACTTCATCCCCACGGACATCAGCGGCACGGTCTGGATGGATACCGACAATGACGGACTGATGGAGGATCACGAGCGGCGGCTGGCCGGCGTTGACATCCGCATCCAGGGAACGAGCTTCCGCGGAATCACCTTGGACCAGACGGTTCAGACCGACATCAACGGCTTTTATATCTTCCTCGATGTGGAGCCGGGGGATTACACGGTCACTCAATCGCAACCCTTCTACCTGAAGGACGGCAAGGACGTTTTCAACACGACCACCAACGGCTTTGACACGACCATTCCCATCGTCACCGGCTCGTTCAACGACCAGTTCACGATCAGCATCCCGCTGCTCAGCACCGACAACCCGTCCAAGACTCTCAGCGGCAATAACTTCGGCGAGATGGGGCTCGACTCGGCCTATATCAACATTGCCGAGCTGTTGGCCTCGACAACGAACAACGGCTTCCTGCTGGCGATTGGCCCGGGTAGCGAGTCGCTGTGGCATCAGAAGATGGATGGATGGGACGGCGCGCTGTCGTGCTCGGTGGTGCTCAACTCCACCGATTCGCTGACCTTCAGCGTCTTCGACGGCGTTACCACGCGTACCACGACGCTGACGCAGTCGGGGACGACCCGCTTCCGGATCGTCGGGCAAGACGGCTCCGGCGGCTACCTGATCCGCATCGAAGGCTCGGCCGAGGACTTCGGCTGGACCCTGGCCGCCGCCCAGCCGCAAGCCGAAGGGGAGTCGGACTATACCCGCGACGTCGATGCCGTCATGAGCAGCCTCGTTTAAGTCCCGCTCCTGCACGTGGGAGCACGAGCCCTGGAAACCAGGCGACGGTTCCAGGGCCTCTGGATCGGTTTCGTCGTCACCCCTAACTGCACCCAAAGTCAAGGAATATGACTGACGCGCGATGTGCCTGAGCAGAGGGTCAGCGCGCTACGCAGACTCGGCATTCCGGTTCAGAAAGGCTTTCACGCCGATCTGAAACGCGTCGGGTGGCATGGCAAAGGTCGTATTACGCGGAGGGGCGCAATGCCGGTTTAACCTCGGTGGAACAGGAGTCCAAAATGCCGAATCTTCGCCAGTCCCTCCCCGGCGGGCTCCGCCAAGACCGCTGCCGCCCATCGCGTCGTGGAGCCGGTTTGAATCGCCGCACCCTGATGGCAGAGCAGCTCGAGCCGCGGATGCTGTTGGCGGGAGAGGTGCTGGAATTCAAGATCCTGTTTCTCCAGCCGGGAACCATGACCCCTATGCCGGCGACGATCAGCAAAGGGGCTGATTTTGAGATCGGCGTCTTCGTGCAGGATCTCCGCGGCCCCGATCAAACTGGCGTGTTTGGGGACCGGGGCGTGTTCAGCGCCATGCTGGACCTCAACCTGAACTCGAAGTCGCTGGCCAAGGTGGAGATCAACGAAATCCAGCGGGTCAAGATCACGGGGAGTCCCACCGGCGGCACCTTCACGCTGACGTTCCACGACGGAACGACGGCCCGGACCACTCTGGGAATCCCGTACCGTCCCTTGACCGAATCGCGAGTCGCGATTGCTGGGCGCATCCAGGCCGCACTCGCCGCCCTGCCGAACATCGGGGCGGGAAATGTCGAGGTGATTCCCAGCCTGTCGGACCCGCTGGCGTTCGACATCCGCTTTCAAGGGGCGCGCGGCGACAAGAGTTTCGCGCTCATGAACGGCAATCCCTTGGGCCTGACCGGTGGCACGAGCCCAGCGATCCAAATCACGGAGGTCGTGGACGGGACCTACTCGCCCGAGGCGTTTCGCCACGCCCTGCGGCGCTACCACGTTGTCGCCGGACAATTAGTGGCGGACTACAACCAGGTCGTCACCGGCTCGGACCGCGATGGGCCGGATCGGATCGACGATGTGGGAGGCGTACACACCGACTTCTTCACCGGGCATTTCCCCGACGGCAGCGAGGCCGATCCGCGTTTGCTGTTCCGCGTCCGCATGAACGCGCTGGAAGTCGGCGATTTCTCGGTGCAGGGGAGCGTGGACGACATCGATGGGGAGATTCTGCTCTATTCCGTGCTCGATCCAGAGTATAGCGGCCTGATCCTTCCCGAGGAGATCAAGATCAGCAATCCGCCGCCGCTGAAAATCGTCGGGCCGTTTGCCGCCAACCCCGACACGTACACCCTCAAAGAAGACGCCGCCGCCAAGACGCTCTACGTCCTGTCCAACGACAAGGCCAACAGCCCGACGACCGGACTGCCGAGCGGCCCCCTGCCCACCAACGTGGTGATCGTCGGCGTGAGCGCGCCCTCGCTCGGCGGCGCCGTTTCCATCAACACCGGCGCGAAAAGCTTGCGCTACAAGCCGGCTGCGAACGCAAACGGCACGGAAACGTTTACCTACACGATCCGCCAGACGACCACGGGGATTACGGATACCGCGACTGTCACCGTCAACATCACTCCGGTCAACGACGCGCCCAAGGCGGCCCCCGACGCTTACGTCACGAACCAGAACACGCCGCTCGTCATCGCCGCCCCCGGCGTCCTGGCCAACGATTCCGACGTCGATAGCCCCACGATTTGGACCAACGGCATTTCGACGCTGCCGAAGAAGGGCACGGTAACGCTGGCCAGCAACGGCTCGTTCACCTACACCCCCCGCACCGGCGCCGTCGGCCTCGATACGTTCAAGTACCGCGTCACCGACGGCAGCCTGACCAGCATCGGAACAGTCACCATCCGCATCAACGCCAATCCGACCGCCAAGAACGACAGCTTCACCTCCGCCATGGAAATTGCGGGGCAGACGCACGCCGTATTGGCCAACGACACGTTTGCTCCCGACAAGAACGAGATCCTGACGATTACCCACGTTCAAGGGGCGGAAGGGACTGCCGCGACCAGCGCCGGCGGCGGAGTCACGATTGCCGACGGCGGCAAGTCGATCCTGTACACGCCTCTGGCTGGCTACGTAGGAGCGGACAGCTACACCTACACGATCAGCGACGGCAGCGGCGGCTCGGCCACGGCCACCGTGACGGTGAACGTCGTCACGCCGGTGCCGACCGACATCACCGGGACCGTCTACATCGATACCGATAACGACAACGTGATCGATGCCGCGGAGCGGCGGCTGGCCGGCGTCGAGATCACCTTGCAGGGGACCGACATCGGGGGCACGGCGGTCAACGTCACCGTCCAAACCGATTTCAACGGTCAGTACGTCATTCCCGCCGTCCTTCCCGGCACGTACACGGTCCGCCAGCTTCAGCCCGAGAACCTGCGCGACGGCAAGGACCGCTACAACAAAACCGCCAAAGGGGCCGACGGCCTGGCGATCGTCAAGACCAGCGGCAATGACTTCTTCACGATCCAGCTTCCGGTTCTCGGCACTCAGGCTTCGTCCCACACGCTGCCCAACAACAACTTCGGCGAGCTGGGCTTCGTCACCGGCTTCCTCAACTCCACCGCAATGTCCGCCTTCAAGGGGACGAGCAACCTGTGGCTCAACCTGCGGACGACTGACAACGCCCAGCTCTGGCAGTCGCGGCAGCTAGGCTGGGCCAACCTCAAGAGCGCCAGCTTCGACCTGACCACGCAGACGCTGACGGTCGAGGACCTCGGCGGCAATCTGTTTGCCCGCGTACTGACGACCGGCCCCGAGCTGCCGCGGTACCGCATCATCGGCGGCGGCGCCACCACCCATCGCCTGATACGCATCGAAGGCTCGGCCGCCGACTTCGGCTGGACGCTCTCCACGACTCCGCTCCCTCCGCCGGAAGGAGAGGGGGACTATGCCAGCAACGTGGACGTGCTGATGGGGGCGATCGGGTTCGTCTAAGACCGCCGCATTGTCTTCACTTCGCCGACACAAAGCAGCACAGCGACCGAAACGACAGCGTCAAGCGCCGCGAGCGCGGCGGCGGCGGGCCGTCCTGGTCGGGATAGACGTCGTAGGGGGGCGCGGCGGCCGTGTCGATGAACAGCCGCCAGAAAGTCCCCTTGGCCACCGGCGGCAGGATGAACTCCCGCGGCTCGTGCGTTGCGTTGACGAGCAAAAGCACATCTCGCGCCTTTCCATCCGGGTCGTGCTCGGCATCGACCCGCTTGAACAGCGCGGTCAGCGTCGAATCGTCGCCGTGCCAATCGACCGCCGTCCCCAAGGCGCTGAACCAGCTCACGTCGGGCAGTTCCCCCTCGAACTTCGGCTGGCCGGTCAGGAAGTGGTCCCGCCGCACTGTCGGCTGGCCCCGCCGGAATTTGGTGACCGCCTGCGTGAACCGCACGAGGTCGGCATTCCGCTCCACCAGCGACCAGTCAAACCACGAAATGTCATTGTCCTGGCAGTAGGCGTTGTTGTTCCCCTTTTGCGTCCTTCGGCATTCATCGCCGGCCACGATCATCGGCACTCCCTGGCTGAGCATCAGCGTTGCCAGGAAGTTTTTGATCTGTCGCCGGCGCGTGTCATCGACGTCGTGCCGCTTGGTCGGCCCTTCGACGCCATAGTTGTCGCTGTAGTTGTTGTTTTCGCCGTCGCGGTTCCCTTCGCCGTTGGCCTCGTTGTGCTTCTCCTTGTAGCTGACGAGGTCATTGAGCGTGAAACCGTCGTGGCTGGTGACCAGGTTGATGCTGCAAAACGGCGCCCGTCCGCCGTGCTCGTACAGGTCGCTCGAGCCGGCCAGCCGCGTAACGAAGGCGCCGAGCTTTGACTTATCGCCGCGCCAGAATCGCCGCATGTCGTCCCGGTAGTGGCCGTTCCATTCGGCCCACCGCAGGTCGCCGAACGAGCCGACCTGATACGCCCCCGCCGCGTCCCACGCCTCGGCGATGATCTTCGTATCGGCCAGGAGCGGATCCTCGGCAATTGCCTCCACCAGCGGCGGGTTGGGCACCAGGTGCCCGTCCCGATTGCGGCTGAGGATCGACGCCAGGTCGAAGCGGAAACCATCGACGTGGTAGTTGTGGACCCACTGCCGGAGGCAATGGAAAATCATCTCGCGGACGATGGGGTGATTGCCGTTGATCGTGTTGCCACAGCCGGAGAAGTTGACGTAGCGGCTGCCGCCGTTGCCGAGCATGTAATAGACGCGGTTCTCCAGCCCCTTGAAGGAGAGGACCGGCCCCAGCTCGTTCCCCTCGCAGGTGTGGTTGAAGACGACGTCGAGGATGACTTCCATCCCCGCGGCATGCAGCGCCTTGACCATCTGTTTGAACTCGACGGCCACGGCCCCCGGCTCCTGCGAGACGCCGTAGCCGTGGTGCGGAGCGAAGAACGCCAGCGGGTCGTAGCCCCAGTAGTTTTTCTTATCGATCGGGCGGCCCCAGAAATCGCCCGTTGGAAAAGCGTGTACCGGCATCAGCTCGACCGCGGTAATGCCGAGGCTTTTGAGGTACGGGATTTTCTCGATCAGGCCGAGGTAGGTGCCGGGATGCTTGACGTGGCTCGACTTGTGCTTGGTGAAGCCCCGGACGTGCGTCTCGTAGATGATCGTCTCGGAGACGCTGCGCCGCAGGTGGCGGTCCCCTTCCCAGTCGAAGTAATCATCGACGACGACGCACTTGGGGGGGCGGATTAGCCCATCGTCGCTGCGCTGAAACGTGCCGGCCAGGGCCTTGGCATACGGATCGATCAGCCGCGCATTGCCGACGAACCACTGGCCGCTTTCGGGATCGAATGGTCCATCGGCCTGGAAGTGATAGAGCTGTCCCGCGCTCACGCCCGGGACGAAGATGCTCCAGATGTCCCCCCAGCGGTCGGTGTCGCGGGCAAAGGGGATGATCTCGGTCGGCTCGCGATCGTTCACCTCGTCATACAGCAGCAGCCGCATTTCCTTCGCGCTGCGGCTGAAGACGACGAATTGCACCCCGTTGTCATGCAAGATCGCCCCGTAGGGGAGCATGTGGGTGAATTGGAGTTTCGGATGGACGTGTCGCATGAGCATAGGTGGGCCTTCGATGCAGCGCGGAGAGGTGGCGACGTGCGGCCGGCGGTAAACCAAGGTGTGCGAGCACGCTACAGGCCGGAAAAAACTCCCCGTCTTCTCACGAGGAATGGCCGGCCGGCATGTTGCCGGAGCACTACGCCGAAAAATACCACCTGCCCGCGCGCATGGCGGCCCAGAACGCCAATATAGCTTAGAAATCGGGCTTTCCCCGGCCGTGTCGCGCCGCCTCGGGAAGATTTGTCCGCTACGTCGCGGCAGCCGGTGTGTGAAGCGGCAGCACGTGCATAAACTGTAACGGGCCGGAGACATTGGGACCGAGTTGCCTCCGATTCTGCCGAGGATCCCCGCGTGCGTGCCACCTTGAGTTTGACGCTTGTGCTGTCCGTGTTCTTTGCGGCGGCAATCCTCCGCGGGGAAGAACCGCTTCGCGCCCTTGTGGAAAATCAGCAGCTCGTCATCACTCGCGGCAATCAGCCGCTGGCGCGCTACGTCTTTCAGGATGAAACCATGCTGCGGCCGTATTTCACCGCGGTCCATGCACCCGGTGGAGTCGAAGTGACGCGCCGCCATCCGCCGCGGGAAGGGATTGACGCGGACGACCATCCCACGATGCACCCCGGCATCTGGCTGGCCTTCGGCGATCTTGGTGGTGCTGACTTCTGGCGGAACAAGGGGCGCGCCCTCCACGAGCGGTTTACGACCGCGCCCAAAGTTGAGGACGGCGTGCTCCGCTTCGCGGTTCGCAATCGGTATCTGGATCGCGAGCGACTCGTCTGCCAGGAAGATGCCGCGTACTCGCTCGGCGTCATGGATGGCGGCTACCTCCTGTCGTGGGACAGCACGTTCACCGGCAGCGAGCCCTTTGCTTTCGGGGACCAGGAGGAGATGGGGCTCGGCATTCGCCTGGCCACGCCGCTGTGCGTCCAAAGGGGGAGCGGCACGATCACCACGAGCGAGGGGAAACGCAACGAAAAGGAAGCTTGGGGGACGCCAGCGAAGTGGTGCGACTACAGCGGCACGATCGATGGCCGCCGCGTCGGCGTTCTGCTGATGCCCCACCCGGAAAACTTTCGCGCGAGCTGGCTGCACGTCCGGGACTATGGCCTGGCGGTCGCCAATCCGTTCGGCCGAAAGGCCTTTACCAACAGGGCGGCCAGTCGGATTGAAATCAAGCCGGGCGAAAGGCTGCGGCTGCGATTTGGCGTGTGGATTTACGACGGGCCGGCC
Organism: Pirellulaceae bacterium; assembly: GCA_035512595.1. Lineage (GTDB taxonomy): Bacteria > Planctomycetota > Planctomycetia > Pirellulales > Pirellulaceae > DATKDU01. The sequence goes on from DATKDU010000366.1 coordinate 25,092, forward strand.
GACAAGGCGCCTGAATTCGACAGCGTGCGGGAGACGTATGTGAGCGGACAGCCGGATTGATCGCTCCGAAACGGCATGGCGCCTGTTTCCGGAGGCGGCCATTTCGGCGTCGGAAGGAGCAAGATGAAGATGAAGATTAGGAATGTGAAGAGGAGTAGGAATAAGAATGGGACTGCTGCCGCCGGCTCCTGCTCCTGCTCTATCCCCTACTCTTTCCAGCGGCAAGCAAAAATAAATTGCCGTCCCATAAATCCATTTGACATCCTGACTCCACAGGCGTACCATGCGCGCTGGCAGTCGCCACTGGGAGGATTTCCGCCTTCGTAATCGCGCGAAGTGCGGTGTCGATAAGTTCCCGTCTGTTCGTCCCGGCGCTTCTTGAGTTGCCAGCTTCGCCGTGCGCGCCGAGCCGGGCGTCATTTCCGGTAGAGGAGTGTGCCATGGCTGTCACGACCCTGACCAGCACGGTCACCGTCAATGCCGCGTTCCTCCAGGAGATCAAGGAGGTCAATCACGAGCTGTGGCAGCTCCTGGGCGACTTGCGGCATCGCTGCCAGCGGCCGATCGCACCGGGTTCGTGCCGTGTGCTGGTCGAGAAGCTGTGTGATTTGCGCGATCAGTTGGCGCTGCACTTTGCCCTGGAGGAAGCGTACGGCTACTTCGAGGACCCGGTCGATGTGGCCCCGCAGCTCTGCCGCCAGGCGGAGGCGCTCCGCAGCGAGCATTCGCAGCTTTACTCGCAGCTCTCGGCCGTCGTCGATCTGGCCGAGCGGATGTTTTACGATGACCGGCACGCGGCACTCGCCGTGTGGCTGGGCCCGGAGTTTCTCGATTTCGACGCGCGGCTGCGGAGCCATGAGGAGCGGGAGAACGACCTGATCTTCGAGGCGTATGACGACATTGGGGTGGGGGATTAAATTCTTGGATTCTTAGGCCAAGTCGGAACGCCGGTTCAAGCCAAGATACCGGCGATCGGTTGCCCGATAACAAGCGGATGCGGACGACCATTCGTTTCATGAATCACGAATTTTCGTGCGACGCCGAGGAGGTGATAGATCGTGGCCGCAATGTCCTTGGGATGGTGCGGCTGGTCGATGGGATACGCAGCGGAGTGTCGCTTGCGCCGGCGCCGGCCAGCACGAGCGAGTACACCCACGGCCAGTGGTCGCGCTCCCTCCCCGGGCAAGATGCTCTTCGAACTTTTTCCTAAGAGAGAGTGCGAGTTTTTCTAAAGCGCTGGCGAGTCAAGGGTCCCCCCCCGGCGGCCGCCGCCCGCCCGCCTTGCTCCGCTTCGGTCGCTGCGCTCCCTGGGCTGCGCAAGGCGGGCGGGCGATGAGAGAAGACAGTCTCAATAGGGGACATTTCTAATGATTGACGACACGCGAGGGGTGCATTTCAGCTTTTGCAGGATTCGCCAGTTGAATTGGGTGGTTTGGGGCGACGTGTGAAGGGGTTGCCGGGGCGCCTGTGAATGTGTTTCGACAGGCGGTCGTCATCACTCAGTGTGGCGGCTCGGACCTGGAGGA
>DATKDU010000367.1:0-10413 GCA_035512595.1 Pirellulaceae bacterium
CGGCAAGGTCCCCTTCCCCGGCGGCACCGCCCGCGACAAGGCCCGCCGGCACATGGAAGAAACGCCGTGGCACCCGCGGCGGTTCAATCCCGAGCTGAACGAAGAGTTCGTGGACATCATTGCCGACATGATGGAGAAGGACACCAGCAAGCGGATTCAGTCGGCGGCCGAGGTCGTCGCGCGGCTGGAGCAGTGGGCCAGCGAGGTCGTGCCGATTGCCGGCACGCTCCAGTCACCCTGGAAATCCGGCCCGCTCCCGACCGAAGAAGAATCCCGCGGCGTTGGCCAGGACACCGAGGCGAGCGAGCTGGCTTCGAGCGCCAGCCTTTCGCAGGGGACCACCCCCATTGCTTCCGCGGGACACGACACGCTGCCGGTGAGGCAGACGCGACTCGCCAGCCTGCCGCCGCTGGCCGGAGCGGTCAACTGGTCGCACGTGATGCTGACGCTGATCGTGGCGGTGCCGGTGTCGATGCTGGCGGGGGCGATTCTGGCGACCGTCTTGTCGTGGCTGCTGTAGCAAGCGGGCCCGCATCTGAAGTAATTCAAGGTTGTTTCCCCATTGCACCGCGCTTATCTTGTAGTCAGTTGCCGGAAATGTGGACGCTCAAATCTCTGACCTCTGACCTCTGACCTCTGACCTCTGACCTCTGACCTCTGACCTCTGACCTCTGACCCCTGACCCCTGACCCCTGACCCCTCCCCATGCTCTCCGCCGGCAAACTCCTCGCCACCGACTGCGGCCGCACGACGCGGCGGGCGCTGCTCAAATGCGGCGCGCTGTCGGCCGCCGGGCTGACGCTGGCCGATCTCTTGCGGCTGGAAGCGAGCGGTGCTGAGAATAAGCCGGCGAAATCGGTAATCCTGCTGTGGCTCTGGGGCGGGCCGAGCCACCTCGACACGTTCGACATGAAGCCCAAGGCGCCCGGCGAATACCGCGGGCCGTATGCGCCGATCGCCACCGCTGTTCCCGGCACGCAAATCTGCGAACTGTTTCCGCTGCTCGCCAAACGGGCCGATAAGTACGCGATCATCCGCTCCCTGCGGCATTCCTCCAACGATCACGGGATTGCCGGCACGATCGGCCTGACCGGCTCGGAAAGCGGGGCGATCAGCCTCAGCGGCCAGGTGCTGCCGGGGCAAGTGCAGGCGACGCACGGCTCGGTCGCGAGCCGCGTGCTGGGCTTTGAGCCAGGACTGCCGCGGTTCGTGACGATGGGTGGCACGCTGCACCAGGGAAAGAAGTCAATTGCCGGCGAAGGGGCCGGTCCGCTCGGTGCGCTGTACGATCCGTTCCGCCTCGACTACGACGTGGCCAAGGGGGTCAAGATCCCGCAGCTCGATTTGATCGACGGGCTTTCGCCCGACGGACTGTCGTCGCGGCAAGGGCTGCGGAAGCAGATGGATTCGCTGGTGCGAGATCTGGAAATTTTTTCCGCCCCCGAGCGGCTCGACAAGTTCTACCAGCAGGCGCTGGCCTTGCTCACGTCGCCGGCCGCACGGCAGGTCTTCGATCTGGATCAAGAGCCGGAAGCCCTGCGTAGGAAGTATGGCAAATTCCGGTTCGGCCAATGCTGCCTGATGGCCCGGCGGCTGGTGGAGGCGGGCGTGCGGTTCGTGCAGGTGAACTGGAGCTCGCACGTCGAGCCGATCGAAGACACGGGCGACGGCGGCTGGGACATGCACGACCGCAACTTCCAGCAAATGCAGGACCGCCACGCCTGGATGCTCGACCAGTCCCTGTCGGCACTCCTCGACGATCTGTCCGATCGCGGCCTGCTCAGCGAGACGATCGTCGTCGCCAAGGGGGAATTCGGCCGCACGCCGAAGATCAACAACAAAGCCGGTCGCGACCACTGGAACCAGTGCTACTCGGCACTCGTCGCCGGCGGCGGGCTGAATGCCGGCATCGTCGTCGGCGAGAGCGACGCCCGCGGCGAGCACCCGGCGTCGCGGCCGGTCACTCCCGCCGATCTGTTCCGCACGGTCCTTTCCCAGCTCGGCATCGGCACGACGCAGCTCACCAGCGCGGGACTACCGCTGCTGGGTGAGGTGATTGAGGAACTGGTGTAGCGGCCAAAGCACCAATGACCAAGCACCAAAACCCAAACAATTTCCAAGCACCAAATCCAAATGATGGACGCCGCACGTTGCGCCGGTCATTTGGATTTCGTATTTCGGATTTGTTTGGGATTTGGTGCTTGAGGTTTGGTGCTTCGGCGCTTCTTCTTCTTTCCACCTTCCCAGTCCATGCCCAGCCGTTCGACCGCCTCACCACGGACGGCCATTTGAAGCAGCGCCCCGTATGGTCCCCCGATGGCCAGTGGCTGGCCTTCACGCGTCACGAAGGGGCGACGATCTTTCTGTTCGTCTGCTCGGCCGACGGCAAAACCGAGCGGCGGCTTACCAGCCACAGCAATCCGGAGTTCGATGCCGACTGGTCGCCGGACGGCAAGCGGCTGGTGCTGGCCTACGACAAGGCCTCGCCCAATCAGGGGGACATCGACGTCAACGTCGTAAACCTCGACGGTACCGATTTCAAAGTCCTCGCCGGAACCGATGGCAAACTGTCGCACGAAGAATGGCCGAGTTGGTCCCCCGACGGGCAGCTCGTCGCGTACTCGTCCACGCGCGACGACAACCAGGAGCTGTACATCGTCAAACCCGACGGCAGCGAGAAGAAGCGGCTCACGACCGACCTGGGCATCGACGCCCATCCCGCCTGGTCCCCCGACAGCAAGCGGATCGTCTTCGCCACCAGCCGCTGGGGAGACATGGAGCTGGCCGTCATGAATGCCGACGGCACCGGTCTCACCCGCCTGACCGAAAGCCCTGGGCTTGATGACTACCCGCGCTTTAGCCCCGACGGCAAGCGAATCGCCTTCACGACCAACCGCAACGGCAACCTGGAGATCTACACGATCGACCCCGATGGCAAGAACCCGCGGAACGAAACGCAGCACGAGGGGATCGACAACTTTCCGTCGTGGACGCCCGACGGGCGGCTGACGTTCGTCTCCAACCGCGACGGGGGGTTTGAAATCTACGTGGCCAATTGAAGCGAGCCGCGGGGTTTATCCCGCGGCCCAATTCAAAACGCTTTGGCGCCACCCGTTCAGGCCATGGGGATAAGCCCTCGTTGTTATACGTATCTTTGCCGACTACGTTGTCGCCGCCGCGTAGCGGCGCACTGCTGGTAGCCGGGCCTTTCAAGGCCCGGTACGGTAATGTCGTCCCGCATTCTCCCCGTCGCGTAGCGACGATTGCCCCGTCCTCCGCCAGGCGTGCCATGGCCAACACGTACACCTCCCTGCATTACCATTTCATTTTCAGCACCAAGCATCGCCAGCCTTGGATCCGGCCGGAGATCGAAGAGAGGATTTGGGAATACCTGGGAGGAATCGCCCGCAAGAACAAGATGAAGCCCCTCAAAACCGGCAGCGTCGATGACCATATTCATATGCTCCTCGGTGCGCCGCCGACGCTCGCGCCGGCGAAAATCGCGCAGCTCATCAAAGGCGGATCGTCCGCCTGGATCCACGACACGTTCCCCGATTTGAGGGCGCTGGCCTGGCAAGACGGCTACGGCGCATTTACGGTCAGCAAGTCGGGAGTCCCCGACGTGACCGCTTACATCGAAAATCAGCGCGAGCACCATCGCACGCGGACGTATCAGGAGGAGTACCGCGCGCTCCTTGACCGGCATGGAATCGAATTCGATGAGCGCTATCTCTGGGATTGAAACCCCGCGATTGGGCGCAACTGCTTGCGCGGAGCGGCAATCGTCTCTACGCGACGGGACGCAATTGGCTAGCGCCACGCGACCGGGCCTTGAAAGGCCCGGCTACCGGCAATCGTCGCTCCGCGACGGCACGCAATCCCCACTCCGCAACAGAACAGTCCCTCAAAACAGCCCCTCAATCGGCTCCCCGTGATACACATGGTGCGGCCGATCGGCGTGGTCGTGCCAGGCGGCAGTCGGGGGAATGCCGAGGGCGTGGTAGATCGAGGCGGCCATGAACTCCGGGGTTTGCGGATCGGCGGCTGGGTAGCCGCCGATCTTGTCGGACGCGCCGATGACATTTCCGCCCTTCACGCCGCCGCCGGCAAAGAAAACCGTTTGCACCGCGCCCCAGTGGTCGCGGCCGGGGAGCTTGTAGTGCTGCGGCAGGTGGGTGATCTTCGGCGTGCGGCCGAACTCGCCGGCCATGACGATCAGCGTGTCGTCGAGCATGCCGCTCTCCGCCAGGTCGTCGATCAGTGCCGACACGCAGCGGTCCATCGGCGGCAGGAGCTTCTCCTTGAGGTGCGGGAAGGCCTCGCCGTGCGTGTCCCACGTTTCGTTGTTGCCCAGGTTGATCTGCACCAGGTTCACGCCCGCCTCGACCAGCCGCCTGGCCATCAGGCACGACCAGCCGAAGCTGTTCTTGCCGTACCGCTCCTGCGTCTTGTCATCTGCCCGCGTGACGTCGAACGCCCGCTGCACGCTCGCGTCGGTGAGGAGTGAAATCACCCCCTGGCGGAACTTGTCGTAGTTTTCCACGCGTGCCGAGCCGTCCAGGTCGCGGCGCTGGTCTTCCAGCGTGGCCAGCAGGCTCGCCCGATTGGCCAGCCGCCCATCCGCGAACCCCTGCGGCAGCGACAGGTTGGGCGCCTGAAAGACCCGCTCGTCCTTGTGGCCGCGCTCCTGGTGGTCGAACTGGTACTGCGGGAAGGCGCCGTAGGACGTGTTGTGAAAGGGCGAGGCCTCAATGAACCACGGGCTGCGATGGGCCCCCATGATGCCGGCGAACTGGCCGGGGATGACGCGGCCGGAGTAGTGGACCAATCGCTCGGGGAGGACGACTGCCGGCGGCAGGTTGTTCCGCAGCCTGGTTGTCGCGCCGGCAACGGCTGCGATACTCGGCCAGTCGGTGGGCTGCGGCGCACCGGGGCTGAAACCGGGGGGCGTCACCGACCGGCCGGTAAGCATAATGTGGTGCCCCAGCGAATGGTCGTTGGTCGGATGGGTCAGCGACCGCACGAGGGCCCACTTGCCACTTCGCTCTGCGAGGAGCGGCAGATGCTCGCAAATCTGAATGCCCGGCGTCTTGGTGCTGATCGGCTTGAATTCGCCGCGGATATTCTCCGGCGCATCGGGCTTCATGTCGAAGCTGTCGTGCTGCGCTAGTCCCCCGGACAGAAAAATGTAGATGCACGACTTGGCCTTCTGCCTGGGCGCGCTTCCCTGCTCCGCGCCGATCGCCCGCAGGCCGGCCAGGTGGTTCATCCCCAGTCCCAACAGCCCGATCGATCCGGCCTGGAGCATCGTGCGGCGGGTGATGTTCGGGTGGTGCATGGCTGATTCCTATGGTTAACCCCCGCGTCCACGCGGGGTAATGGTTCGTCCGTCCGCCCGGCACCGTCGCCTGGGTTAACCCCCGCGTCCACGCGGCGCCATCATCGATCAAACAGTTTAATCCACGGCCATTGTTGGCGGGCCAGACCAGCTTCGACCGGATTGTTGTGTACATACTTGATGGCGTGCTCGAGTTCCACGTCATCAAAGAGAAAGACCTTCCACCCATGCTCGGCCCACGGACTTGGAAGACGTTCGTTCGGCAGCGGATACTCAGACAGCGGATGCAAACCGTCGCTCCGAAGCCGTCTCGACGCGGCTCGCTTCAAGTAACCCGCAATGTCCTCCGCGTACATTTCCTGCCGCGCTGCGACGATGTGGACATGATCGGGCATGATGGCGGCGGCATAAAACACGAGCCCCAACTTACCGATGATCTCGCCAAATCCAGTGGCAATGGATTCTCGTTGTCGATCCGAGAATCGGACCGCTGGATAATCGAGCCTGGCCCGCATTTCGCCAAGTTGTTCGGCCTCCGCGAGCGTCAACGTCGTATCCTGCCTGAGGGGCTTTGGTGGACCGAATGGCCGCAACCGATTGGAACCCACGTAGCGAGACCACGAGCCGCGAGGGTCGTTCGGAAGCCAGAATCCATAAGCTCCAAAAATGATGTGGTAGGCAATGACCGAACGTGACATCGAAGGAGCTCCTCACGCTGCGAGCACCACAATTTATCGAATGCCGCGGTACGGGTTAACCCCGGCGTCCACGCCGGGATATGCCAGCGCCGGGCCGACGCCGCGTGGACGCGGCGGTTAACCCCAGGCGTCCACGCCGGGGCGCCTACGCCGAGTTCAGCGCCGCGTGGGCGCGGCGGTTAACCGGTCAATGCAAACAACTGGATCGGCGAGCTGTTCCCTTTATACTTCCCATCCTTGTCCAGCGGACGGCCGTTGCCGTTGGAGCCGCTGTTGGTGGCGGCAATCGCCAGGCGTTTGCCGTCGGGATGCCAGGCCAGGCTGTGCGGGTTGGTCAGCTTCTTGGTGAAGAACGGCTTGTCTTCGCCGGGTTTCAAATACAGTAGCTGCCCCTGCCCCGGAGTGCCGAACGTGATCAGGCTCACGAAGCCTTCGTCGTGGAACTGGACATCGGCCACGTAGCAGTCGTTGTCGCTGCCGAGTTTGACCAGGTGCTTCTGCTCGCCGCTGGCCAGATCGAAGACGATCAGCGTGGGCGGGCCGACGACCGTGCCGCCGTTTTTGGGGGTCGTCCCGCCGGCAGCGAGCAGCTTGCCCTCTTTGTCGGTCGCCAGGACTACGACGCCGCCGACGTCCTGCAGACGAGAGAGCGTGTAGAGGCTCGATGCGTCGAACTTGCGGACCAGCGTGCCGTCGAGCTTGAGCTGCTGGACAATGCCCCGGTCATCGCCGACGAGCAGCGTGCCGTTGGGCGCAAACTTGAGCGACAGCGGGCCGTTTTCGAGCTGGAACTCATGTTGCTTCGTGCCGTCGTCAGCATTCCAGAGGCGAACGAACCGATCGGCCGCACAGCTTGCCAGCAGCTTGCCGTCGGGGCTGACCGCCAGGGTGCGAATCCAGCCGTCGTGTGCCTGGTCGTGCTTCCATTTCTGCCCCGGCTGCTCGCTCGCGTAACCAGCCCAGCAGCAGAGCATCCCCCACGAGTCGGCGGTGTAAAGCAGTTCGCCGTCGGCACGGAACGCGAGCCCTTCGACCCAGGCGTGATGGCCGGTAATCGCCGGCAACTCCGGCCGGTCGTCCTTTTCGACGTTCCACCGCCGCACGCGCGCATCGTACCCGCCCGCCACCAGCACTTTCCCGCACGGACTGTACCGCGCAGCGGCCACCTGCGGCTCAGCGGCAATCACGCCGGCGTCCTTGAGTTCGTATTTCTTGAGTAGTTCGGTGGTGTCCATAGTTCATCGTAGGGTGGGTCAAGCTGGCCTCGGCCAGCGCCGACCCACCGGAATGCGGTCCGTGTCCTAACTCGGTGGGTGGTTTCTACATCACTTCAATGACTCCCACGTAGCGACATAGCTGATCTTCCCCTTGCGGCAAGCGACTGTCTCAGGAAATGGAAGAGAAATGGTCTCGGAAATGACAGAGGCTGGGTCACCGCTTCTGCCGTGCTCGACGGAAAGGTCCACTCCGGCGGCTGTTTGGGTGCCAGCCTTCGTCGAGTAGTTGCAAACCCAATTGCCGTCGGTCCCAATGCCGCACGCGTGGCTAAACTCCTTGAGGATACCCGGTCCCCCCACCTCTTCCCACTCATCGACGGATGGCTCCCACCAGTGAAGCCAGGAGCCGCTGACTACGCTGGTCTTTGGCGGCTGGCGGTGGCAATAGTGCGCGACGAATTTTTCATCGCCGTCAATGCCGACAATGGAGTAGTTAACGACCAATCGCCACTCTGCCTCATCTTGCTTACACTCCCGAAACGCTTCGTCAAATGGGACTGCTGGCCGAGTAATCCAAAATGCAGCGGCTCCGGCGACGACGACGCAAGCGCCGATCAGCACGACAAGTCGGATTGCTACCCGTTTTGACATAGCCCTATGTCCTGGCCGCGGGGATAAACCCCGCGGCTCGCCAGCTTATGCCAGCACTTCCTGAACCTTCTTCATCTCGTCATGCGCCAGCGGCAGTGGCTGGCCGTTGTTGTTGTACTCGGTCTTGCTCGTGTCGATCCCCAGGCAATGGAACCAGGTGTGGAACAGGGCGCCGATGTCGTGGGCGTCCCCTTCCACCCAGGTCCCTTGCTCGTTGGTCTTGCCGACGCAGATCCCCCGCTTGAGGCCCGCCCCGGCCATCGCCAACGACCACGCTTCGGGCCAGTGGTCGCGGCCGATGTGTCCGTTGATCCGCGGCGTGCGGCCGAACTCGCTCATGGCGATCACCAGCACGTCGTCAAGCATGCTGCGTGCCGCCAGGTCTTCGACGATGGCCGCGAACGCCTGGTCGAATTTGGGCATCAGGCTCAGGTGCCCGTTGAAATTGTCGCCGTGCGTGTCCCAGCCGTAGCTGTTGACCTTCACGAACGTGACGCCGGCCTCGAGCATCTTGCGGGCCTGGAGCATGTGCCGGCCGATCTCGTGCGTGCCGTACCGCTCGACGTCCTTGGGGTCGAATTTCGTCGTGTCGAACAGGTCCTGCCGCTTCATCAGCGTGCGGGCGACGTCGTAGACGTAGCTCGACGCTTCCCCCGCCTCGCGGCGGCGGCCTTTGGCGTACCGCGCGTTGGCAGCGGCCCGCAGGGCGTTGCGCTCGTCGTCATCTTGCTCGGTCAAAGTTTCTGGAAGGACGAGATTCTCCGGCGGCTTGCCGTCGCCGAACGCGACCGCGCCGAACTTCGGCCCCAGGAAGCCGGCGTCCTGATGGATGAACCCGCTGCTCCCCGGCTTGATCCAGACATACGGCGGCAGTCCGCTGTCGCCGGGGCCGAGGAGCTTGGCGACTGCCGAGCCGAAATACGGATACGTCACGCCCCGGTTCTTGGGATCGCCGCGCTGGATGCGAGCCACGCCGGCACTGTGCGAATTGTCCTGCGTGCAGAGGCTGCGGATGATCGCCAAATGATGCATCTGCTGCGCGGATTTCGGCATCAGCTCGCTGATGTGAATGCCGGGGACCGAAGTGGGGATCGCGCGGAACGGGCCGCCGAAGAGCGTATTGGGCTTGGGGTCCCAGCTTTCGAGCTGGCTCATGCCACCGTCGATCCAGATGAACAGAACCTGCTTCCGCTTCTGCTTCACTTCCTCCGCGGCCGCGCGTGACAAAAGCGGCCCCAGGCCGACCGTGGCGGCAGCGGTCCCCGCCGCGGCGAGCAAATGCCGGCGGGAGAGGCGATGTTCCCAGGGTTTGCAGAGTCCGCAGTCGTTCATAGGCAGGTTTTGCCGCGGATGACGCGGATGACGCGGATTTTTATCTGCCGATCCGCGTTCTCCGCGTTCGTCCGCGGCCAATCATTTTTCAGTGGTTAATCCCAAACTCGTTCGACGCCAGCAAACTCCAAATCAAATTGCCGACCGCTTTCTCGCGCTGGTCGGCACGCTTGGCCAGGTAGTCGGCAACGTCTTTTTTCTCATCATCGGTCGGCGGGCGGCTCAAGACGGATACGTACAACTCATCGGCCAATGCCGCGGCATCGGACTGCTTCACCAGCCGCTCGGCCAGATTGCCGCCGGACGGCTTGAGCCAGGAGAGGACGGTCGCGTCATTGAGCACGAACAGTGCCGCTTTCACCGAAGGAGCAAAGCCAATCTCCGGCTCGCGGGCCGGATTGGCAAACGCTTTCTCGAACTTCGTCACCAGCTCCTTCGTCTTCTCATCGTCGAAGTTGAGCGCCAGCGGCTGGCCGTCGCCAGTCGCCTGGAGCATGGCCGCCAGCAGTTGCTCGGCCGACAGCGGCTTTTCGAGTGCCGCGATGTAGGTTTGCGGTGGCAGTTCGGCCGCACTCGCTTCAGCCGCTGCCGAGGCCCGCTGATACGACCGCGACAGGGCGATCTCTTTCAGCAGCCACTTCATGTCGAACTGGTGCGCTGCCAGCTCATTGGCCAGCAGATCCAAAAGCTCCGGATGCGACGCCGGATTTGCCACGTGGTGCAGATCGAGCGGCTCGACCTGTCCGCGCCCCATGAGCAGCCACCACAGCCGGTTGGCGATATTCTTTTTGAACAGGCCGTTGTCGGCAGCCGGCAGCTCGCTGGCCAGCAGCTTGAGCGTGCTAAACTTCGGCACGCCCGGCTCCTTGGTCTTCGGATCGGGCTTCTTCTCGAATTCCTCTCCCTTGGCGAAGACTGGAATCTCCGTCTCGCTCCGTCCCGGCAATTTCGGCCCGACGCTCTTGGGCTCCTGCACGAAGACCGACAGAAAATCGACTTTCTTCGTCAGCGGCTTCTCGGCAATCGCGGGAAACGGCTTGCCGCTGACCAATTGCAGATTGCCGACGTAGGCGAAGAGGCCGTGATAGAACTCCTGCTTGTATTCGTCCACGAACAGGTGGTCGTGGCACTGGGCACACTGCACGTCGATGCCCAGGAACAGGCGGCCGACGTCGCG
>DATKDU010000368.1:0-11594 GCA_035512595.1 Pirellulaceae bacterium
GATAGAAGGGACTAGGGACGAATCCCGATTTGAAAGCAAGAACCGGTATTTTCGCCGCGGGCGGCAATCGTAGGATTCAGAAAGGAGAACCACGATGAGCGATTCAGCCGCAATGCCACGAACCATGACTGCGCTCTATTCCACCGATCGGCAACGCTGGCAAGCGGTCACCGCCAGGGTCCCGGCTGCGGACGGCGACTTCTACTATTCGGTCAAGACGACCGGCGTCTACTGCCGGCCGACTTGCCCGTCGCGCCTGCCGCGACGCGACAATGTTCGCTTTCATGCGTCGTGCCTGGATGCCGAGAGAGCCGGCTTTCGCCCGTGCAAGCGGTGCCGGCCCAAGGAAGACAGCCTGGCACGGCGCCGCGCTGCAACCGTGGAAAGGGCATGCCGCACGATCGAAGAAGCCGACACCATGCCGGCGCTTGATGAGCTGGCCCAAGCAGCCGGGATGAGCCGCTACCACTTTCACCGCGTGTTCAAAGCGCAGACCGGCGTCACGCCGAAAGGATATGCCGCCGCCCAGCGTGTCAGGCGGGTCCGCACCGAATTATCGACCAGGAAAACGATCACCGCGGCAATTCATGGCGCGGGATTCAACTCTGCCAGCCGATTCTACGAGACGTCGGCCAAAGTCCTGGGAATGACGCCGACAACCTTCAAATCCGGCGGGGACGGCATGACCATTCAATTCGCCATCAGCCAATGCTGGCTGGGGGCGATCCTCGTCGCAGCAACGGACATTGGGGTCTGCGCGATCCTGCTCGGGGACGAACCGGACGATTTGGCACGCGACCTGGCGGAGCGATTTCCCCAGGCTCGGTTGATCGGCCCAGACGCGGCATTTGCGCAGCTCGTCGCCCAGGTCGTCGGCTTTGTCGCCGATCCGAAGCTCGGCCTCGATCTGCCACTGGACATTCGCGGCACGGCATTTCAGCAGCAAGTCTGGCAAGCACTCCAGAAGATTCCGCCGGGCACGATCACCAGCTATGCCGAGATCGCCCGGCGGATCGGCTGCCCGAAATCGGCGCGAGCGGTGGGGCAGGCGGTCGCGGCCAATCCGCTGGCGGTGGCCATTCCCTGCCATCGCGTCGTGCGGACCGACGGAACGCTGTCGGGTTATCGCTGGGGGGTCGAGCGGAAAGACAAGTTACAGCAGAGGGAGCGCAGGACAGGCTAGTTCGCCGCGCCGCTGCGGCCGAGTCTGAGCATTCCGCCGAAACCTGCGCGACTTGACCACGCTTAGCGATTTTACGAAACTATCGAAACCTCCCGGCGTTTGACGCGCTGTATGCCGTTGGCAGGGGCGCGTGAGCTTATGAATCGAACGCTGCTGGGCCTGATTGCACTGGTGGTTCTTTTAGCCGGGATCGGGACTCTCCTGTTGGCGCCGCGCGACGACAACAATACGGCCCTCAGCGTTGCCGGCGGGTTGATCCGCGTCGGGCTCGTGCTGGGGGCTCTCTGGCTGGCCCTGCCTTCCATCACCGGCATGCTCACGCGGACGCCCAAATGGGTTCTGACGGCGGCGGTGATCGGCACCGTCATCTGCGTCGTGCGGCCGCAGCTCTTGCTGCTGGTGGTGCCGCTGCTGATGGCGCTGTGGTTCCTCTCCAGCCGGTTTTTGTCGAGCCCGGCCGATCCGACGATCCTCGGTCGGCGACCGCGGCGGAAGCGGGAAATGAAAGACGACTCGTAGGAACAAGTAGCGGAGAATGCGATGGATCGACAACAGCTCTTGAGTGCCGCCGCCGCATTCGTCCGCGATCATCTGGCCGGCGACAGCTCGGGACACGACTGGTGGCACATCGACCGCGTCCGCTCCGCGGCGCTGGCCATCGCCCGCGAGGAACGGGCCGACCTGTTCGTCGTCGAATTGGCCGCACTGCTGCACGACGTGGATGACTGGAAGCTGGTTAGCCACCGTAGGGCGGGTCAAGCTGGCTCGGCCAGCGCCGACCCGCCGGAACCAGCGCCGAACCATGGTGGGCCGGCGCTCGCCCGACCAACGCTTCGCGTCGGTGCCCGGAGCTTGTTTCACCCTACGCTGGCCCAGGAGTGGATGGAGGTCCAGCAAGTCGAGCCGGTGATCATCGAGCACGTCTGCCGGATCATCGGCGAGCTGTCGTTCAAGGGGGCCGGCGTCGCCACCCCCATGACGTCGCTGGAAGGCCAGTGCGTCCAGGATGCCGACCGGCTCGATGCGCTCGGGGCCGTCGGCATTGGCCGGACGTTCGCCTACGGCGGGCACACAGGGCAGCCGATGCACGACCCCGAGCTCTCACCGACGCAGCACGAGTCGTTCGAGGCGTACAAGAGCAACGTCGGCACGACGATCAATCACTTCTACGAAAAGCTGTTGCTGCTGAAAGACCGGATGAACACGGCCGCAGCCAAAAACCTGGCCGCTGGCCGGCACGCGTACATGGAGCAGTTTCTGGCGCAGTTTTTGGCGGAGTGGGAAGGCCGGCGCTGAATCCACAAGACCGACGCGCAAGGGAAGGAATGGACGTTTCGCGCGTGGACAGGTTTCCTTCACTGGCGATTCACTCGATGGAGACGGTTTGAGCAGGGCGGCGCCTTATCGGGATTCTCGGGACCATGTCCTGCCGCGGAGCGGCGGACTACATTTTTCGGCCGCAAAATGCTCACAAGCCGCTGCGCGATTCAGCTCACCGGTGAAGCTGCCACACGTTCCGCAGCCGATGCTGCGCTTCGGGCGGAATGGAAGGGGAGAAAGCGAGGGAGAGGTGGCGGGATCGGCGAATGCCGGGCTCAAGCACGGCATCGCTTACCGCAGTTCGGACGACATCGGCTGGAAGGCGGCCGAGAACCCGGTCGATGTCCACGACTTCCACGCCACGATCCTGCACCTGCTCGGCATCGATCACACGCGGCTGACCCTTCTACCACAACGGCATTCGCCGCCGGCTGACGAACGTCCACGGCCGGGTGCTGACGGACATCCTGGCGTAGTTGCGGGGCGGTATGTCCGGAACCCATCCACCTAAAGTGCATGTGATGAATTCGCGAGAATTCTTGTTCGCGACCAAATAATTTGGTTGACTTCGCGATTGGCGGATATAGAATTATGCCCGGTCCAGGTGGCAAGTAGCCTTCCCTTTCTCCGTCGTCCTCGGCGGCCGGAGAGAAAGTGGTTGGTGGGACGTGCGGGCGGCATTCGATCGACAGACGCGCCGGTCGGCCTTCCTTTCGGGGGGGGCTGATTTCTTGGTCGTTCATCTGCTGGCAATCGTGCTCTTGATTGCCGCGTTTCCCACGGCTACTGCGGAGTGGGTTTCTGTTGGCCCTTACTTTGGGAACCTGTGGCGGCATCTAAACGGTGGGCATCCTGCTGGTTGCCTTTCGATACCCGGAACAGATATCTCGCTTTTTCCTCGGCGAAAGTACCTGCTGCGGAGTTATTCGCGCCGCGCCCCAGCAGGTTTTATCTCGCCTGGCGCGTTCGTGAGGAGGGCCTTTCCATGAGTTCCCACGATCTGGCCGGAACGGTGTTGCGATCACTAGTTACACTTGGCATGGTGGTCGTGACGGTCTCGTGGTCGTCGGCGCGCACCGTGCCCGACAAGTCGAACGGCTTGTTCTATGGTGGGGTGGCGTGCGATAGCCAGGGAAGTTTTATGACGATCAACTGTCCGCCGAAACCTGGAGAATTCAACTGCAATTCGGATGTGTACCGCTGCAACATGACCGGCTGGAAGGTGAAAATCTGCAATCCCAACGGCGGTGGGGACGCCCCTTGTAACACCAATCAGAACTGCGCGGATCAAAACAACGACGCATTCGCTTCCGTCGATTGTGAACCAGGTTTGTAATCGCGCCGACTTGCGGTGCGACAATTTGACTCGCCACGCAGTCTCCTCGAAACGATGCGGCTGATCGGTTCCCTTTGCCCGCTGCGGAGGCAACGTGAACGTCCATTATGTGGGTTCGATTTTGCTTCTTTGCCTCCTGAATCATCGCGTTCTTGCGCAGGAGCGTGTCGACTTTGATCCCGAACGCGCGCTGGAGCGCGCGTTCGGGGCTGCCGAAGGACTACGTCTTAGGTTTCTGCAAACAACATGGTACAAGGGCGGTGCGTATCCGACCGAAACGAAGATCGGTTGGATTGACGCCACAGTAATCCGCCACAAGGAAAAGTGGCGAGTGCAGGGGTCGCGGTCCACGACCCGCCTCAAGCAGGGAAAAAGCACAACTTACTCCGGCGAATTTGAGTTTCTCGTTGACCAGCGACGTTTTATCAACGTGGAGTCGAGCAGCGGCGGGGTGGTCGATAATGAGCCGGCGATTGCCGCCTCGTTTGACAAGGCACGGATCGCAGCCCGACCCGGCACGTCGGTTTTGTCCGATGCTGAAATACTCTTTGGCTTTGCGCCACTGCGAGTGTCAACGCCTCTGGCGGAAATGGTAAAGGCGAATGCAGCCACGCGAACTATCACGCAGGATCCATCCGCGAATGCCGAGACCATAAACTTTGAAGATGAATACGGGCGATGGGAAGTTATTCTTTCCGTGGACAAAAAGCTCCCCACAGCGATCCACAATTTCAAAGACGCGGACGATCTTGCTGGCTCTGTACGAGTGCATACTTGGGAAGGAGGCGGCATTTATCCGGAAGGGAACGCCATTGCCTACGAGGTTCACGTTGAACCGATCGATTGGACGGACGAGCTGGGGTCGACCCTAATTCGCTCTTACACCGTTAGGGCAATCCTCACTTTCAGCTCTGGCGGAAAGTTTGAAAAACGGTCGGAAGTTGAAGTGAGCGACCCTGGGTTGCTCACCGCCGAAGTTCCCACGGACTTCAAGATCGCTACGCCCATTCGCAATAAGACCCCAGTGCATGTACAAGAAACGCCGGAGATTGCGTATGAGTGGTGGGAGGGGGACATTCGAAAGAAGGTGGACATTGATGCTTTGGAGAATTTGGCCGATATCCGGTTCAGACAGCCAACATCGTCCTACTTCACCATGAGCCGCATCATTTTTTTGGGGAGCCTGCTGGTATTGGTTGCTTCCTTGAGTTGGTTTTTCTATCAGCGACTTTCGGTTCGGTGATTGCTGGCGGAGGTCCCCATGCGCTCCCGTTCGAATTATTGGATTACACCAGGGACGGTAATGCTCACCTGCGTAATTGCGTGCTTCGGCCCGACAAGTGCCGCTTGCGCAGCAGACGAGGGTTCGGATTTGGATAACACTACTGAACTGGCGGGGCCATACTGCGGGCTCTATTGCGTCTATGCCGCTGCCCGCAACTACAATCGCTCCGTTGACTTCGCTCAACTGCTCGATCGCAAGTATCTCAACCGTTTTGAGGGGAGTCACATCGGAGAGCTGGAAGCGGCGGCCGAATCGATTGGGCTGGGAGCGCTTCCGCTGTCGGGCCTTTCGTTGGACGACCTGCGCGGGATGGCAGCGCCAACGATCCTGTTGCTTTCGCGGCCACGACAAGCTGGCACCTTCAAGCATTGGGTCTTGCTCACACATGCGGCTGACGACCGTTTCTGGATCATGGAGTCTCCTGGTAACATTCAGGAAGTCTCCGGGGCGGAACTATTGGCCCAGTGGAGCGGCGTGGGCCTCGTGGTGTTTGCCGATTCGCGCCAAATGAAAGCGTATGAACGGAAGCACGCGGCATGGAAATGGCTTATCGCAATCGCCGTGGCGGGAGCAGTCGTTGCTCTCTCAATCAACCTACAGCGTGGGGATTCTCTGCGCCATATCGATCGTTCCTTTGGATCACATCGATTTCAGCCGCTGCTCATTTTCGCTGTGGCTATCGTGGTCGCAGTGATTTGGCACGTAGCTTCCAGAAGCGGGTTTCTGCGCAATAAGAGCGCGGTCGCCTACGTGCAGTACAACTACTTTAACCCCCGGTTGGCCTTCGTAGACAAGTCTCAGTTCGTTGGCCGCCTGGAGCGCCGCGAAGTTCTTGTCATTGACAGCCGCCTTCCCGACGCTTATGCCCGAGGCCACATTTCCGGAGCCGTGAACGTGCCTGTTTTCGTCACGCAAACAGCACTGCGCGAATTCGTGGAGACAGTGCCCAGACATTTGGGAATTGTTGTTTATTGTGAGAGCGAGGGATGCCCGTGGAGCCAGGAAATTGGGTCGCGATTGCACCTGATGGGCATGAAGGACGTCGCCATTTATCCGGGCGGTTGGAAGGAATGGTCGGCCGACAAAATAGAACCGCGCGGTTGACAACGCGGCCCCAAAAATGCCTCGTTATGCGTCCTGAAAGTTGAAGATGCCAACCCTCTTTCACGTCAGCTTGCGGTCGATGGTCGGCTGTCTGCTTTGTGTTTCAGCCTGGCTCCATATGATGAACCCCTACTATTTCTTGCAGACCATCTATAAGTATCAGATTGTAGATGCTTCCTCTGGAGTTGCTATCGGCGGAGTGCTCCCATTCATTCAACTCGTCGCGGGGGTATTGCTTCTCCTGGGCGTGATGGAATTCTCCGCGTGGATTGTCTCCCTGGGCCTTGCGGTTGTGTTCGTTGGTGCGCACGTGTCGCTTATCGCCAGAGGCCTTGCCGTCGATTGTGGATGTTTCGGAGCAGGACCCGTGACGCTAACACCTTGGCAGTCCCTGGGAATCGCCACGTTTGTGCTTGCTACGGCCGGAGTAATGGTCGCGCGGCGATTGGCGACATTACAGCGGCGTGGCTCGAATGAGTTGCCAACGACGCCCGCTGCTCGAAACGGAGTGACGTTGGTCGAGGTTCTGATCGTCATAGCGATCATCGGAATCTTGATTTCCCTGTTGTTGCCAGCGGTGCAATTTGCCCGCGAATCGGCGCGTCGGACAACGTGCCAGAACAACCTCAAGCAAATTGGGGCCGCCATTACCCTCTATCACGATACCCAGCGGGTCGTCCCCATCAGTATTTCACCATGGTTTGAGAGCATCGATCCTGCACCCCAGCGAAACGGAAAAGGATGGATCGTCGGCATCCTTCCGCAGTTGGACCGAGACGATCTCTATCAGAAGCTCAGTCCTGGGTTCAACGGCGACTTCTTCAGCGGCGGCGGCTTGATGGACCCTGCGGTTCGCCCGTATCTCGCCGCGCCATTGCTGGTCGTTCACTGCCCCTCCGACCCCGAATCGCGGTTCCCCTCCACGTCCCAATTCGACTTTCCTGGAATTCCCGTCACGCTAACGAATTATAAAGGCGTGATCGGCGAGACGCGCATCGGCGGCCCCAACAGCTTGCACGGCGGCTCCGAGCCTGACTGTCATCGAGATGGCGGGTGCAAGGGAATGTTTCACCGCAATACGTATCAGCAACCGATTGCGTTCGCCGAGGTCTACGACGGGCTGACCAATACCTTCTTGGTCGGTGAAGACGTCGTCAGCCAAAATAAGTGGTCCCCGGCCTTCTTCGCCAACGGCGACTACTGTAGTTGTAACGGCAGGATCAACTTTTTTCCGAATACGCCGGGGGAGTGGTGGAACGTCGTCACCTTCCGCAGCATGCACCCTCGCGGTGCCCAATTCGTCATGGTCGATGGCTCGGTGCATTTCATCCGGCAAGATATCGACATTGAAGTGTATCGAGCCCTATCGACCCGGGCCGGGGGCGAAGGAGCAACGCTTCCACAGGAATGAGCGTTCGCTCACCGGTGAAGCTGCCACACGTTTCGCAGCCGCTGCTGGGCTTCCGGCGGAATGGAAGAGGAAAAGGCGAGAGTTACGTGGCGGGAGCGGCGAATGCCGCGGATTTCGCCGCGGGTGAGGCCGAACTCGGCGCAGATCGCCTGGGCCGCTTCCAGAAAAGCGGAGGTCGATTTGCCGCGAACGACGCGGAGGCGGCCGCCGTCGAGGGAGAGCAGCAGCTCGCAGCGCGGACGGGAAACGTGGCACAAGGCCCAGATGGCGAGGCCCACGATCACCAGCGGGACGACGTACTCCATGTTGCCCTGCTTTCCCTTCAGGGCCTCGGCCGTAGAGGCAGCGAGCTGCGAGATTTACTCGTTGGCCTCGCGAACCATCGGCTCGAGCACCTTCGTGTTTCGCTCGACGGCGATCACGACCGTCCGCTGCTCCACGCCGTCGGCACTGCTGGCCACGATCGGCAGCACCTGCCGCTTGTCGGGCATGCTCAGCCGCACGGTGAAGCTGCCGTCGGGGCGGAGCTTGACCGGTTCGCCGGCCAGCATCACGCGGGCATCGGGCTTGGTCTTGCCGAACAGGATCATCTCGGCATCGACGTGGAAGTCAAAGCCGCGATGGCGGTTGAGGACCCGTTCCGCACCGCTGCCGAACTGGGCCGAGGTCGGGTTGAGCATCGGCCGCTTCAGGCGCTCCTCGAACAGCTCCTGCAAGTCGCCGCTGGAGTGCTCCTCGGAGTAGCCGCCGCTCAGGGCGTAGACCCGCTCGTAGTTGGCGGCAATGTCGTTCCAGTTGTCGTCGATGGCGTCGCTGGAGCCGGGCGAGGGAGTGGTGACCGCCTGGCTGCGGGCGATGACGAAGAATTTGCCGTTGCTGGCCTTGTAGCCGATATCGACGCGGTAACTGTGGGGCGGATTGGCAACCTCGACGTACCAGTTGGAAACGCCGCCGTGGATCTCGATTTCACGAACGACCCGTTCGGCGGTGCTGGTGGTGACGCCGCCGTCCACTTCCATCACCCGCAGGCAGGGAACGGCCGTGTGCCAGTAGGCGGCCAGTGCCGCTTCCGCCCGCTTGACGCTGTGCGGGGTGACATTCCAGACGGCTTGCAGCCAGTAGGAGTCGCGGACCATGAGGACCAGCCGGTCGCGATTGTTGCGGCCGTTGGCTCTGGCGACGCTGGAGCGCTGCGACAGATCCTTCAGCCGTTCGCGTTCGGCGTGGACTTTTTGGATGCGGACGGCCGTCTTGGTTGCTTTGGCGGTGCGGGGATGTGGCTTGCCATTGCCGTTGTGCAGGACGCCGTTGGCCTTGACGCGGATGACGGAAACTGCGGAACGCGTGGGCTTGCGCGACGCCTTTGCCGCGGCGGGCCGCCGAGATGAAGACTTGGGCTGCGAACGGGACTTGGCCTGGGCTCTCGCTCGTCGGACCAGTGCCTTGACGAGTTGTTCTTTGCGCATGGAACTCCAGCCGTTGACCCCCTTCCGCTTGGCAAGAGCGGCGAGGTCTTTGAGGCTGCGAGATTTCAATTTAGCCGTGGTAGTCACGCGACACACATCTCCGCAAAACCGGCAGCGTCTCGCCCCTTCAGGTGCGATAGCGCGCGGGGGTAACTCTCGGTCCCCTCCGTGAAACCAAATAACGTCAAACACCCTTGGCCGATCCGCAGCCAATGCCCTTTCCGTTCCTCCTGCCCGAATGCCAAACCCAGCCGTAACTGATTGAAGAATAACAGGTTGTGGCCAACTGCCTGAACCCCTCCCGTGAGGACTCGGATCATCGCAGATTCGGGTCGCAGTCGATCCATGAAGTGTAATCGACTTGATGCCCAAACGCAACAGTTTACCCACCCAAAAGAAGGGGTGGCGTCGCGATTTGGTCCCCCCGGCGTGAGTGCCAGCACTGTTGGCTAAGCGGGGCAAAACGGTTTTCTGTTGCCAAACACGCCGGCATGCGTCTGGCTGCCAGGCCCCATGCTCGACGCCATAGCCAGCAACCCAAGCCGTTGCCTCCAAAAGAGTTGCAACCCGACAGCGGACATTGTGAAAAAAAACACGAATTCCCAGGTCCGGTCGGTTGACCACCTCCAAGATGGTGGATAGATTACCAGCCTTTCCAGCGCCTGGTTTTGCCCGGGTGTCTGGGAATTGGCCTCGCCTCCGTTGTCTTTGCCGCGGCTCCTAATTCGGCTCGCTCCGAATTCCTGTCGGGGTGCTTGCGGCGCATGACAAGTGAGCTCAACACCGCGCAAGCCGAACCCGATGGCCTTGGCATTCGAATGGGTCGCCAAGATCACGACGGTCAGTTTGGAGATGGTGGTGCCGGGAATCGTGGGCCACTTCCTCGACCAACGGCTGGGAACTTCGTATTTGGCGCTGATGGGCTTTGGGCTGGGGATGTTGCTGGGGCTGTGGCAATTGATCCGCTGGACGAAACCGACGACGCGGCCTCCGACCGACCCAGACAATCCGTGAATGGAATTCCTGCTGGTGGATAGCCAACGAGTACCATCGCCCACGCTCCCGCGTCAGCCCGCGCTGGCCTGGTCGCTGCTGATTCTGGCAGCGATCCTGGCGGCACTGTGGCCGGCATTCGCGGCCTACGGCATGTGGCGCGCGGCCTGGAGCGGAGTAGCGGCGTCCCTGGTCGCGCTGGCCGTTTGCGGCCTGGCCGCCGGCCTGTCGCTGCTGTTGGCGGCGACGGCTCAACGGGCGCGGCAGCCGATTGCCGGCGTCCTGACCGGAATGCTGGTGCGGATGGCGGTGCCGCTGGTCGCGCTGCTCGTCGTTCCGAAATTGGACCCGCTGTGGAGCTCGTCGGGGCTGGTGGAAATGCTGCTGGCCTATTACCTGGCGGCGCTGTCGGTAGAAACCTGGCTATTGGTGCGACTGGTTCCCGCGGATGCGGCGAGCGTCGCGAAGGCGACCTGATCGATGGCCAATCCAGTTTTGCACATCAAGGACAGCTACTACTTCGAAGTCCCGAAGATTCTAGCGCCATCCACGTTCCAGCGGATGGAAGATTTTCCGGACGTCTGGGTATCGCTCGACAAAGAGTATCAGGACTGGCATTTCGACCAGCTTTACGATCGGATTTCGCAGATCAAGAACCGCCAGGGGTTTAAGGTCGTGAATTTGTCGGTGGGGGGCGTTGAGGGCGACAAAGACGCGATCCACAAACGCTGGAGGGAGTGGCAGCACGAGAGCCACGAAAACCACGGCAAGCCGTTCGATGAGTTTCTCGAGGCGGAATACGCCCGCCATCTCGTCGAGTACAAGGAGTTCAAGGCCCAAACGATTGCCGATTTCGAAAAGGCGAAATCGGACGTGGTCGCCGCCGGGGGGGTTTTCGGCGACGAGCACATGTTTCAGCAGGCCCGCGAGATGGTGCTGTCCAACTACCTGAACTACGAACTGCCGGACTACATGCAGTTTTCCGCGTGGCGTGACGATCCGCACAATGCCCGGCAGTGGCAGGAAATCCGCCGCGCGGCGAACGACGTGGACGAGTTCAAAAAGACCAGCGGGGTCGCATGGGACAAGGAGAAGATCGACGGATACAACTACCACCTCTCGGGCAAGGTCCTGATCCCGCAGCCGTTCGCCACGCTCCGCAACTTGTACGAGGCGCACCCGGCCAATCACTGGTACGAGGTGGGAATCTCCAAGTTCATGATCATTGAGTTGGTGGTGGCCTTCATCATCGGCGCGGCGTTCATTTGGCTGGCGCGCAAGGTCCGGCACGGCGCTCCCCCCAAGGGGAAGCTCTGGAACCTGCTGGAAACGTTTGTCGTCTTCATCCGCGACTACGTGGCCGAGCCGGCGGTCGGGCATCACGACGCGCACCGCTTTACGCCGTACCTGTGGACGATCTTCTTCTTTGTGCTCGGCTGCAACTTGATGGGGATGATCCCCTGGATGGGTTCGCCAACGGGGACGTTCGGCGTTAC
>DATKDU010000369.1:0-3759 GCA_035512595.1 Pirellulaceae bacterium
CGGCGGCGGAAGCTGGCCGCCGCCCGTCATCGCCGCCGCGAAAAGAACTTGGAGTTACGTCAACCAACCTTGCCTTTGGAGGCCGGACCATCTGTTGCTAATTCCCCGCCGCCGCTGTCTCACTTCCGGTGAAACAAATCAAATGGAGTCGGCGTGGTCCCTGTCCGCTCAGTCAATTCTCCGTTGGCCGTGTAGGCGAACGTGTCGGTCACTTCACCCTGATCGTTCGTCAAGGCACGAAGGTTGCCCTGCCCGTCGTGATGGTGGTAGTACGTCTGCCCGTTGCGGTGCTCGCTAATGACAGCACCGTGCAAGCCCGGCTCGGTGGTGTATTCGACGATCACGTTCCCGTTGTCGTCGAATTCCCGAACGATGTTGTCGTTGATCGGATTCCAGAGGTAGTTGACGGTGGGCATGACCTGCTCCCTTGCGTGAGTGTGCGACTCCCTATCTCAAGAAACGTTTTGAGAACGGCAGATTTTCCCTGGATTCCAAAAAGATTTTCGGAATCTCTGGCAGAGTGGCCTGAACGTAGCCGGTAGCCATGACCTGCCCCTTACGACAGGTGGAGAGTAGAACCTGATTCCGTAATTGGAGCGAGTGCCGCCAGCCTTGTCAACAAAATCCTTTGGGGACGGATCAACGGCCGATGATCGTTCTCCCAAGGCGGCCGGAAATGTCTTAGGCCGCTTGTTCGCCGGGAGTCCCAAACTTCGCTAGGGTCACTGTCGAAATTGCCCGGATGCGAGCAATGTGTCGCCTGATTGTTTCCGCGGCCGGTATCGACGTGTCTTCGTAGAAGTACCAGTGGGCCACGCCCGGCGGGCTGTGGCCGACAAAAATCTCCTGTCCTACTTTCGGCGACGCTTCCTTCAAAATGAAGTCCCGTTGCTCCCGCAAAAACTGGACGGATTCATCTGTGCGCAGTGCATCCCACCACGGTTTCCAGCCAGCACGGCCCTTGAACTGATGGTCCAGACGGTGAAGCTCTGCCCGTCCGAATAGCATTGCCGCCTCAAGATTGGCTTCATGCTCGTTGCGCTGGCTCATATCGCAGCGGTCTGCGCAGGTCAGGAAGTATTCTGCGCGGGACACTGCGCGGCGTGATTCAAACGTCGGCTGGCTCATCTCAATAACACCCCCTTCCATCCAGTAGGAGCATTCCGTCAACCCGTGGTTCGTAGTCTGGCACTAAACTTGGCACTAAACAGGTGTCAAACAGGGTCAAATCGGGTCAATTTTCGACGATTTTTGACGCCGCGTCAGACCCCAAAAGTCCTTGCGAGAAAAGCACTTAGCGAACGTGCATTCAGTCAGCCAATTGAGCTATGGGGACGCGACGCCCGTCAGTCTACCGCGGGTCATCCGGGTGGACAACGGTCCCCATTCCGCCGGCATTCTTGTCGGGCACGCAGTCGCCGACGATAATCGACGGCAACCTGGCCAGTGGAGACGACATGGGCTTTTTCGACAGTGCTCCCAAATCTGCCGTAGCCGCGACTCCGCAGATCCCTTCGGACGGGAAGGGATTCCTGTATACGGACTGCGCCCATGTCGCGCTCGGCGGCGACGTGTTGGGAATTGAGTTCGGACTGTGGCTCGACGGGAGCGGAAACGACGGTCGGCCGCGGCCCGTCCTGTTCGTCGTCATGAATCTGTTTACCGCCAAGCGCTTGCATGGCGCGCTCGCTGCGTCGGTCGAGCGGCATGAGCAAGTGTTCGGCGAAATCCGGATGGGTGCAAGCGCTCCGCAGGGGAAGTTGGGCTCGAGCCAACTCCACGCCCATTATTTGAATTTCGTGCGGGTGACCGGAACCCCCGAAGAGGTCATCCTCGATTTCGGCGTGAATCCCCAGCCGACAGGCCCCCCCAAGGAAGTCGTCGTCTCGCATAAGCTGGTAATGACCTTCCCCACGATGAAGCGATTGCACGATTCGCTCGGGCGGGTCATCGGCGACTTTGAGGCTCGGTGCGGGCGGCTTGAAACCGACATTGAGGCTCGCGCGAAGGCGAAGGGCCGGTAGTGAGCGGACGCCTCGCCTCTGTCGGCGGCCCGCCTGTCATCCTTGCCCGCGCATCCGTCGCGGACGATAATCGGCAACTGACTTGCCACCGAAAGCCTGCCTTGGGAGTTGCCTAATGCCCTGGTTTCGTCTTGCGATCGTTTCGTTGCTTGTCCATGCGGCCGTAATGCTGCACGATGCCGTAGCCCAGGAGGTCATCCCCCACGCCCAGGACAAGCCGCCGGGGCCGGCACTATCGCCGGCCGAAGCGGTCAAGAAGATGCAGGTGCCGGAGGGATTCAAGGTCGAGCTGGTCGCCAGCGAGCCGGAGATCGTCAATCCGATCGGCATGGCCATCGATGAGAAAGGGCGGTTCTGGATCACCGAGAGCCTGGAATATCCCCGCCGCGAGCCGGGCAAGGGGCAGGACCGAATCAAGGTCTTGGAAGACACCGACGGCGACGGCAAGGCCGACAAGTTCACCGTGTTTGCCGAGGGGCTGAATATCCCGTCGGGCATTGCCGTCGGACATGGCGGCGTATGGGTCGGCAATGCGCCGGACATTTTGTTTCTGCAAGACACGGACGGCGACGGCAAAGCGGACAAGGAGGAGGTGATCGTCACCGGATTTGGCCGACACGATACGCACGAGCTCCCCAATTCGTTCACGTGGGGCCCCGACGGTTGGCTGTACGGGCTCAACGGCGTGTTCAATCCGTGCCACGTGAAGTACGCCGAGACGAATGGCAATTACAAACCCGACCATCCCGGCTGGCAGTTCACCTGTGCCCTGTTTCGCATCCATCCGGTGACGCGCGAGTTTCAGGTCTTCTGCGAAGGGACGAGCAACCCCTGGGGAATCGCCATCGACGGCGAAGGCTCGTTCTTCATCTCGGCCTGCGTGATCGATCACCTGTGGCACCTCGTCGAGACCGGCTACTACCACCGCCAGGGCGGCCCGTACCCGCCGTTCACCTGGAAGATCGAATCGATCGTCAAGCACAAGCATCAGAAGGCGGCCTACTGCGGCATTCATTGGTTCGACAGCGACGCGTATCCCGAGAAATACCGCCAGCGGCTGTACATGGGGAACATTCACGGCAATTGCATCAACGTCGATAAGCTGGAGCGCAACGGCAGCACGTATGCCGGCAGCGGCGAGCCCGATTTCCTCACGGCCAACGACGCCTGGTTCATGCCGGTGGTGCAGAAGACGGGGCCGGACGGCTCGCTGTACATCTTGGACTGGTACGACCGGTATCACTGCTACCAGGACGCCAACCGCGATCCGAAGGGGATCGACCGGCTGAGGGGGCGGCTGTATCGGGTGCGGTACCAAGACACGCCGCGGACAAAGGATTTTGATCTTAGCAAGGAGAGCGATGACCAGCTCATTGCGCGGCTGGGAGCCGGGAATGACTATATTCGGCACACGGCGCAGCGGCTGCTGTTTGAGCGGCAGTTGGCGGACATCCAGAGTTCAAGCGCTGGACTTCCCAAGCGGACCGAGACGCGGCACAAGCTGCGCGAACTGGTCAATGCCAAGGAGACGCCCCACAAGCAGAGGATGCACGCCCTGTGGGTGCTTACGAGCACCTGGGAGATCGAGGAAGGCCAGACGCAGTACCTTTTGAAGAGCGGCGACGAAGCCATTAAGCCATGGATCGTGCGGCTATTGGGAAATGTCGGCCGGGCGAGCGAAGCCCAGATGACGACGATTGACAAGCTGGCCGCGGAGGGTTCGCCCGACGTGAAG
>DATKDU010000370.1:0-27506 GCA_035512595.1 Pirellulaceae bacterium
GCCGACCATACGCTCAAGCTGATGGATTTTTGCCGCGACCACTCCTCCGACGAGCAGTGGACGATGAGCCACGAGCAGTACCGGCCGTTCGTCATGTTCCACCGCACGCAGGCGGCCGCCCTGGCCTCGCTAGCGGAGAAGGGGGCCGAGGCGGCAGTCGAGGAATTGAACCAGGGCCTCGACCAAATCCGCCAGGTCTTCGTGGAGTACGAGGCGGAGGAAGAGTTCGACGACGACGAACTGGTGGCTCGCTTGACCGAGCTCCGCGAGTCGCTGCGGCAGCACTTCCGCGTCGGCCGCACGCTGGCGGAGCAACTGGCCGACGCCATCGCCAACGAGAAGTACGAGCTGGCGGCCCAATTGCGGGACGAGCTCAACCGGCGGGACGGCAGCGGGGCCCGGAAGGGGGTCTAGCTCGCTCAAGGGCCGCTGGCGCTGGCCGGCTCCGGCCCGGTCCATTCCTTGTGGACCAACTGCCCGCCTGCCATCGTCACGATCATCACGTTGTTCAGGTGCAGGATTTCGTTGTCCCGAATGTCGGAACGGAATCCGCTGTATTTCCCGCTGCTGGGGGGATGGAGGATGTCGCGCACTTCGGCGGCCGACATGCCGATCTCGAGCCGATCGAACTTCTGCCGGTCGGTCTCCTTGAAGAACAACGCGTAGCCGATGGCAAGCACGAGCAGCACGCCGCCGCCGATCAGGCCGGGTTTCATCGAGTCCATCGCCAGTTTCTCCCGAGGCAAAATGAGATTGCTTCGACGCCGATGCACAAAGGTAGCACGCCGCCAGAAAAAACGCCCCTTACTCTGGCCAACTTGCCGGCCTAGCCGCTATACGCTCACTCCCCGCCACTCCTCGCGGTTCGCAGTGACGTCGATCACATTGCCGTCGGGGTCGAGCACCTTGAACGACCGTACTGGCGGCTGGTGCGGATCGGCGGCCGTCCGGTCCTTCACGTCCCCCTTGGAAATCACCGCGCCAAACTCGCGGCACCGCCGCCAGCAAGCCTCCAGGTCGTCCACGATCACGCCGAAATGGATGAACTCGTTCCCTTCCTCAAGCTGCTGCCGCGGCGGGTCCGCCGGATGGGACAGCAGCGTGATGTTATTGACCCCGTCGGATAGGTCCAGGCTGTCGCCGCTTTTGCGAAAGCCGACGAACTGCCAGCCAATGGCCGTCTCGTAGAACTCGCGCGATTTGGCCAGATCGCGGCAGCGGAGAGCGAGATGTCGGAGGTGGGGCATGGGGTGGTGAGTGGTGAGTGGTGAGGGCATGCGATGTCGGCATCACGAAGCCTACGGAATGGCGAAGTGACTTGCCAGAAGCAACACACTGAGGAATGCGGTCATACCGCAAATCCGGGGGGAAACATGGCCCGTGCCGTAACAATCGCCGAAGAAACTGGCGTACACGTAAACGTGTTGGCTTGCTTGCCATTGAGCAACGCAATTCCCGGCACGAACGGAACGATGATAGGCGGGCTCGGCCAGCTGTCGTGTCAGTGTTTCGCCAATCTGGTGCCTAACGAGGCGTTGCAGTTGACCGGGGCCGCCTTACGCCTATCCGAGGCATGAAGTCCAACCAGCGGCCCCGGCAACTGAACGCAGGCGTTCGGCCGCGAGAGAGGTTGTTGCGAGGCATGACCGACCCGATCCGACTCGAGATTGTCTTTCGACCAGGGATGGACCCTTTTGACCGGCAATGGTTCGAGGAACAATTGGAAGATGCGTTCGCTGAGGACGGGCTGGGGCAGGTCTTCGGCGGGGGGACGGCCCTGGACGGCTCCTGTAGCGACATTGCGCTGGAAGTCAACGAGCGAGAGCGAGGGCTGGCCGTCGTCCAATCCGGCCGGGCTTGGCTCCGCGAGCAGCGGGATGCATTGGCATGAGTGGGCGAAGCGCCAGTCGAAGTTCTGGCGTAGTGCGGCAACTCGGCGTACACTGAACGCGTTTTCCCCGCGAGATTTCCGTCATGGAAACCGTTCACGTCACGATCACAGGCGATGCGGCCGCATTTATTCAGGACCAGGTCGCGACTGGTCGATACGGCTCGCCCGCGGAAGTTGTCACCGAGGCCATTTCGCAAGCGCAGGTTCATGCGGCGAAACAGCGATTGGCCAGCTCGCAGGATCTTTGTGCAGCACTTTCTGAAGGGTGAGTCGGGCACATGCCATCTGCGTTACCCTCCGGCGAGTTACTTGAGCAACTCCGCTGGCGCTACGCCGTCAAGCGGTTCGACCCCACGCGCAAGATCGCTGCCGACGACTGGCGGGCGCTCGAAGAGGCTTTGGTTCTGACTCCGTCGTCCTACGGCCTGCAGCCCTGGAAATTCTTCGTCATCTGCGATCAGCCGCTGAAAGATCAGCTCGTCCCCCTCTCCTGGAATCAGCGGCAATTGGCAGATTGCTCGCACGTCGTCGTCTTCGCGATCAAGGCCGATCTGGCTGCGGCCGACATCGACCGCTATCTGGCCCGCATGGCCGAAGTCCGCGGCATTGCCGTCGAGCAGCTCGCCGGCTTTCGCAAGCAACTCATGAGCAGCTTTGCACCGCCGCCGGCGGAGTTCAACGTCAACGAATGGGCGGTCCGGCAGGTGTACATCGCCTTGGGGAATTTCATGACCAGTGCCGCCGTGCTCGGGATCGACACCTGCCCGATGGAAGGGATCGAGCCGATCAAGTACGACGATCTCCTCGGACTGCGGGCCAAAGGCTATGCCACGGCAGTCGTCTGCGTCGCTGGCTATCGCGCGGCAGACGACAAGTACGCGGCGCTGCCCAAGGTGCGGTTCAAGCACGAGGACGTGATTGAGCACCTGCCGTAGCTGCGATTCTTACGCCTTGGGCAACAGCGCCAGCACCGCCGGACTCGGACGGGCGATCACATGGCCGGCAATCAGTTTGCCCAGTGCGCCGACTTTGGAGGTTCCTGCCTCGATGGCCGCTTTCACCGCGGCTACATCCCCCTTGACGACGACGGTAATGTAGCCGCCGCCGAGTTTCTCCTTGCCGACGACCTCGACGTTGGCCGCCTTGCAGGCGCTGTCGATGGCCTCGAAGACGGCGGTGAAGCCCTGCGTTTCGATGAAGCCGAGGGCGAAGGAAGCGTTGTCAGCCATGGGAGCGTTCTCGCGATTGCCGAGGATCTCGTAGTTGGGATTTTTGACGATCGGTTGCTGGATCAGCGGGCTAGTTTCGACGGGACTGTCGAGGGCCTTCATGGCCCGTGCATCGGGCTTGTTGATCACGGTAGCGACCGGGCGGCCGTTCATCTGCCGGGCCGCTTCTTCGCCAGCGGCGATCGCGGCTTTTACCGCGGCCTGGGGGCCGGTGATCTTGAGGACGATCCCCAGCCAGTCGTTCAACTCCACCTGGCGCAAGTGGATGCCGGCCGTCTTGTCCATCTGGTCGAGCGCGACCATGGCCGGCGTCAGGCCGAAGACTTCCAGAATGCCGAGGGAGTCGTTCACGCGCTCGTAGGACAAGTTTTCAACCTGTCCAAAAGGGGCGATGCATTCGGGACAGGTTGAAAACCTGTCCTACGGGGCCAGTATAGCTTGCTGATTCCTGGTTGACAGGCGCTCCCAAAACTCGCCATAAAGTGCTGGCCTGAAGTATGATGGGGCAACCTCCCCGATCGACTCCCGCCTGACACATCCCGCCGAACCCGCCGCGGAGCCTGTTCATGCCTTCTCGGATCGTATGCTGCCGCGCACTGGCCGCGCTGGCGTTTTCGCTCGGTGCCATGCTGGCTGCCGCTCTGTCTGCTGCTGATGCCCATCCTCGCGTAGCCCCCTTTGAACGGTTTTATTCGGAGGCCAAATCCGATGCCGTCGCCGGTGGGCAGCTTCTGCTGGGCGAACTCAATTGCACGTCGTGTCATCAGGCCGATACGGCCCTGGATGCGATGATCGTCAAAAAGCCTGCTCCCATTCTCGACACCGTCGGCAGTCGCGTCCGGCCGCAGTACCTGCTGAAGTTCCTAACCGATCCGCAGGCGACCAAGCCGGGAACGACGATGCCCAGCGTCCTGGCGGCGCTTTCGGAGGCCGAGCGGAAAGAAAAGGTCGAGGCGCTCGTCCATTTTCTGGCCTCCACTGGCACGCTCAACGAATCGGCCGCGCTGAGGCAAAGCGTCAACCGGGGCGAGGTCCTTTACCATTCGCTCGGCTGTGTCGCCTGCCACGACCCGCGCCAGGAAGAAAACCAGCAGCCGCTCGCCACGTCGATCATCATTGGCACGCCAAGCCGCAAGTACACGATCCCCGGCCTGACGCAGTTCCTCGCTGATCCGCTGGCCGTGCGTCCGGGCGGACGAATGCCGCACGTCGTCAATGATGTCACGGAGGCCCGCGACATCGCGGCCTACCTGTGCAAGGACCTCGACATCAGCTCGGGCTTGCAGTTCGCGGTCTATCAGGGGGATTGGAACAAGCTTCCGGATTTCAGCAAGCTCCAGCCGGTGGAAGTCGGCGAGGCTGGGGGTTTCGACGTTGGCGTGACGAAGCTCAAAGACCACTTCGCTCTGCGGTTCGACGGCCACATCCAGATTCCGGTCGATGGCAACTACCTGTTCCTGCTCCACTCCGACGACGGCTCGAAGCTCTACATCGACGGCAAGGTGGTCATCGATAACGACGGCGTTCACGCCGGGCAGCAGAAGCGAAAGCAGCAGCAGATGAAGGCCGGGCTGCACACGGTCGCCGTCGAATACTTCGAGCAAGCTGGCGGCGAAGAGCTGAAAGTGGAGTTCCAGGGGCCGAACATGCCGCAGCAGGATCTGGCGACGCTGATTGCCGCGCCGCCGCCGAAAGGGGATAAGCCGCCCGAGGAAGCGTTTACCATCGATCCGGCCAAGGCGGCCAAAGGGCGCGAGTATTTTGCCAGCCTCGGTTGCGCGTCCTGCCACGAACTAAAGCAGAATGGTCAGCGAATCGCCTCGTCGCTGATGGCGCCGCCGCTGGCCTCGCTAACGGGTGCTGGCGGATGTCTTGAGTCTCCGAACAGCAAGTCGCCTAATTATGGGCTGAACGCCCGCCAACGAGTGTCGTTGGCCGCGGCGATCGGTGCCGCGAAGTCACCGCAGCCGCTGAGCGAGACGGAAGTCGTGACGCGCCACTCGATCCGCCTCAACTGCTGCGCCTGCCACGAGCGGGAAAAACTTGGCGGCGTGGAAGACGCACGCAATCCGCATTTCCAGTCCGACATGCCGGAGATGGGGGACGAAGGGCGTTTGCCGCCGTCGCTGACCGGCGTCGGCGCCAAGCTGCAGACCGAGTGGCTCAAAACGGTCCTCGAGCAGGGATCCAAAGAGCGGCCCTATATGTTCACGCGAATGCCCCGGTATGGGGCCGCGAACGTGACCGCCTTCGTCACGGCACTCGACAAGCTCGACTCTGCCAGCGCCAAACCAATGCCGTCGGTCGATCTCGATTTGGCGGACAAGAAGACCAAAGCCGTCGGCCGCCGGCTGGTCGGCGGGCAAGCCTTCGGCTGCATCAAGTGCCACACGTTTGCCGGCCGCAAATCGAGCGGCATTCAGGCCATGAGCCTGACGACGATGACCAAGAGACTCAAGCCGGAGTGGTTCCACCACTACATGCGCAGTCCGCTCTCGTATCGGCCCGGAACGCGAATGCCGACGCCATTTCCAAACGGCGAAACGACGCTGCCGAGCATCCTCGAGGGGAGCGTGGACAAGCAGACGCGGGCCATGTGGGCGTACCTGGCCGATGGCGACCAGGCAATCCTGCCCATCGGCCTCGTCACCGGGAAGATGGAGCTCATCGCCTACGACGAGGCGATCATCTACCGCAACTTCATCGAAGGGGCCGGTCCGCGAGCGATCGGCGTCGGCTATCCCGAGAAGCTCAACCTGGCATGGGATGCGAATAACCTGCGGCCAGCCATGCTGTGGCACGGGGCGTTTATGGATGCCGCGAAGCACTGGAATGACCGCGGCGCTGGATTCGAGGGACCGCTAGGGGACAACATCCTGCGGCTCATCGAGGGAGTGCCGCTGGCGCTACTGGCGGACGACAAGGCGGCGTGGCCGAATGGACCAGCGAAGGAACAAGGATTTCAGTTCCGCGGCTATCGGCTGGGGGAATATCAGCGGCCGACGTTTCTGTACTCGCTCGGTGAGTTGAAAGTCGAGGACTACTTCGCGCCAGTCGGCCAGGACGACGTGTACGTGATGCGGCGAACGATTACGGTGCAGGGCACCCCGTCCGGCAAGCTTTACTTCCGCGCGGCTGCCGGCGATGTCGCTGCCAACGACGATGGCTCATGCAAGATCGACAATCGTTGGACGCTGCGGATCAAGTCGGCTGACAAGCCGCTCATTCGCGAAAGCGGCGGCCGCAAAGAGCTGCTCGTACCGCTCGTGTTTGAAAATGGCAAGAGTGAGGTCGTGCAGGAGTTTGATTGGTGACCGGCTCCACCGACCCTGGTCGGTGGCTTGACGACTGACGGGCTAGAGGTCAAGCGACGATAATAGGTCATCCCCACCGACCCTGGTCGGTGGATTTGTGATTGGTCGGCTAGAACGGACCGAACACACGAACGATACCATTCCCCACCGACCCAGGTCGGTGGTACCGTGACTCCACACGACGACAATGCAACCGCTTTACACCGCCGACAATTGCCACCCCGCCTACGAGCTGCGGTGGTCGCTGGCGCTGTTCTCCAATCGGCAGATGCCCCCGGCTGCGGATTGGATCGAACAGCTCCGCATGGCAGTCGAGCCAGACGGCGTACGAGTGCTCGAGCACACGTTTCGCAGCCCGACCACGCTGCTCTTCCTGCTGAGCACAAAATCGCACGCTTCGCCGAAAGGGATCGTCAAGTCGGTGAAGGGCCGCCTTCAACATGCGGTCCGCGCTACACATCCCGAACTATTCAAGCGGAATTTTTCACTAACCGGCATAGGGGAGGTGCGCCGCGAAGCGGTCGAGGCGTATGTGAGCCAGCAGCTTGGACATCACCGCATGGCCGACCAGCAGGTCCAGGAGCCGCTGGCCGATTTTCAACTGTGTTTCCCTGAAGTGGACCTGAGCGAAGCCCGGTTCAGCACGCATGGCCGTTACCTTTGCAACTTGCACCTGGTGCTGGTTCACAACGAGCGATGGTGCGATGTTTGCTACGAGCGGCTGGCGATCACGCGCGACATGGTGCTCCGGGCGGCTAGAAAGAAAGGTCATTCGCTTTCGCGATTGGCCGTCTTGCCGGATCACCTCCATGTAACGCTCGGATTCTCGTGGAACGAGGCTCCGGCAGATGTGGCGCTCGGGTACTTGAACAATCTGGCCTATGCGCATGGCATGAAACCGCTGTTTCAATTCGGATATTTTGTGGGGACGTTTGGCGAGTACGATTTGGATGCCGTGCGGAGAAACCTTGCGATATCGTCGTCGTCCAGTTAGCTGGTGAGTCACGGGACCACCGACCAGGGTCGGTGGGGAGTGTGAAAAATGATGAAGATGATCAACGCCTCTAGCTGCTCAGTCACGGAACCACCGACCAGGGTCGGTGGGGAGTATGAGAAAACGATGCGCAACAACCACGTCTCTAGCTGCTCAGTCACGGAACCACCGACCAGGGTCGGT
The DNA here is from genome assembly GCA_035512595.1 of Pirellulaceae bacterium. Classification (GTDB taxonomy): domain Bacteria; phylum Planctomycetota; class Planctomycetia; order Pirellulales; family Pirellulaceae; genus DATKDU01. The sequence goes on from DATKDU010000370.1 coordinate 7,612, forward strand.
GGGGCGGGTTACGCTCGGTTGGCGAATGCAGGGCTTGCGCTATTGCTTCTTGCTTGCATCTCTACCTCCGCCATCGCTGCCGATCCTTCACCTCCCAAGGAAGAAGACTTCTACCGGATGATCGAGCTGCCGATTCCGGAGCACGTCAATCTGGAAGCGGGAGGACTGGAATTGCTGCCCGAAGGCAAGCTGGCCGTCTCGACTCGCCGCGGCGATATTTTCCTGGTCGATCAGCCGTTTGCCGATCCGCCGGAGGACATCACGTTTCAGCCGTTTGCCCGCGGCCTGCACGAAGTGCTTGGGCTGACGTACAAGGACGGCTGGCTGTACGCCACGCAGCGCGGCGAACTGACTCGCATCAAGGATGGGAACAACGACGGCCGGGGCGATCTGTTCGAGACCTTCAGCGACGGCTGGGAGATTGGCGGCGATTATCACGAGTACGCCTTCGGCTCCAAGCCCGATAAGGACGGCAACATCTGGGTCGTCCTTTGCCTCACCGGCTCCTTCAGCAGCGAGTACAAGTATCGCGGCTGGTGCCTGCGAATCACCCCCGAAGGAAACGTCATCCCGACGTGCAGCGGCATTCGCTCGCCGGGCGGCATCGGCCACAACGCCGCTGGGGACTACTTCTACACCGAGAATCAAGGACCGTGGAACGGTGCGTGCAGCCTCAAGCATCTTCGCCCCGGTTCCTTTCAAGGCCACCCCGCCGGCAATCGCTGGTACGACGTCACCGAGGGCGCGATCGGCCCGCGCCCCAAAGACCCGCAGACCAAGAGCCGGATGATGGTCGAGGCCAAGAAAATCCCGGAACTTGAACCCCCGGCAGTTTATTTCCCGTATCCGAAAATGGGCCAATCGGCAGCGGGCATCGCTTGCGACACGAGCGGCGGAAAGTTCGGCCCGTTTCAGAATCAGCTCTTCGTCGCCGACCAGTCGCACAGCACGGTGATGCGCGTCTTCCTGGAGAAAGTGCAAGGGCATTATCAAGGAGCCTGCTTTCCGTTCCGCCAGGGTTTCGGCTCGGGTTCCCTCTCGCTGCTGATGACCAAAGACGGCTCGCTCTTCGTCGGCGGCACCAACCGCGGCTGGGGCTCCCGCGGCAGCAAGCCGTACTCCCTCGACCGGCTCGTCTGGACGGGGAAAGTGCCGTTTGAAGTACACGAAATGCGTGCCAAACCCGACGGCTTCGAGCTGACCTTCACGCAGCCGGTCGATCCGTCCGCGGCCGGCGACATCGCGTCGTATTCGCTGGAGACTTACACGTATATTTACCAGGCCGACTACGGCAGTCCGGAAGTGGACCGCACAACTCCGACGATCAAAAATGCCACAGTTTCTGCCGACAAAACGCGCGTGCGGCTGGTGATCGATGGGCTTCAGGAGGGGCACGTCCACGAGTTGCGGTTGCCGGGAGTCCGATCGGCACGAGGATTGCCGCTGCTGCACGCCGCGGCTTACTACACGCTGAATTACCTCCCCGAGTGAGGGCCGCCTGGCCAGTCTTGGGATCTGGAATTGGCTTCAGTCGCAGGCCGAATTTCAGGCAAATTGGACTAGGCGTTCAGTTTGCTAGCGGGTATATTTCCCGCTGAACAGTTGCCGACCGTGCGCGGTCGGCGGGCTCGAACGAGGTTGTGATTGGTGTTTGCTTCAGTTGGTTTCCTTTTGTTTGTCGATTGGGCACTTTTCCATTCGCTGAGCGACAGGGTCCTGAGGACGACAGATCGCACTCGCCCCCGCTGGCCGTCAGGCGTTGGGCAACTGTGGTTTTCCCAGTTTGTTTTGTGTTAAGGACCTGTTTGTATGGCGAAGCGGATCTATGTGGGCAATCTGCCCTGGTCGTACAGCTCCTCTGATCTGGAGGGCCTGTTCAAGGAGTACGGCGACGTCGCGGAAGCGGAAGTGATCATGGACCGGGAGACCGGTCGCAGCCGCGGTTTTGGTTTTGTCTCGATGGCGAACGACGCGGACATGCAGCCCGCGATCGACGGCCTCAACGGTCAGGATTGCAATGGCCGTCCCCTGGTGGTGAACGAGGCCCGCGAGCGCGCCCCCAAGCCGGGCGGCGGCGGCGGCCGAGGAGGCGGTTACGGCGGCGGCCGTGGCGGCTACGGCGGTGGTGGTGGCGGCGGCGGTGGAGGATATGGCGGCGGAGGCGGCCGCGATGGTGGCGGCCGCGGCCGCTACTAATCCACGCTGAGCATTGGCCTTGTGATTGCTGAATCTTCGGACGCGGCGCGCTGCCGCGTCCAGCTTGCGGCAATCAGTGATTGGGGCGATCATCCTGGTCCCTACGGCGCTCCTGGTTTGCGCGGTGCTTCGCATGGTCGCGCCTCCCGCCCCGCTGACGCACAAGCTGGTCATGGGGACGGCAGTCGTCCTTCCCTTTCTGGGGTGCCTGACTGCGATTGCGATTTCGTGGCGCTATGGCTTCATGGGCTGGCCGTATCTCGCGCTGCTCATCGGCGGCTGGCTCGCCAGCGGTCTGGGCATCACGGTGGGATTTCACCGGCTGCTGACCCATCGGTCGTTTGAGACTTACGGCTGGGTGCGGATGTTCTGGATGGCGCTCGGCGCCCTGTCGGTCGAAGGCTCGCCCCTGGTGTGGTGTGCTGTCCACCGTCGGCACCACGAATACAGCGACTTGCCGGGGGATCCGCATTCTCCGCATCTGCACGGCCATGGGTGGTGGGCATCGCTTCGCGGGCTGTGGTATGCGCACGCGGGATGGCTGTTTACCGGTTACTGGAGCTCCCCCGATATGGAGCGCTACATTCCCGACCTGCTGGCGGAGCGGCCGCTGCTTCTGGTCAACCGGCTCTATTTTTTGTGGGTGATCGTCAGCCTGGCGATTCCGACGGCCATCGGCGGACTGATCGAAGGGAGCTGGCGCGGGGCGGCACTCGGCCTCCTGTGGGGGGGACTCGTGCGGATTTTCATCACCCATCACATTACCTGGTCGATCAACTCGATCTGCCACGTTTTTGGACGCCGCGATTTTGACGTGGGGGATGATTCGCGCAACAACTGGCTCTGCGGGATTTTTGGCCTGGGAGAAGGATGGCACAACAACCACCATGCGTTTCCGACCTCCGCGCGGCACGGACTTCTGTGGTGGCAGCTCGACGCCAGTTGGCTTGTGATTCGCGCGATGCAGGCCCTGGGGCTGGCATGGAATGTGCGCCTGCCGGGCGAAAGGGCGATGGCCTCGCGGCGCGTTGATCTGTAGAACGGAATTCATTCCGTTCCCGTCGATCAATGGATCAAGGAGAACGGAATTCATTCCGTTCCCGTCGATGGAACGAATGGAATGAATTCCGTTCTACTAGCAAATGAGCACTCCCCCGGCATCCCCGACTGCAACCTCTCCACTGCTGGCCTGGCTGCGCCTGCTGCGCGCCCCCAATGTCTTCACCGCGATTGCCGACATTGCGATGGGATACCTCGTCGTTCAAAACTCTTATGAACCGTGGGGATTGTTCGCCTGCCTCGCGCTGGCCTCGGCATTCCTGTATACCGCCGGCATGGTCCTCAACGATGTGTTCGACATCGATATCGATGCGCAGGAGCGTCCCTTCCGGCCGCTCCCTTCGGGGCAGATCGCGCTGCCGCTGGCGCGAACGATTGGCTTCGCCCTGTTGATTGCCGGCGTTGTGTTCGGCGGCCTGGCAGGAGCGGCGTATGCTCACCCGTCCGTCGCATGGCGATCAGGTGCGGTGGCCGTGCTGCTGGCCGGCAGCGTGCTGCTTTATGACGGGTGGCTGAAGCGGCTCCCTATCGGCCCGCTGGGGATGGGCCTGTGCCGGTTTTTCAACGTCCTCTTGGGGATGAGCATCGCCCCCAGTGCCGCCGGGTATTTCCTGGGATTCGAGGCGCGACATCTGCTGCCCGCGGCGGGAATCGGCGTCTATGTCGTCGGGGTGACGATCTTCGCCAAAGGAGAGGCGGGGCAAAGCTCGGTCCGGACCTTGATTGCCGGGATGGTGGTGATGACCGCTGGAGTGGCCGTGCTGGGGTGGGCCGGACAGTACATCGGGCGCCAAGACGTCTCGATCCAAACCTACTGGCTGCTGCTGGCCGTTCTGCTGGCCATCTTGCTGCGGCGGTGTCTGGCGGCCTTGTTCGACCCATCCCCCGGCAACGTCCAAGCTGGGGTCAAAAACGGCATTGTGTCGCTGATCCTGTTCGATGCCGCCGTGGCCTTGGTGAGCGCACATCCCATCTACGCGCTGGGAATTGTGCTCCTGCTGGCTCCCATGCTGGTCTTGGGACGATGGGTTTATTCGACCTGATTGGCCCCGATGTCGGCCAAGGGCTACACGACTTAACGGAAGATAATCGTCCATTAAATCTGGATAATGAACTGCTAGTGGAATGTTCACCCACCTAAAAGGAGGGCGATGCCAGGGCCTGTTGATGCCTGCCGACCCCATTCATTTTGGGGTCTTGTGCATTTTCGTTGGCAAACCTTGTCGAGTGTCAGTAAGATGCGGACTTGATTTGGCGGAATTTGCGCATCCCGCTGAGTACGGTTCGGGGGGCATTGCGTTTAAGGCTTATGGAGCAACAGCTTAGGGCTGAGAGCGTTCGCCGGAGAAGAGAGTCCATGACACGAACATCAAACCCATTGCCCGCCGGTTTGCGCTTGCTCTTGGGGTTTGCCGTATCGCTGTTCGCCCTTCCTCTGCTTGCCAAGGACGGGGAAACGGGGGCGTCAGACGACAACATTCCTCAGGTGCGGATGATCAACCAGGAGATCCGCACGGTCTGGACGGACAATCAACTGGTTCCGTCCCCCCCAGCCACCGACGGGGAATGGTGCCGCCGGGTCTATCTCGACATTCTCGGTCGCATTCCGGCGGTCGATGAGCTGCGCGAGTTCACCGCCAGCAAGGACCCGCAGAAGAAGCTGAAGCTGGTCACGAAGCTCCTCAACGATGACGCATCTACCGAGGAGTACGCTCGCAACTGGACCACGATCTGGACCAACCTGCTCATCGGGCGCAACGGCGGCCTGGAAGACAACACGCTCACCAGCCGGCCGGGGATGCAGAAGTACCTGCGCGATTCATTCGCCCGCAACAAGCCGTACGACAAAATGGTCTTCGAACTGGTCACTGCAACCGGTTCGACCGTGCCGGGCACCGACAACTACAACGGCGCCGCCAACTTTCTGGTGATGAAGCTCGATGAAGGCGCCGCCCAGGCGACGGCTCAAACGGCCAAGCTCTTCATGGGCCTCCAGGTGCAGTGTACGCAGTGCCACAACCACCCGTTCAACGAATGGAAGCAGCGGAAGTTCTGGGAGTTCAACGCCTTCTTCCGTCAGACGCGGGCGCTGCGCAAGTTCGTCCCCGGCTCGCGCGACGTCGCTTCGGCTGAATTGGTGAATCAGGATTTCGCCGGCGAAGGCGCCGCCAATCCTGAAGAGGCGATCATCTTCTACGAGCTGCGCAACGGCAATCTGGAAAGTGCCTTCCCGGTGTTCGTGGACGGAACCGAGATCAGCAAGAGCGGTTATCTGTCCGACTGCGACCGGCGCACCGAACTGGGCAAGATGATCGTTCAGTCGGAATACATGGACAAGACGATCGCCAACCGCCTGTGGGCCCACTTCCTGGGCTACGGCTTCACCAAGCCGGTCGATGACATGGGGCCGCACAATCCGGTCACCCACCCCGCCCTGCTCGACTACCTCGGCAAGGAATTCCGCAAGGCCAGCTTCAACCTCAAGGAGTTGATCACCTGGATCACTCTCAGCGAGCCCTATTCGCTGTCGAGCAAGGTTTTGCCGGGCAACAAGTCCGACGATCCCCTCCTGGGCGAGACCCCCAAGTTCAGCCACTTCTACCTGCGGCAGATGCGGGCGGAAGAGCTGTACGAGTCGCTCCTGGTGGCCACCGAGGCCCACAAGACGCGGGGGGCATACGAAGAGCAGGAACGGCTCAAAGCCGACTGGCTGGCGCAGTTCACGATCGCCTTCGGCACCGACGAGGGGGACGAATCCACGACTTTCAATGGAACGATCCCGCAGGTGCTGATGCTGATGAACGGCGACCTGATCAAGAATGCCACGGGCACCCAGCCCGGCAGCTTCCTGCACAAGGTGGCGACCAGCAACCTCAAGCCCGCGCAGAAAATTGAGTACATTTTCCAGGCCACGCTCGCTCGTAATCCAACGCAGCGCGAAGTGGATGCCGCCAATACGATCGTCGGCTGGCGGAAGGGAGACGCCGCGGCAGCCCTGCAAGACGTGTTTTGGGCGGTCCTCAACAGCAACGAATTCATTCTCCAGCACTAAACGGCATGAGGTTCGCAGGGGTCTGCAAGACGACCTGAGTTACCTTCCGCCGCCGCGCGGGAGCATTTGATAAGCAAAACGGGGTTCGATCGAGTATTTTCGGCGGCATTCATTGCCGACCATCAGTTTACGGAGCCACATATGACGCACGCCTCGATTCCATCCGGCATGTCCCGCCGCCATTTTATGTCGCACTTGGCCGGCGCTTCGGCCCTGGCCGTCCCGGCCCTCTCGCTGACCAACAGCCTGCGGGTGCATGCCGCTGACCTGAAGCGGAATCACAAGGCCGCCATCCTGTTGTGGATGAGCGGCGGTCCTTCGACGATGGACATCTGGGACCTCAAGCCCGGTGCGACGACCGCTGGCGAATTCATGCCGATTAGCACCGCGGGCGACGTGCAGATTTGCGAGCACATGCCGATGACCGCCAAGGTCATGGACAAGCTCTCGATCGTCCGCTCGATGAGCACGAGCGAAGCCGACCACAACCGCGGCCGGTACTACATGCACACCGGCTACAAGCCGAATCCGAACATCGAGCACCCCAGCTACGGCGCGGTCATCTCGCACGAGCTGGCCGATACGCGTCCGGAGCTGGAAATTCCGGCCTTTGTGTCGGTGGGCGGCGGCAGCGTCGGCCCCGGCTTTCTCGGCATGGCTTATTCGCCGTTCGTGGTCAACAGCAACGGTCAGGTCCGCAACCTGGAGATGGGGCTCGACCAGACGCGGCTGATGCAGCGGATGGCCGCCCTCGATCTGATCGAAAAGGGCTTCATTTCGCAGAATCGCGGCTCGGCTGCCAACGACCACCAGGACGTGCTGCGAAAGACCCTCAACCTGATGACCAGCGCCCAGATGGAGGCCTTCAAGGTCACCAAGGAGCCGCGCGAGGTGCAGGACCGTTACGGCACCGATCCCTTCGCCCGCGGCTGCCTGATGGCCCGCCGCCTGGTGGAAGCCGGAGTGCCGTTTGTGGAGGTCGATTTTGGCGGCTGGGACAACCACGCTGGCATTTTCCCCATCCTCCGCGATCAGAAGCTGCCGACGCTCGATCGGGCGATGAGCGCCTTGGTCGAAGACCTCGATCAGCGCGGTCTGCTCCAGGATACAGCGGTCATTTGGATGGGCGAGTTCAGCCGCACCCCGCGGATCAACGGCAATTCGGGCCGCGACCACTGGGCCCGCTCGTGGAGCGTGGTGATGGGCGGGGCGGGCATGAAGGGGGGCATCGCTGTCGGCGAGACCAACGAAGATGGCACGTCGGTCGAGACCGAGCCTTATACGTCGCAGGACGTGATGGCGTCGGTTTGCAAGGCCCTCGGCATTTCGCTGGAAACGACCTTCACCAGCAAGAGCGGCCGGCCGATGAAAATCGCCAATAGCGGCAAGGTGATCAAGGAGTTGTTTGCCTAGTTTGCAACTGGCAATTCAAGGAATCTCCGGGGAGCCCTCTGGCTCCCCGGTTTGTTTAGGGTGAGTGGATGTGGGTGGGCACCTGCGCCGAGCGCGTGTGCGAAAAAACGGGTACGATTGGACGAAAACCCTTGCCAGGAGAGTACATTCGACGCCCCTCGGCGCTTTACAATTGGGACATGAGAACAGAGCCGTCCCAACCATCCGCCGGGATCGATCCCGCCGCATTGGTCCAGGCCTATCAGGTCGGGCTGTGGCGGTATTTGCGGGCACTGGGATGTGACGCGGCTTTGGCGGAGGACTTGACTCAGGAAACGTTTTTGAGCGTTCTGCAAAAACCGTTTCAGGATATGGGGCCTCTGGCAACCTCGGCCTATTTGCGGAAGGTGGCTTACAACCTGTTCATCTCCTACCAAAGGCGGGCCGGCAAGGTCACGCCGGTGGAACGTGTGGAGGAGTTGGATCGAACCTGGACGAGTTGGGCCGGCAACGATGACGGGGAGGCCTTGCTCGACGCCTTGCGGGAATGTTTGAAGGGAATCAGCGAGCGGGCTCGGTTGGCATTGGAGATGCGGTTTCGGGAAGAAAGCTCGCGGGAAGCGATTGCGGCTATTTTGGAAATCACCGAACATGGGGCGAAGAACTTGATGCAGCGTGCCAAGCAGCAATTGCGGGACTGCATCGAGTCGAAAATGAAATGAAACCAGATCGCGACCCAATTCTCGATGCGTGCCTGGACGAGGTCCTGGGAGGCCGCCGCCCCCCCGACCTGACCGCGCGCATTCTCCGCGCTCTGGCGGAGGCCAAGATCGACCAGAAGCTGCCCACCCCCGCGGTGCGTATCGACGATCCGGCTCTCGATGTTTCTGTGGACCCCCTCGTGGCGGTCAATGGCCGTGCCGCGAAGCCCGTTCGCCGTCGTGCGGCCAATCCGCGGACGCCGCTGTGGCAGTGGATCACGACGGCGGCCGCTATCGGCGGACTGGGGATCGCTTTGGGAATTGCCGCCCTGCGGCTGATCGGTCCCGGTGCCGACAATCCCAATCAACTTGCCGTCCGCGACGAGTTGAAGGGGGACAAAACGCAGCGGACCGTCGAGGACGCAAACCGGCAAATCGCCGGGAATCAGAATACGAAGGGCTCGTCGGATGCAGCTCAAGTCGCCCGCGCCGGGGGTCATGGGTCGAAGGTCATTCCGCTGGTCGTTCCCGGCGGCAACAGCGACTCTCAGTCGCCGGCCGCTGCCAGCGATCGTCCCCGCTACGCGCAGCAGCCGCTTCCCGAAGCCGAACTGTTGTCGCTGGTGAATTCCGAATTGCGTCGCTCCTGGGCCGAGGCCGGCGTCAATGGGGCCGACGCTGCCAAGGACTCCGAATGGTGCCGCCGGCTGTTCGTCCGCGTGCTGGGGCGAATCCCCAGTCACGACGAGGTGACGGCCTTCGAACAGGATAAGTCCCCCGCCAAGCGCGAGCAGCTCGTCGATCGCCTGCTGGGCGAGGAATATGCTGAGCAGTTCGCCCAGCACTGGTCGAACGTATGGACCAACGTGCTGATCGGCCGCACCGGCGGCGGCGAAGGCTCGCTGGCCAGCCGAGAAGGGCTGCAGGCCTATTTGCAGCAGTCGCTTCAGGAGAACAAGCCGTACAGCCAGATCGTCGAAGAGTTGCTCACCGCCACAGGAGCGAATCGTCCCGGCACGGCTGACTTCAACGGCGCGGTCAACTTCCTCCTCGCCGGCATCAACGACAACGCCACGCTCGCCACGGCCCGCGTATCGCGCGTCTTTTTGGGGCAGCAACTGCACTGCGCCCAGTGCCACAGCCACCCGTCGCAGGAATGGTCGCAGCACCAGTATTGGGCCCTCAACTCCTTCCTGCGGCAGACCGACGCCCACCGGGAGGGAGACCTGGTACGCCTGGTCAGCGCCGACTTTGTGAACAAGCCAAGCGTCACCAAGGAAGGCGAAGTTTACTATCAGCAATCGACCACCGGCATCGTGAAGGCGGCCACGCCCGAGTTCATCGACGGCACGAAGATTCCCCCCAGCGGCTCTCTGGCCGTCGTGGATCGCCGCCAGGAACTGGCCAAATTGGTCGTCAACTCGCGGGAAATGCCGCGGGCGCTGGTCAACCGGCTGTGGTCGCACTTCTTCGGTTACGGCTTCACGAGCCCGATCGACGACATGGGCCCGCACAGCGAGCCGTCGCATCCTGAGGTGCTCGATGCGCTGGCGGGGCAGTTCGTGGCCCACGATTACGATTTCAAACGGGCCGTCCGCTGGATGGTGCTTTCGGATGCCTTCAGCCGTTCCAGCCGGATCCCCGGCGGCGGGCTCGGGGATGCGCCCGAATCGGGCAAGACGCCTCTCTTCTCCCGGTATTACAGCCGGCCGATGAAGGCGGAAGAGGTCGTCGATTCACTCATTGCGGCCGCCGATCTGCGGAAGAAGGCGGATAACGGGGCGGAGATTGCGCAGTCACGTCGCGATTTTCTCTTCCAACTCCATCGCCAGATGGGGACCGACGATGGCGAAGAGGAAAGTCACGAAGGAAGTAATGTGCAGTCCGAGCTAATGATGGACAGCCGGCTCACGCGGCGGGCGGTCAGCGCGGAGGAAGGGGGCCGCCTTAAGACTCTGGTCGCCAAGGATTCTCTGCCGATGAACGAGAAGATCGAGCACCTGTTCTTGGCGGCTCTCTCCCGCAAGCCCACGGCGCAGGAGCAGCAGGCCATCGGGCTGATACTAGCCAATGCCAAGGACAACCAGGCCGCCGCCCTGGAAGACATCTGGTGGGCGCTCTTGAACAGCAACGAGTTCATTCTCGATCACTAGGCGTGGCTGTCGGATTTACCGCACGGTCAAAACGCCCCACGCCACAGCCGCGCCCAGCACGCCGCTCACGATCGCCCACTGGGCGATCGTCTTCCAGATTCCCGCGATCTTGGCCAGCGGCGGTGCTTCCAGAACCCACAGCGCTAGCGGCGCCAGCGCTGCCGCCAGCGATCCCCACAGCCGGGGACTCGACTCCCGGGCGCCGATGTACGCCCATCCCCCCACGACCAGGGCGTAACAGACGGCGAGCGCGGCTGCCCCCTGGGGCCGCGGCACTCGCCATAGCGCTGCGCAGCACCCGGCCAGCGCGCCGGCCGCCATCAGGGCCCCCATTCCATGGCTCAGGTTAACGAGCCCCGCCGTCAGTACCCCGACCGTCAGCGCCGAGAGCGATAAGAATCCGGCGAGCGCCGCGGGAGCAACGCGCCTGGACAGTGGCATGAGTCCCGCCGCGAGCAGGAACAAGTACCCGGCCACCAGGGGTACTTGCACCCACCGCGGCGGCGACAGCGCTGGGTAGGTGGGCACGAGCACGATTGCCGCCAGGATTGCCGCCAGGAGCTGCCAGCGCCAGCGAAATCCCCGCTGGGGATCAGACGTCGCGGCCAGCGCTCCCAGCACCGCGCCGGCCAGCGCCAGATAGAAAGGCCAATGAAAATGCCGCGTGGGGACAAGCTCGCTCCACCGCCGCAAGAGAAGCGAGCCGGCGCAGTACGCAACGGCAAATGCTGCCGCTGCGCTGAACGATCGAGCGCTCGCCGGGAGGAACTTGCCGGCCAACCAGCCGGCGGCCAGTGCCGCCCCAGCCGGGAGGACGAATGCCATCCCCACGGCTTGGAGGATTTCATCCATGTCGGACCGAAGGTGTGGGCGCCTTACCCCGGGTTCTTGCCGAGGGTGACCTTGATGGTCACCGGCCGCTCGACAACCTGGTCCACTTTGCCCTCTCCCACGCCGAAGTCCATGCGGTCGATTTCAAACTCGGCCGTGAAGATCATCACGATGTAGGGAGTTTCGACCTTGGCGGGGAAGGTGATTTCCTTGGTGACCCCGTGCAGCGTCAGGTTCCCGGTGACGGTGTGGGCGTCCCCCGGTCCATGCTCGATCTTGGTGCTCTCGAACTTGGCGGTCGGATACTGCTCGACGTCGAGGAAGTCGGGATTCTTCAGGTGGTTCGTCAACATCACGGCTTTGCCGGGCTCCTCATGCTCGGCCTTGAGCGACGTCGTGTCGATTTCGACCGACAGGGACTTGATTTGCTTGTTTGCCGCGTCCATCTCGGCCGTGCCGGAAAACTTCTCAAAGGTGCCGGTCCGCGGGTCCTTGGCCTTGGGGGGAGCGTGCGTCCCGACGAAGGTGATGGTCGTATTCTCGGGAGAGATCTGGACCGTCGTCGTACCGGCTTCTGTTTTGGCGTCGGTCGCTGCTCCCGTCTCAGCGCCCGGCTTCGCGGCAGCGTCAGTGACGATCGCGCCGGAAGACCCCGGACCGGCAGATGATTGCGGTTTCTCTCCGCATCCGGCAATGACCAGGCAAACCAGAGCCAACCATCCCAGGGCGCATCGCATGGGTACTCTCCAAGAAAGATAGAAAGATGCATGAAGACAGGGCGAACAACCTCCGCGCCTCATGAATCTAAGCTCTACGGACCGCACCGGGCAACCGCCCCTGGCCGCCGACAGGCTACAGCTCGATCTTCTGGCTGACCTTCTTCAGCTCCTCGAGCTGCGTCGTCTTGGCGGCGTCGCTGAGCGGGTTTCCCTTGAGGTAAATCTTCCAGAACGGGGCAAACCGCGTCTTCGTCCGGTCCGCCAGGTCCTTCTTGCCCATCTCGATTAGCACCGTCAGGTCGGTGACTTTGTTGTTATCCAGCCCCAGATAGGAGAGCTCGGTCATCTCGGCAATCGGCGCGAGGTCGGAAATGCCGGTGCCGTCGAGCCACAGCCGCTCCATCCGCTTGAGGGACGCCAGCGGCTTGAAGTCGGCAATCGGATTGTTCCGCAGATACAGGGCGTGGATCTTGCCGCAGCTTGCCAGCGGGGCGATGTCCTTGACCTGGTTGTTGTCCAGGTCGAGCATCATCAGGTTCGACATCTTGGCCAGCGGCGAAACGTCGCTGATTTTGTTGTTTTGCAGCTCCAGGTGCTGTAGCCCCGTCAACTCCGCCAGCGGCGCGATGCTCTCGATCTTGTTGTTAAAAAGCATGAGCTTTTGGAGGATCTTGAGGTCCTTCAGCGGCGTCAGATCGACGATCTCGTTGTGCGACAGATCGAGCTCCGCCAGGCTCTTGCACTTCTCCATCCCCGCCAGGTTGGTGATCGTCTTCCCCTTGATCGCTTTGACCGTGGAGATGTTCACCACGTCGGCCTCGACCAGCGGCATTTCGTTGTTCCGCTTCTCGAACACTTGCTGGCGGACGGCCGCTTCGAGGTTCTTGTCGGGGAACAAATCCTGGGCGGCGGCCAGTCCGGCCAGCGACACGAGGGCCAAGGCGGCCAGCGAAAAGGCAAAAGCAAACTTCATGGAGAGGCTCCCGGCGAAGCGTTCTGGTGGGCGATTTGGGCGGGTTTTGAGGCTCATCCCAGGATACTTCGCCGCTTTGCTCCCTGCCAGCACCCGCGGTGACGGGTGCCCGTCGTTGCGGCATCGTTGACGGCCCCGGCGCCGCGGGAAACAATTGAGAAGCCTTCCTTTCCATCCGCTCGTTCTTTCCTCCGGGGCTTGGCTTCCATGCTGCCATCTCGCACCGCTCGTTGGTCGTTTGTCGCACTATTTCTGGCCGCGCTGGCGCTCCGGTCGGCCAGTGCCGCGGAGACCACCGCCGAGGCTTCCGAAGCCCGGCTCCAATCGCATGCCAGCCACCTGGCCTCCGATGCGCTCGAAGGGCGCGGGATCGGCACCAAAGGGCTCGATCAGGCGGCCGATTTCTTGGCGGCGGAATTTGCCAAGGCGGGACTCAAGACCGACCTCTTTGAGGGCACTCCGTTTCAGAAATTCACCGTCACGACGAACGTCGAGCTGGGTGCGCCCGCCAACAATAAGCTGGTGCTCGTCGGCCCGCCGGAAAAAGAAGGGGCCGAGCCGCGGCGGATCGAGCTGGAGCTGGGCAAGACCTTCAACCCCCTGGCCGTCGGCGGCAGCGGCAAGGTGACCGCGCCGCTGGTTTTCGTCGGCTATGGCATCACCGCCAAGGACCTCAAAGACGGCGTCGTGTACGACGAATACGAGGGGCTCGACGTGCAAGGGAAGATCGTCGTGCTGATTCGCAAGGAGCCGCAGCAGGAACAGCAGGACAGCGTCTTCAACGGGACGCAGCCGTCGCGGCACGCGTTCTTCCCGACCAAGATCTCCAACGCTTTCGAGCACGGGGCGGCCGCGGTGATCATGTTCAACGACGGCCTGGAGCTGGCCAATCGAGCCAATGACAACAAAAAAATGTTTGACGAAACGATCGATCGGCTCGTCGAAGCCCGCCGCAAGTTCAAGGAACAGAGCGACCCCTCCGCCGCCGACCGCCAGAAGCACGCCGCCGAAATCGGCCAACTGGCCGAGCAGATTGCCGCCTTGAGCAAGCAGCAATCCGACGGGCCCGATGCGATCCTGCCGTTCAACGGCGCGGGGACCGAAGGGGGCCGCCGCAATTCGCCGGTGTTGTTTTGCAGCCGGCTGACGATGGACAAGGTCATCAGCGCCGCGCTGGGCAAGGATCTGGCGGCCATCGAGAAGGAAATTGATGCGTCGCTTACGCCGCAAAGCAAAGAGCTAGCCGGCTGGTCGGCCGAGATCGAGGCCGAAGTCATCACCAAGGAAGCCGAGGTTAAAAACGTCGTCGGTGTGCTGGAAGGCGAAGGGCCGCTGGCCGACGAGACGATCATTGTCGGCGCTCACTACGATCACCTGGGAATGGGGGGCGCTGGATCGCTCGCTCCCTGGACCGCGGCCATTCACAACGGGGCCGACGACAATGCGTCGGGTACGGCAACCTTGCTGGAAATTGCTCATCGTCTGGCGACGAGCGACAAGAAACCGCAGCGGCGGATCGTGTTCATCGCCTTCACCGGCGAAGAGAAGGGGCTGCTCGGCAGCGCGCACTACGTCCGCCAGCCACGTTTTCCGCTGGAAAAAACGATCGCCATGTATAACCTCGACATGGTCGGCCGCCTCAAGGACGAGAAGCTGATCGTCTACGGCACCGGCACCGCCGCGCACTTCGACGCCCTGGTCGAGGGGCTGTGCAAGGATCTGGGTTTTAAGCTCACCAAGCACCCCGGCGGCCTGGGACCCAGCGACCATTCCTCGTTCTACGCCCGCAAGATTCCGGTCCTGCACTTTTTCACCGGCACGCACAGCGATTATCACCGACCCAGCGATGATGCCGAGAAGCTGAACGTTGCCGGGATGCGGCGGATTGCCGACATGGTGGTGCGGATCGTGGAGAAGACCGACGCCGAGGCGACGCCGCCCAAGTATGTCGAGATCAAGAAGATGGAAACGATTGCCCTCGATCCGTCCGCCGGGGGCCGGCCGTCGCTGGGAACGATCCCGGATTACAGCGCGGCGGCCGATGGCGTCGCCCTCACCGGCGTCGTGCCGGGGAGTGCCGCCGAGAAAGCCGGCGTCAAACCGGGGGACGTGCTGACCCAGCTCGGCGACAGCAAGATCGCGGTGATCGAAGATTTTGAAAACGCCCTCCGCAAGCACAAACCGGGGGACAAGGTCAAGCTGGTGGTGAAGCGCGGCGACAAGACGCTGGAGCTGGAAGCGACCCTGACCGCCCGCCGCGGACCGTAAAGCTCCCCTGGCGGGAACGATTTTCTTTACCGGAAATCTCAACCTATCTTCGCCAGGTGGCCGATAAATCACCGGCTGATGTGCGAAGATGTTGCGCCTTTAGCGGCGGGGCTGCTAGCGGCGCAGGTCGATCGCGGGGGCAGGAGCTTGGAAAATTCCCAGGCATGCTGGCATCCCGCGACGACTGATCTTTACCCATCCGCCGATTCCCGACAGAATAGGCCGCGCCTTGGGGTCCCCGTATCCCCAGGGCGACGCCTCATGCGACCGATCACCGGACGATTGGCCGCAGGTCCCCCTGACCGAATCAAGCAAGGAGTGCTGAGCGTGAGAGTCTCTCTCTATCCCGCCACGTGCGTGGCCAGTCTGCTCGTCCTTTCCGCCGGTTTTGCGGTCGCCCAGGACCCCGCCGGCACGAACCGTCCTCCCATTGGCGCCAGGCCCCCAGCCGCCGCACCGACCCGGGCTGCACCCAACGGCACCAACGTTGCCGTGGTGGACATCAGCCACATCTTCAAGAACCACAACCGGTTCAACGCGGCGCTGATCGCGCTCAACGAGCGCGGGGCCGAGCTCGACGCCTGGGTCCGCAACCAGCAGCGCGAGCTGGCTACGAAGCGCGAGGAGCTTGGCACGTACAAAGCCGGGTCGCCGGAATATCAACAGCTTGAGGAAACGATCACCAAGGCCATCGCCGACAACGACCTCAACCTCCGCCGCAAGAAACAGGACTTCCTCAGCGATGAGGCCAAGCTGTACTACGAAACCTATGGCGAGATCGAGCAGACGATCACGCGGTTCGCCCTGTCGCGGAACATCGGCCTGGTCCTGCGGCACAGCAATGATCAGCCAAAGGTCGAAGATCCCAAGTCGGTGATGCAGAACATCAGCCGGTTTGTGATCTTCAACAACGGGCTGGACATCACGGAAATCATCCTCAAGCAGCTCAACGCCGGGACGACTCCGCCGCCGCGGGCCAATCCAACTACTGCTGGGGGCGCACCAGCCGAAGGCATCGCGCGGCCGCCGGCGACGCAACCCGGTCGCAAGCTGAAGTAGTCATTGGGACTCTCGCTCCGGCTCCTTGCTTCCTGCGGGAAGCAGGGAGCCGACTCCTCTTGCTGAGTTTGCACCTGTGATTTCCCGCTCCTCGCGCTCGCCGAGCTTTGTGAAACCACCTCTGGCCAGACAGCGCACCCTGGCCCAGCCGGCCAGCGTCGGCGGCTTCGGTTATTGGTCCGGCAAGGATGTCCAGGTGGAGTTCCGTCCCGCCGCTCTCGGCTCGGGGGTCGTCTTCGTCCGCAGCGACCTGCCGCGGCCGACAGCCATCCCCGTCAGCGTCCAGCAGCGGGTCGAAGTGCCGCGCCGCACGGCACTCGCTCAGGCCGGCGCCAGCGTGGAAATGGTCGAGCACATTCTGGCCGCCTTGTACGGCCTGGGAATCGACAACTGCGAAATCCACGTCACCGGTCAGGAAATGCCCGGCTGCGACGGCTCGGCATTGCCGTTCGTCGAAGCGATCGCCGCCGCCGGCATCGTCGAGCAGCCGGCCTGCAAACGGCGGCTCGTGGTGACCGAGGTGACCCGCGTGGGCAACGACGAGTGCTGGGTTGAAGCTCGCCCCGGCCAGCCCGGCCAACTCCAGATCAAATACCGCCTCGACTACGGCAACGATACGGCCATCGGCCGGCAGACGATCGAACTGGTCGTCGATTCCGATGCCTTTTGCCGCGAGCTGGCGCCGGCCCGCACGTTCCTGCTTGAGGAAGAAGCCCAGTGGCTGAGAAGCCGCGGGCTGGGAAGCCGGGTCACCAATCGCGACCTGCTCGTTTACGGCCCGGAAGGGGTGATCGACAACGAGCTGCGCTTCGAAGACGAGTGCGTCCGCCACAAGGCGCTCGACCTGGTCGGCGACCTCGCCTTGGCCGGCTGCTCGATCCTCGGACAAATCACCGCCTACAAAAGCGGCCACCGGCTGAATGCCGAGCTGGTGAAAGTGCTCCTGAAAGAAGGCCGATTGGAAGAAGGACTCCGCCGCAGTGCGTAGGGGTGAGTGGTGAGTGGTGAGTGGTGAGGTACTGAGTACTGATCTTTGCACAACTGACCTCCGACCTCCGAACCCTGAACCCCGAACCCCGAACCCTCCCCATGCCCATCCACGTCGATCCACACGCGGTTGTTGACCCGCGGGCCGAATTGGCCGACGGCGTGGAGGTCGGTCCGCTCTGTTACGTCGGGCCTCACGTCCGCATCGGCCGCGGCACCCGGCTGATTTCCGGCGTACACGTCCTGGGCCGCGTCACCCTGGGAGAAGAAAATCGCGTCTCGCCGGGAGCGGTCATCGGCGGCGATCCGCAGGACATTTCCTACCGCGGCAGCGACACGCGGATCGTCATCGGCGATCGCAACGTCATCCGCGAAGGGGTTACGATCAACCGGGGCACCGAAAAGGAGGACGGTCTGACCACGCTGGGCAGCGACTGCTTCATCATGGCCGGCTGCCACATCGCCCACGACTGCCGCGTCGGCAACCGGGTGATCATGGCCAACGCCACGCTCCTGGGCGGGCACGTCCACGTCGATGACGACGCTTCGATCTCCGGGGGCGTTGCCGTTCACCATTTTGCGACCATCGGCAGCTACAGCTTCACGGGCGGGCTATCGCGCGTGCTGCACGACGTGCCGCCCTACATGCTCTGCGAAGGGAACCCTTCGCGCCCCCGCACCATCAATATCGTCGCCCTCAAACGAAACGATTTCTCCGTGGAAACGATCGAGGCCTTGAGCGAAGCACACCGGCTGCTGTACCGCTCGAAGGTCGGCCTGGACCATGCCCGCGAGCTGCTCCGCGCCGGCGGGCAGCTTGTGCCGGCGGTCAACCACCTGTTGAGCTTTCTGGAAAATCAATACGAAGGGCGCAACGGCCGCGGACGCGATAAGCGGAGGGCCGCATGAGCCGCGTTCGTCTGGCCGTCATTGGCGTCGGCCACCTGGGCCGCATTCACGCCCGTTTGGCAAAAAACCTCGCCGCTGTCGAACTGGTCGCGGTCGCCGATCCGATTGCCGAGGCCCGCGAGCAGGTTGCCGGCGAGCTGGGCCTGCGGGCCGTGGCTGACTACCGCGAGCTCTTCGGCCAGATCGATGCCGCCATCGTCGTCACTCCCACGCGGCAGCACCACGGCGTGGCGGCAGACCTCCTGTCCCGCGGCATTCACGCCTTCGTCGAAAAGCCGATCACGACCAGCATGTCCGATGCCAGTGAGCTCGTGGACCTGGCGGACGCGAAGCACCTGGTGCTCCAGGTGGGGCACGTCGAGCGGTTCAACCCGGCATTCGTCGCCGCCGAGCCGCACGTGGAGAATCCAAAGCTCATGGAAGCGGTGCGCAGCGGCCCCTTCACCGGCCGCAGCACCGACATCGGCGTCGTGCTCGACCTGATGATTCACGACATCGACCTGGTTTTGGCGCTGGTCGGCAGCGAAGTGACCGCGGTGGAAGCGCTCGGAGCGGCGGTCTTTGGGCCCAACGAAGACTGGGCTCAGGCGCGGCTCGTGTTTGCCGACGGCACAATCGCCAACCTGCGGGCGTCGCGAGTGTCGCAGCAGGCCGAGCGGACGCTGCAGGCCTGGTGCCCGGATCGGCACGTGCGGATCGATTTTGCCGCCCGCAAGGCGGTGGTGATGCGGCACAGCCGCCAGGTGCAGACCGGGCAGATCGACGTGCAGCACCTCTCGGCCGAGGAACGCCAGAGCCTTCAACAGCGGCTGTTCACCGAGCTGCTGCCGGTGACTGAGCTGTCGATCGAGGAGGCCAACGCGATCGCCCTGGAGCAGGAGGAGTTCATCACGGCCATTCGCACCGGCTCGACCGTTCGGGTCTGCGGCCGAGCGGGACGCTCGGCCCTGGACGTGGCAGAACGGATCATCACCTCGATCAGTTCCCATCGCTGGGACGGCACCGCCCACGGCCCGGTCGGCCCCCGCCGCGAATCCATCCGGCGGCCTCTCACCGGCCCGCACTGGAGCCTCTCTCCAGCCGCTCAAGCAGCCGCCCGCAAGCGCCGGGCGGGGTAAGCCCCCCCTTTTCGCCGGCGGCTAACAGTTGGCCAGCGGCGAAGTATTATAGATCTGGGTTCACTGCTGAGCCCATTTTCGGGCGACTACACCTGGGAGCACCACCATGAATACGCGTCTGCGCCACGGGCGCTCAATCCTCTTTTCGCTCGCATTGATTGCCGCCGGACTGACTGCCGCCGAAGTGTCCGCGGCCGATCTGAGCGGCAGTTGGTCGGGGCGCTGGGACAGCCTTTCGACGGGGCACACGGGGCCGCTCAACGCCAACTTCACGCGGATCAACGAGTCGCAGTACCAGGTCGATTTCCGCGGCCGGTTCTTCAAGCTGATCCCGTTCCGCTACTCGGTCGTGTTGAACGTCGTGGAGGAGGGAGAAACGGTGCGGCTTTCGGGGGACAACTACTTAGGCCGGCGGTACGGCTGGTTTCACTACGACGCGGTCGTCGCCGGCGATTGCTTCACGGCCAACTACACCTCG
>DATKDU010000371.1:0-38067 GCA_035512595.1 Pirellulaceae bacterium
AGGGGAATTCGTCGCAACGACAGTCACATCAGGCCATGCGCCGCGAGAAACATCAAGCGCGGCAGGCCAGTTCGCCGGGGGCGAACAAGCGCTTCCAATCTTGCCTAGCGTTCCTAAGCTCGGACCTTGGAGGTCCGACCGATGCAAACGCAGCTCTCGATTCTCAAAGCCCACATGGAACGCGGCGATCACGCAGCCGCGATTCGCCTCGCCTCCGGCTGGGCTCGCCTGGGCGACGCCAAGACGGCCATCAGGCGTGCGGCAGCGGCCCTAACGACGCCTGACACGTACCGAGCGTTGGGCTACGACCCGGACGCACTTGTGGCCGAGGCCGCCCGTGCGATCCGCGAGCGGTATGGGTTGCGATCCAAATAAAGGCGACATGCCATACGCCCGATACGCCCGCAATGCCCGCCAAACATCCCCCTTCATCGCCCTCTGCGACGGGTCCAAATCGCTAAAATCTTCGGGATTTTCGATATTCCCGAAGTTTTTTTGAACCCGTTTTCCGACTTTTAATCCGTAGGTCTCGGGTTCGAGCCCCGACAGGCTCACTGTGGTAAGTCCCATTGCGGCAGTCGATTGCGCCGCGAAGGGCAAGAAACGAAAAACGGGCCGGAGGAAATCCGGCCCGTTTGTGTTCGCCATTAAAATCGGGAATTACTGGTTCTTCTTTTTCTTCCCCTTGGTTTTCAAGCCGATCGAAGATTCCTGCTCGTCGCTCAGCACCTCGGCTAATGCCGATCGCAAGGCGGCAGTGGCTTCGTCCAACTCTTTTTGGGCCGCGTCGAAGGCCTTCTTCTGATCGTCGGTGAGCTTCATGGCGGCCAGGGCCTCGGCCTGGGCTTCCTTCCCCTTCTTGCCAGCGGCTTTGGCGGCCTTCTGGGCTTCCTGGCGAGCCCGGCGCTGTTCCTGCGTCAAGGACGCATTGAGCTTCTGATTGGCGGCAGTGAGCTTGGGCTCGTGCTCCTTCTTGATGGCCGCGATCTTTTCCTTCTGCTCGGCAGTCAGGTCGGTCAGGCTATCGACCTTCTTCAGCAAGCCGGCGGCCGGGTTGCCGCCTTTTCTCTTGCCCCCCTTGTTGTCCTGGGCGAACGCCAGGCCGATCATGCCAATCAGGGTCAACACCATCAATGCTTTCACAAAAGTCTTCATCGAAAGAGTACTCCGGAGGAGAGGACAGGGAGCGGAATCATGTGCGGCGGCGTGAACAGCCGCCGCAGAATCTGGACACAATCAGCCCGATGATCCGCTGCCATGCCGACCCTGCGGGCGCGGCGGCCAGCGGTCCTGAGAAACCGCTGCCGCCGCCTGGTTGCTATGCTCTCACGCGAGCAGTTTGTCAATCACCGTGCCGTCGCGGACGATCATGATCGGGCGGCCGGTGTTGGTGTGGTATTCCTTGGTGTGGTCGATGCCCAGAGCGTGATAGAACGTCGCGGCCACCGAATCGGGGGTAAAGCCCTCGTGCTTCGGCGCCGAAGCGGTCTCGTCGCTCTCGCCGAGCACCTGGCCACCCTTGATGCCGCCGCCGGCGAGAACCATGAACATGCAGCGCGGATAGTGGTCGCGGCCCCCTTCGGCACTGCGGGCGTTGATCTTCGGCGTGCGTCCGAACTCGCCGGTCATGAAGATCACGGTGCTCTCGAGCAGCCCCTTCTGTTCGAGGCCGTTGAGCAAGGCCGACAGGCCCGTGTCGAGCGGCGGCAAGAGCCGCGTGCTGAGGCGGGTCCAGTTGTCCTGGTGCGTGTCCCACCCGCCGAGCGAGACGGTGACGAACTTGACGCCCGACTCGACCAGCCGCGTGGCCAAGAGACAACTCTGGCCGAACGCGTCTTCGCCGTACGGCTTGGCGAAGGTCGGGTCTTCCTTGCTGATGTCGAACGCGTCGCGGGCCCGCTTGCTGGTGATGATGGCGTGGGCCTGCTCGCTGAAGCGGTCGAGGCCGGTCAGAAGCTGGCTTTCCTTCTCGACCGCCGCAAACGTCTTGTCGAGGTCCGCCAGCAGGTTGTGCCGCCGCTCTACCTCGTCAATCGTCAGGCCATTGCCCAGGGAAATGCCGCGGACATTGAACGGCTGTCCGGGGCGCGGGGCCGCTGTGGTGTTGAGCGGAGCGTACTGCACGCCCAAGAAGCCGGGGCGTTGGGCGCTGTTGGGGATCGCCACGAACGGCGGCAGGTCCTTGGGAAGCGAGTCGAGGCTCTCGCGGGTCACCACCGCCCCGTATCCGGGATATTCCAGCGACGGGATCGGCCGGTTGCCCGAGTTGACGTATTCGGTGCCCAACTCGTGAGCGCCCAGGGTGTGCGTCACGCCGCGGAGGATCGTGTACTTGTCCGCGCACTGCGCCAGCTTCGGCAGGTGCTCGCTGATCTCGATTCCCTCGACGTTCGTTTTGATGGGATTGAACTTGCCGCGGTACTCGGCCGGTGCATCGGGCTTCAGGTCGAACGTGTCCATGTGGGACGGTCCGCCCTGCAAGTTGATGAAAATCGCGCTCTTGGCCTTGACGGCTTTTGCCTCACCGGCCTGCGCCATGCGAAGGTAACCGGCCAGGGTCAGTCCCCCGATCGCGCCGACGCGAAGAAAGTCACGACGACGAATGCCGTCACATGTGCGAGAGAGAGCCATTTAGAAACTCCTTGGACTGGAAGGGATCAGTTTGGGTTGTTTTCCAACGTCTTTTTTAGGACGGCCTTTCCAGGCCGTCCTCGAATCTGGACGGCCTGGAAAGGCCGTCCTACGCGAAGCCGGAACTAGTGGTTGACGATGAATTCCTTGGTGTTGAGGAGCGTCCACAACAGCCCCTTGGCGCCTTCCACCGGATTGGGGGACGAAGCCAGGAACTGGTGGCAGCGGTCCATTTCCTCGGGTGTCGGATAACGGCTGAGAGTCCGCAGGTACGCCTGCTTGACAATGCCGGCGGTGACTTCCGGCGACAGGGGCTCGCTGGGCTTGGTCTCCTCCGGCTTCTTCTCCGGTTGAAGCTGAGCCAGACGCTCCTCGATCCGCTGCACTTGATCTTCGTCGCCGCTGTCCTTGGCCCGCTTGAGCCGCTGCTCGAGCTGGGCGATGTCGCGCCGACGGTTGCGCTCGTTTTGCTGCGGCGGGTTGGCTTCGGTTCCAATGCCGCGAATCTGCCGCGAGAGCTGATCGATCCAGGTGTCGCGGCCGCCGTTGATCGACGCCAGGACCTGGAAGTCGTTCTGCAGGAAGACCGTTTGCAGCAGGCTGGCCTCCAACGAGCGGTCGCAGTCGCAGTTGCTCTCGCGAATGCTGCGGCCGAAGACCGTGAGGGCAAAGCCGGTTTGTCCCTGTGGGCCGCGGGCGCTGGCTCCGGGAATGCCGATGGCGCGGGTCTTCACGTCGGCAAGCATCGTGGCCGCTTTCGCGTCGGAGGCGGTCGCCATCTGGATGGCGTCGTAAGCCACTTCCGCCGGCAGCCGCCGGGGAACGCTGCGGCTGAAATTCCGCTCGTCCTTGGCATTGGTCTCGTTGGGCTGCCACGACAATTGATAGGTGCGGCTGTTGAGGATCTCGCGATGGACCCACTTCATGTCGAATCCGCTCTCGATGAACCCCTGGGCAAGGTAGTCCAGCAGCGGCTTGTTGCTCGGCGGGTTGGCCAGGCTCATGTCATCCGCCGGCTGGACGATGCCGACGTTGAAATAGCTGGCCCAGACGCGGTTGACAAAGGAAGGCGCGAAGTACGGATTGTCCTTGGACCGCAACCAGTCCATGAGCAGCTTGCGGGGGTCGTCGGTCTGCGTCAGATCGAGAGTCTCGCCGCCGAGAACGCGGGCCGTCGAGACGGGCATCGCCTGGTTGCGGCGATTGTTGTTCGGCCGGCGGTTGGGATTTCCCGGCGGTCGCTGATTGACATAGACCTCCGGGAACGGAATGGTCTTCCCTTCCTTGAGCATGTTGCGGAGCTGGTTGCGGACCTCGTTGCCGTTCATTCGCATCCCCTGCTCAATGCCGAGGGCGGCGAGCATCTCGCGATACTGCTGCTGCGATTCCTGATCGCGAGCGCCGGTCACGCCGACGGTAACGCTGGGGAAGAAGCCCTTGAAGGCGTCGAAGTCGGCCTTCGACCACTGATCGAAGGGGTGCTTATGGCACTGGGCGCACTGGATGCGCATGCCCAGGAATGTGTAGGCGAAGCCGATGGCCCGTTCCTCGGGCTGGCGGAGGTTCTGGCGGGCCCAGAAATAGGGCATCGTGGGGCGATCGGCGAACTTTTTCTCCGAATCGGGCTTGTATAGCTCGCTCATCTCCTGGCAGTACTCGGCATACGACTGCCCGTCGCGGCGGCTTTTGCTGACGATGACCCCTTCGGCAATCTGGTCGTAGGGCGTATTCTCTGCGACCCGTTTGTAGATCCAGTCGTACCAGCCTTGCGTGGCAGCCCCTTGCACGCCGATCTGATTCACCTGGTTGAGCTGCCGGTCGTTGTTGCCGGTGTAGTCGTTGAGCTTCGTCGTCCACCAGGCGACATAGGCCGGGGTCTCGAGCAACTCCTCGATCTTGGCCCGCCGCTTGTCGGAGGATGGATCAGCCAAAAAGGCTTCGACCTCGGCCGCCGTCGGCAGCGTGCCGGTCACGTCGAGATAGACGCGGCGAAGAAACTCGGCATCGGTGCAAAGATCGGACTGCACCACGCCGAGCTTCTTGAGCTTGTCGAGAACCAGCTCATCGACCTGGTTGTTGGTCGCAAGCTGCGGGTAGTTCTCGCCGTACTTGTCGGACACCGGGCGAATGACTGGCACGGGGACTACGGCATTGTCGTAGAACACCACGAGGTGCGTATCGCCCGGATCGGTCGCGGTTACGAAACCGGTTTCGGTGATCTTGGCGACCTGCTCGCTGTTGCTCTGAAAACGGCACAGCGGGGTGACGTCTTCGCGAGTGCCATCCGGCCAGACGGCAACGGCCTTGAGCTGCACCGTCTCGCCGCTGGCGGCGAACTGGATCTCGGGCGGCGTCACTTCCAGGCGGACGAGCTTCTGGTGTTCCTCGTCTGCGTATTTCGCGCCGGCTTCAATCCAGCGGCGAAAGACGTGGTACTGCCACGTGTCCTTCTTGTACCGCTCGCCCCCCTCGTGCATGTCGGCATCGGTCGGCTTGACAAGGATCAGGCTTTCCAGCGGGTTCTTGGGGTCAACCCGCGGGCTGTCCTGCTTGAGCAGGGCATCGTGATCGGCCTTGAAGTCGTAACCGAACAGCGAGAGCTGAAAGCCGCCGCGCCCCTGGAACGAGCCGTGGCAACTGCGGCCGTTGCACCCCAGCCGGCCAAACAGCGGGGAGACGTGCCGCTGGAAGCTGGGGTCTTCCTGCACGTCGGCATTGGCAAATCGCTGGGTGATGGGGGCAAGCTCGGGCGCTTCTTCACCCCAGGCGATGCCGACCGCGGCAATCGCCAGCAGACTGAACAGGGCATGAATTCCGATCCGCATGATCATCCTCCGGAGGGGGAATCCTTCAGATCCTGGTCGCCGCCCCGGAGGGCAGCGCACGAAGATGACTTAAGGCTGGTTGCTCGAATTGGGTTTGGCTTTCGCCGGCTCGCTGACCGTGGACTTATTCTTGGCGGCATTGGGGCGTTTGGTCCCCGTTTTGCCGGTAACTTTGCTCTTGGTCTTGGACGCCTGGGCTGACTTCAGGAGCAAATCAAGCTGCCGCTCGATGTGTTTTTCGCGATCGGACTCGACTTTGGCGATCTCCCCTTCGACTCTCTTGAGCCGCTCCTGGGCTCGCTCGCGCTCCAGCGTGAGCATCTCGGCCCGCAGGTCCAACTGCTCATTGAGCAGCTCGCGGAGCCGGCTGCGGATCTCGTCGCTGCTGGCCATCACCATCTGCGCGGCCAGAAGCTGAATCTGCGAGCGGAGGGTCCAACTCTTGAGCTCCAGCTCGAACAGCCGCGGATCGCGCTCCTTGAGGTTGGCCAGCCGCTCGGAGGCCTGATAGATGTCGCGAATCGCCTTTTCGTATTCCTTGGGTCGGCTCGACTTCAAAGCAGCGAGCAGGTCCTTGAGCGCCGGATGATTCCGCTCGACGAAGGTCATCACGGCCGATTCGCGCTCCGGCGTGACCGCCATCGGCGGTCGGGCATCGCGCGCCCCACGCCTGGCCTCATTCGCAGGAGTGTCTTGCGCCGCAAGCTGACCCAGCGGGGCCAGCAGAAGCACAACGAAGACCAATCGCAGCAACATGTCCAATCTCCGCGGCATTCTTTCGCCTACGACTCGTCGTGCGTGGAAGGGCCGTCAAGTTCGGGTGCACTGGCTGCCTGGTTGAATACCGCGGCAGTGATCCAGGAGGGGAGCGATTCTTCGGAGGAAAAATCGGCCTCCATTACCGGCGGCAAATCCAGGGGCTCGGTATACACGATCTGCCGCACTTCGTCCCGCGTCTGGCTCCAGACTTCGGCTAATCGGCCTCGGTCGGCGGGTGGGGGCGCGAACCACCCGGAAATCGACTGCCAACCAAGGGCGGCGGCAACCAGCACCAGGGCCGCCGAAGCGCCGACGCTCATCCACGCCAGGCGGCGCGGCCAAGTCGTGCGGCGAGTGATCGAGGCTGGAATAGGACGCTCGCGATCGCACGTTTCGGCCAGTGCGACCGCCTGCACCAGCTCCACCGCACGGGCCACCGCTTCGCAAGCGGTCTGGTCATCGGCCAGGCGGCTTTCAAACGACGCTTGTTCGTCGGCGGATAGCTCGTTGGCGACGTAGCAAAACGCCAGCCAATCGAGGTCGCCTGTGTTCAGTTGATTGTCGGTCGTCTGCATCTTCATGCTGCCTTACTTTGATTCCTCGTCGGGGCGGGGGAGCCTCTTTCGCAGCTTCATCAGGGCCGTTCGCATCCGCGCTAGTGCCGTGCCCAGCGGAATGTTGAGCTCCTTGGCGATGACGGCGAACGACTTCTCCTCGTAAATCCGCATCCGCACGATCTGCCGTTCTGCGGGTCGCAAATTGGCCAGTTCGGCCTGCACACTCTGCACCGCCTCGAACCGGACGAGCCGATCCTCGGCAGTGGTCACATCCCCGTTGGCTTGCCAGGCAACCTCGCGAACTACCTTGTCTCCGACCGCTTCCCGCCGCCGCACGGCCATCGCCTCGTGATACGCCACGCGGAACAGCCAAGCTTTGCGGGTTTCCTCCCGCGTTTCATGCCCCCGTTCGACCAGGCGGGCGAACGTCGTTTGCAGCACGTCGGCCGCCAAGGCCGGATCGCGCACCAGACCCAGCAAAAAGCGGCGAAGCTCCTCGCCATGCGCCAGGTACAGGGCCGCCACGATCGACGGATTCAGTTTTCCGTGGCCTTCCGATAAGGCGTCCGCGGCTGACAACGTCGCGCTCCTGCCGGCCTCGGCATTCAGCGGCTTACGAATTAGATGCGCGAGGGTGGGGATTTATTGGGGTGGATTCGGACAATCGCCGAATTTGGCAGTTGCACCGTAAGCCATTTCGGCGCAACGGTTTACACGATCCAGGCTGGCTCCTAGCGCTCTGTCAATTGGTCGGTATAATGCCCCTCTTTCCGTTTCGCAAGCCGCACTTACGCCCATTTGCTGCGTAGCTGATGGTAACGTGGGCGCGATGCTCGTGCATCTGCGACTGCTGGAATTCCTGGAAAACGCCCTGCGATGCTCATCGGTCCGATCTTTTCCCGCGAGCTGGTGACGACGCCGCGGCGCCCGCTGCACTACATCTATCGCACGGCCTATGCCGGCGGGCTGTTCTTGCTGATGGTCACGGCCTGGCTCGTCATGGTCGGAACGCAGGAAGTCCGCACGGTTGGCGACATCGCGCGGTTTGGCTCGATGCTCTTCCAGGTCCTCGCGCCGCTGCAACTGGCGCTCGTCACCTTCCTAGCCGCGCAGTCGGCAGCCAGCGGCGTTGCTCAGGAAAAAGATCGCCGCACGATGCTGCTGCTCTTGATGACCCGGCTGACGAACCACGAGCTGGTGCTGGGCAAGCTCTTTGCCAGCCTGCTCGACGTCCTGGTGATGCTCCTGGCTGGCCTGCCGGTGTTTGTTTTCATGACCCTGTTCGGCGGCATTTCGATCGAGCAGGTGGCGAAGGTCTTTGCCGTCACGCTCGTCACCGCGCTGGCCGCAGGGAGCCTCGGCTCGCTGGTGGCACTGGCTCGCGAAAAGACGTTTCAATCGCTGGCGATCACCTCGCTGGTGCTGGTGCTGTGGATCGGCGTGTGGATTGTCGTCGCAGAGGGGTTCGGCCAACGGGAACTCGGCGGCATTCCTCTATCGTGGATTGCGACGGCCGCCAGCCCGCTCCAGGCGATCCTGGCGGCGGTGCAGCCGTTTGGCAATTCAGTGCCGGGGCTGCCGCCGGGAGATCTCGTCTTTGTCGGCCTGGCGGCATTGGCGATTGTCGGCCTCAACGGCGTGGCGGTCTGGCGGCTGCGGGTCTGGAATCCGGGGCGCGACATCCTGCCCGTGCAGACGGAGGCTGAAGCGGCCGGCATTTGGAGCGCTGACCACGACGTCAAATCGCTGGAGGCACGGATGGGGTCTGCCGGTGCAAACGCGGCCGACGTGGCGGAAGCGGCGCGGGCCGGGCATGTCGATGCCCGCGTGCGAACCGCCGGTCAAACGAGCCGCGAGGTATGGGACAACCCGGTCCTGTGGCGGGAGATGTGCACCTGGGCCTATGGCCGCAAGGCTCTGATCATCAAGGCTGGTTATCTCGTGCTGTTCGTCATGGCGGCCGCGGGAGTGTACTGGACCGTGCAGAGCGGCACGGCATTGGCTCGAACCGGCGGCGGCGATGCGATTCCTGCCGCGGCCTATGTGCTCGGGCCGTTCTTCTTGATCAGCGTCGTGATCGTCAACGCTCTAGCCGTGACGAGCATCACCAACGAGCGCGACGGCAGCTCGCTCGATTTGCTGCTGGTCACCGATCTGACGCCGCCGGAATTCATCTTCGGCAAGATGCTCGGCGTGGCGTACGTCACGCGGGAGATGATCGCACTGCCGCTGGTGCTGTGCCTGTATCTATGGTTCTCCGGCGGGCTCTCGCTGGAAAATCTGATCTGGCTGCTGCTCGGGCAGGTAGTGATGAACGTGTTCATCATCATGCTCGGCATTCACTGCGGCATGCACTACGCCAATAGCCGCAGCGCGATCAGCGTTAGCCTGGGGAACGTGTTCTTCCTGTTCCTCGGCGTGGTGACCCTGATCCTGTTCATGATCAGCTTCAGCGGGGCGTTTCAGACGCAGCTTGCGCCGTTTTTGGCGTTCATCGTGGGGGGCGGCGTCGGGCTGTTCGTCACGCTCGGCGTGCGAAATCCGTCGAGCGCGATCACCCTGGCTTCCGGCGTGCTGCCGTTTGCTACGTTCTTTGCCGTCACGAGCTTTTTGCTCGAGCACTACATGGAAGTGTTTCTGGTGGCAAGTGCGGCTTACGGTTTTGCGACCGCGGCACTCTTGGTGCCGGCCTTGTCGCAATTCGACGTGGCGATGGGGCGGACGAAGATGGCGGGGGAGGAGTAGCGTAGGACAGGTTTCCAACCTGTCCCGTTTTAGGACAGGTTGACAACCTGTCCTACGAATCACCCCAGCCGCTGTGCCAGTTCCGATTCGATATCGTCAATCTTCACCCGCCACTGCTTGAGGCTGTCGCGGTCGCGGATCGTGACGGTCTTGTCGGAGAGGGTCTGGCCATCGACGGTGATGCAAAACGGCGTTCCCGCTTCGTCCTGCCGGCGATAGCGACGGCCAACCGCCCCCTTCTCGTCGTAGAAGACGTTCCACTTCTTCTTGAGAGCGCGGTAAATATCCTGCGCGACCTCCGGCATTCCGTCCTTTTTGACCAGCGGAAAGACGGCCGCCTTCAGCGGCGCAATCCGCGGATGGAACTTCATCACCACGCGGGTCTGCATCTCCCCCTTTTCATCGGGGGCCTGATCCTCGCAGTACGCCTCGCACAGAAAGGCCAGCGTCCCGCGGTCGGCCCCGGCACTCGGCTCGATGACGTGCGGGACGAACCGCTCGTTGGTCAAGTCGTCGCGATACGACAGGTCCTTCCCGCTTCCGCGCCACTTGGGTTTGCCGTCCTCTCCCTGCTCGACGACGAGCTGCCCGTCACGCGCGACGAGTTTTCCTTCCATGTGGCTGCGGAGGTCGAAGTCGCCGCGGTGGGCGATTCCCTCGAGCTCCCCGAACTCGCCAGCCGGCAGGAAGGGAAAGGCATATTCGATGTCGCTCGTTCCGCACGAGTAATGGGACAGCTCATCCTTCTCGTGCTCGCGGAGCTTCAAGCGATCGCCGGCCAGCCCCAGGTCGGTGTACCACTTCATCCGCCGGTCGCGCCAGTATTGATACCACTGCGGCGACGATTTCGGATGGCAGAAGAACTCGATCTCCATCTGCTCAAACTCGCGCGAGCGGAAGGTGAAGTTCTTGGGCGTAATCTCGTTGCGAAAGCTTTTGCCCATCTGAGCGATCCCAAATGGAACTCGAACCCGCGTGCTGTCACAGACATTCTTGAAGTTGACGAAGATTCCCTGCGCCGTTTCGGGGCGAAGGAATGCCGCGTCTTCTTCGGTTCCTAGTGCGCCGACGATGGTCTTGAACATCAGGTTGAAGTCGCGGGGATCGGTGAGCGTACCTTCACGAGATGCATCTGCAGCAACAACCTGTGAAAGAGGCGCTCCTTTCTCTAGTCCAACTACGTGATCCGATTCCCAACTGAACGATTCTTGGGACTTGTTCTTTCGGACCGAGAAAACTTTGCACGCACGGTCCAGTGTGTCTTCGACTGCCTTTCCCAGATCCTCTTCATTCGTCGCGATGAAAAAATGCTGCACGGCGTTTACTTCCGCAAGCCGTTCATCTGAAAGATTGGAGACGCCTTTTCGGAGCGTCGTATGTAACCACCGGCCACGAATATGATCGTAGCGGTACCTCTTCTTCGACTCCTTGCAATCCACCATTTTGTCCACGAACAAATCGTAGTGCCCGCTCACCTTCCAGACCTGCGGGTGCATGATGATCGTGCAGTCGAGCCCGGTCATCTCGTAAGGTTCCGGGGCTCCAGGCGGCGCGACGAGATCGTCGTGCCCGCTGACCATGTCCCGCCACCAGGCTTCCTTGATGTTCCGCTTCAGCTCCACCCCCAGCGGCCCGTAGTCCCAGAATCCGTTCAGCCCGCCGTAAATTTCGCTCGACTGGAACAAGAACCCGCGGCGTTTGCAGAGCGAAACCAGCTTTTCCATTTCCATGACAACACTCGAAGTCAAAAGGGTTCAGGGTTCAGGGTTCAGGGTTCAGATCAGCAAGAGGAGCTGTTCCTGAACCCTAAACCCTGAACCCTTGGCAATGCCCCAATCTACCGAATACCCGCGGATTTGGTCTATGCCGCCGTCACCCGCATCGTCCCCAGATCGAGCACCGGCACAAGGTCGAACTTGTCGATCTCCGCGGCAATTGCGATGTCGTTTTCCAGCCCGATCTCGATCAGGTTGCGGCCGCCGCGGCTGTGCCGCAGCGCACGACCAAGCGGATCGTGACCGCCGAGATCCGCTCGGCACGATCGCCACGCATCGGCGGCAATTTCCGCCTGGTCGTTCAGTGACAGCTTCAGACCACTATGGGCAGCCAGATCATCCACAATCGCCCCGGCCAGCAGCGTATCTTCTCGCGTCACTTCGCCATCGGTCCCAGCGCAGACAATGGCCACCCCGTGGGATAGGCTTCCAGCCTGCCTGTCCACTCGCGGAGCGAGTGGACTACTTTGGGAGGGACTCGCCAGCTCCTCACTCAGTTCACGGCAGATGGCGGAAAAATTGACAAATGCCGCCAGCAGCACGCGCCGGGCGCCCTGACAACGGGCCATCGCGCGGGTGCCGTTGGTCGTGGTGAAGAGGACCGTCTTGCCGCCGACTGCCGCGGGGGTGAACTCCAGCGGGGAATTGCCGAGCTGAAAGCCGGGGATCGGCAGCCCGCCCCGTTCGCCGGCGAGAACTGCCCCCGGGTAATCCGCAGCAAACCGGCGAGCGTCGTCCACTTCCTGGCAGACGCGCACTTCCGCAGCGCCGCTGGCCAGCGCGTGGACGATGGTCGTCGTCGCGCGAAGCACGTCGATCACGACTGCCGTCCGGCCGGCAATCCGCTCGGGTTCGACCAGTGACGGCAGGAGGTAGACGTCCAGCGAGGTGGGCATGACTTCCCGGTTACAAACCCGAAGCACGAATCTCGAAATCCGAAACAAGCACGAAGACAAGAAAATCGAATGACTCAAGCGGTTGTTCGTGATCCGTTTCCGTCATTGGATTCTTGAGTTTCCCATTTTGTTTCGGATTTGGTGCTTCGGATTTCGGATTTGAACCCCTACCACCCCATAACCATGTTGGATTCGATCACCTTCCGGGCCGCTTCCAGGTCGGAGCCCGTCTCGTGCATATAGAGCCGGATCGCGTGGACCTTGTCGCCAGCCGATTTCGACAGGCAGTCGCGGGCGACGGCACAGACATCCATTCGCGTGTTGGTCAGGCCCAGAGCCCCTTTGCTGATCACCCAGGTATCGCGGGGCCGCTTCGTCATGCGGATCACTCTGTCGTGCGGATAGGCTTCCTTCACCACGTTGGTCGCGTGGGATTCGTCGGCAGCCCAGGTGATGATGATATGAGCGTCGGTTTCAACCTCAAACAGCGGCATGGGAAAACTCCTTCACGGGAAAATACGGACGAGATCGCGGGTGGCCTCGTCGGCGGCCAGGGATAAAGAACCTAGGGCAGGGGGGCGGACAGATAATTCCGGAGTGTGGCGGCAAGTGAGGGACGAGAATGGCTGCCGCCACCTCGGCCCGCACGTTTCCATCGGGTGGCGCTGTCCGTCCAAATCGCTCTTGGGTGCAACCACGACACCGCCTCAAGATGCGGCAAGCGGAAGAGCATCGATCCACTCGTAAGCATCGCCCATAAGCCGCAGTTTGGCAAGTGCGAAGAGCATCCGCGGAGGGGAAAGTCGTGCTGTTTTGAGGATTTTTTGTGCGGAATGGTTTGCAAGTGTATTCATGCCACGGCAGTCGCAATTCCCCGTTCCACCGCGCCGCAGATTTGGTCTAATTCCCCGAGCGAAACAGCCAGCGGCGGCATGATGACGACGACGTTTCCCAGCGGCCGCAGCCAGACCCCTTCGGTCAGGGCATGCTGACAAACGCGGGTGCCCCGCTTTTCGGTCCAGGCAAAGGGTTCTCGCGTCGGCTTGTCGCGGACCAGCTCAATGCCGGCAATCAGGCCGAGCTGGCGGACATCACCGACGCGCGGATGCTCGGCGATTCGGGCCAAGTGCTCGCGTAGCCGCGCGATCTTGGGCTGGATGGCTGCGAGCGTTTGCTCCTCGTCGAACACGTCGAGCGTGGCCAGCGCGACGGCAGCACCCAGCGGATTGCCGCCATAGGTATGGCCGTGGAAGAAGGTCCGCGACTCTTCGTATTTGCCGAGAAACGCCTGCCAGATGTCGTCGGTCGTCAGCGTCGCCGCCAGCGGCAAATAACCGCCGGTCAGCGCCTTGGCGAGGCACAGAAAATCGGGAGTTACCCCTTCGTGCTCGCAGGCGAACATTTTTCCCGTGCGTCCCATGCCGACAGCCACTTCGTCGGCAATGAGGAGCACGTTGTACTTGTGCGTCAGCTCGCGCACGCCACGCACGAAACCAGGCGGATGCCGGATCATCCCGGCGGCACATTGCATGAGGGGCTCGATGACGACGGCCGCCAACTCCTCGTGATGCTCTGCGAGTGCCGTTCCGAGCTGCGCTAGGTAATGAGAACAGGCCGTGTCCCGAGTGACCCCCGACGGCAGTCGGTACATGTCGGGCGTCGGCAGCCGCACCACATCGAACAGGAGCGGCCGGAACATCTCGTGGAACCGGGCCACGCCGCCGACGCTGACGCTGCCAAGCGTGTCGCCGTGGTAGGCGTTTTCCCAGGCGAGGTATTTGGACCTGGTAGGTCCCACCTGCCGGGTGGGACCTCGACCGCCGGTCGAGGCACGCATGGATCCCGCCCGGCAGGCGGGATCTACTTGCCGCCAATACTGAAACGCCATCTTCAGGGCGACTTCGACCGCGGTCGCGCCGCTGTCGGAGAAGAAGACGTGAGCCAGACCTGGCGGCGCCAGATCGACGAGTCTCTTGGCCAGCCGGGCGGTCGTAGGACTACCCGCCCCGAGGTTCGTGACGTGCGCGACTTTGTCAAGCTGCTCGCGGATGGCCGCGTCCAGCCGCGGGTGCCGATGCCCGTGCAGATTGCACCACAGGCTGGAGACGCCGTCGAGGAATTCGCGCCCCTCCACGTCGATCAGCCGGCACCCTTCCGCCCGCTCGATCAAGAGCGGCTCGTATTCGGCCATCTGCGTAAACGCATGCCAGACGATCTCGCGGTCCCAGCGCTTGAAATCGTCGAGGGTGGAGGGATCGCGGCGGGGAAGTTCAAGGTTCAAAGTTCAAGGTTCAAAGTTGAGAGGAATCAAGTCTTCGACCCACTTTGAACTTTAAACCTTGAACTTTGAACCCGAAAGGCTGACTACCACGAGACGACGACTTTTTCGCCGACGCGAACTCCCAGCATGATCTTGGCGCTGTCGCCGACGATCGTCAGCTCCAAAAAGCCGCTGGGGGCCAGCAGCGCCAAGAGCGACATCTCCGGCTCGCCGTGGCCGGGGGAGAACAGCCCGACCGTTTCGTGCTCGTCGCAGCGAATGGACACGCTGGTGTCCCGCGGGACCGCCGCGAGCTGCGCGTGGGGGATGTCGGTCACGAGATTTCCCTCGGGACCATACGCCGTGACTTTGCCTTCAATGGTTCCGGGCACGCGGGCGCTCCGCCTGTTGAGTCGGCGTATCGGGACGGGGATTCGTTGCCCGCTAATGTAAAGGGACGTTCGATCCAGGCCAAGCGAAGTTTCAATTCTAATGGCTCGCTGGCCAGCGGGCGACCACTGCCGTTCCCTCGCACGCCCCCAGCACGCTGGCCGCACTGCCGCGCACCGCGGCGATCTCCAGCCTTCTTTGCGAATCAATGACGGCCACCAGCGTTCCCGGCGGCGCGACTTCGTACGCGGCTTGCAGCCCGGCAATCATCCGTCCCTTGCATTCAACCACCAATTCGGACCCCAGTGCCGCGGCGGGAAGCCGATCGGCCGGAATATTCGTAAGCAAATTGCCGAACGAATCGACCAGCAGCACCTCGCCCAATGCGTGATCGGCCGCAATTCGCGCCTCCGGCAGCGCGATCTCGACGAGTTGCGCTAGCGGCGGACCGAGCTTGTCGGGTGCCAAGCCGCTCGCAAGCCGCCCGGCAACCGGCGCCAAAATGTCCCGGCCGTGAAACGTGTGCGAGATCGTCTTTCCCCAATATTCGGCCCGCTCGAGCGAAATAACCGATCCCCGCGGCAATTGCCGGGCCACGAGCGACAAGAGCCCATTGTCGGGCGCGAGGAATCGCTGGCCGCCAAACTCGGCATACACGAGCTTGCGCGAAGTTCCCACCCCCGGATCGACGACGGCGACGTGGATCGTGCCCTCTGGGAACCGCGGCGTCACGTCGGCCAGCACCAGCGCCCCTTCGCGGATGTGCTGCGGGCGAATGCCGTGGGTGATGTCGATGAGCGTCGCGTCTTCGCAGTGCAAGAGGATGACTCCCTTCATTTGAGCCACGTAAGGGCTGTTGAGGCCGAAATCGGTGGTCAACGTGATCAGGGGACGCATGGCGATAGGCCGGCGGAGCGGGTCTTGTTACACTTGGAGCTCACATGACAACGATGTATCCGGTGTGGTCGATTGTAGTCGGCGGCGGCGTGTTGCTGATGCTCGTGGCAGTCATCGCCGTGGCGATCGCACTGGCCGCAGCGGGACGCCGCAGGGACGGGTGAGTGGGACATGGCATTATCTTTCCTCGCGCTAATCCTGGTTGGGTTGGTCGTAGTGGCGGTAGTCGTTGGCATCGCCGTTGCGATCGCCGCCGCGTCCTCTCGCAGGCGCGACGAGTAGTCTGCCGTGTCTGGGAGTTATTGAGCAGGATCCGATCGTGTTACTGGCCTTCGGCGAAATCATGGCCCGCATTGCGCCCCCCGGCCATTTGCGCTGGCGGCAGGCGCTCCCCGGTTCAGTAAATGTCACCTGGGGAGGCGGCGAGGCAAACGTCTGTGCATCGCTGGCGATGTTCGGGCAGAAGGCCCGCTATCTGACCGCATTGCCCCGGACGCCGATTGCCGAGTCGATCGAGTCCACGCTGCGCGGGCTGGGGGTCGATACGAGCCACATCCTGTGGCGGAAGGAAGGAAGGCTGGGGCTGTACTTCGTGGAGAGCGGGGCCAATCAGCGCGGCTCGACGGTGATTTACGATCGCGACCACAGCGCGGTCAGCCTCGCCGGCCCAGACGAATACAACTTCGCGGCGGCACTCGATGGCGTCACGTCGGTTCACGTCACTGGCATCACGCCGGCCATCAGCGAGGCCGGTTTCCGCTCGACGCTGGAGCTGGTGCGGCTGGCCCGCGAGCTGGACCTGACCGTCTACTGCGACCTGAATTTTCGCAAGAAGCTTTGGAACTGGCGCCCCGGCACGAAACCGAAGGACCTGGCCGCCGAGTGCATGTCGAAGATCCTTCCGCTGGTGAACATCGTCATCGCCAATGAAGAGGATGCCGCCGACGTGCTGGGAATTCACGCCGACCAGACCGATGTGTCCGGTGGCAAGATCGATCACACGTCCTACGTGAGCGTCGCCCGGCAGATCGTCGAGAGGTTTCCGGACGTTTCCCGCGTCGCCATCACGCTCCGCGAGAGCATTTCCGCCAATCACAACCGCTGGGGGGCGATGCTTTATTCGATGGGGGGGCAGCACGCCTGCTTCTCCCCCTGCGACGAACGGGGCAACTACCGGCCCTATGAGATCGCCAACATTGTGGATCGGGTCGGGGCAGGGGACTCCTTTGCCGCCGGTCTGATTCACGCATTGAACACGCCGGAGCTGATGCGCGACCCCCAGCGGGCGCTGGCCTTCGCCGTCGCCGCCAGTTGCCTCAAGCACTCCGTCCAAGGCGATTTCAATTACGTCACCCAGGAAGAAGTGCTGGCTCTCATGGGCGGCAATGCCAGCGGCCGCGTGCACCGGTGAGGTTACGGCCCGGCGTGCTCGACAATTTGACCTGTCGGCCCGTCCAGCGACATCCCGCCCGTCGGCATTCCGCGCTCAATCAGCTTGCCGTCCACCCGATAGTTGGAGAAGTACAGCGGGATTCCCTCGCCGAAGCTCATGTCCGGTGTGTCCTGCAAGTGGATGTGCAGGTGCGGCTCGCTGGTGTTGCCCGAATTGCCGACGCGCGCCAGCACTTGTCCCTGGGTCACCTGGTCTTTTTCAAGTACGGAAATTGTCCCTCGTTGCAAATGGCACAGGAACAGGTACTGCCGCGGCGCGACCTTGATCACGATCTGATTGCCGCCGGGGGGAAGGACGACGCCGGGTGATTCAAGCGGAGTGTCGCGCATTCCGTCCAGGACCGCGACCACTTCGCCATCGGCCGGCGACAGCACGGGCATTCCGTAGCAGTAATAGTCTTCGTACTTCGTGCCGTCGCCGGAATATGTTTTTCCCTCCTTGGCGACGAGCAGGTCATAGGCCCATCGCTGGGCGGGATAGCTGACGTGGTAGTTGCCGCGGAGACGGTCGCCTCCCCAGCCGACGGTGATCGGCCCGTCCAGCGGCAAGCGGAAGCGTACTTCGCTCACCTCGCCTGTATGCGACGAGGGATAGTGACGAAAGGCCAGCGGCGACAGCGCCAGGGCGACGATTAGGATCAGCCCCGCCAGCCGCCAGCGGTTCCAGAATGGCCGCCGAAAGAGCGACCAGCCAACCGCCAGCACCAGCAGTAACAAGGCGGCGATTCGCCAGCACGCCCCATCGACTCCCAGCATCCAGCACACAGCGCCCAGGGGACCAGGGGCGACGTGCGGAACGATGAACAACGTCCCCTGCAACAGCAACAGGATTGCCGCCAGCCAAAACCACCAATCGCGCGTCGGTCGCGTGCTCGTCGTCGGTCGCTCGTTCATCCAGGCCAATCCGCCTCAAAACTCGAGCTGCATCACCGTCTGCTCCTCATCAAACATCGACGGTCCATAGCGGACCTCGACCTGTTCTTCATCGCTGCGGCTGATCACGCCGCCGTCTTCCAGCTTCTCGCCGCTGGCCAGCAGGTAGCGAATCACGTCGGCACACAGCTCGTACACTTCCGGCGGATCATGCGTCGTGCTGGGGATTTCAATCTCCGCCCGGTCGAAGGCGGACAGGCCGACGGTATACAGCGACCACGACTCGTCGTCGTTGGGGCTGATGTGCATGTCGATCCAGAGTGCCGGATGGAGATTCTCGGGCGACAAGTCCGCTGCCTGCTCGGCAAACGCCTGCGGCTCATGGACGATGCCGCCGCCGGGCCAATAAACTCCGGCCGCATCGCATTGAGAGAGAAGAACTGCCACGACGCGCGACAGCCGCAGGTGACGAGCGACGGCATCTTCAGCGGACGGCGCCAGGCTCACGAGCAAGTGGGCCTTATGACGGGCGAGTTGCTCGGCGGCCTGCTCCCACCACCAGGCAGCGGCGCACGCCTCTGCTAGATCGGCTTCGGCAATCGGCTCGCTCTTGAGCGCGACTGCCACCGGCCCGCCGCCCCAGCGAAAGACAGCGGAGTCCATACCCCGCGTCGCCTCTGCCGGCGAACCCTCATCTGGATACGCCTGGGCCAACATGTCCACCACGGCGGCGAGATCGGGGAAGGTTTCCCTCTTGAGGGCAATGATCGCCACCAGAGGCTTACCGTCACGCGTAGCAGGCATGGCAATGTTCGCGAGTCAGTTCGGTGGCGGAAAAGAATCCTCGCCGCCATTCTATCCCGCCCGCCAGCCCGCGGACAGGAACCGCGGCATCCGCGGCGCATCTAAAAGGCTTGCCACAACCTGAACGGTGACAAGCCTTTAGAGTGCCCCCTGATGGACTCGAACCATCAACCCTCTGATTAAGAGTCAGATGCTCTGCCAGTTGAGCTAAGGGGGCAGTCGATCGCGCAAACCATAAGCCTATCAAATGGGCGGATGCCGACAAGGGCCGGCTGGCGGCATCGTGGACTCTGCCGGTTCCAACGCGGACGACAGTCAGGACTCGGCGGATGGACGCAGGTTCGCGGCGAGGGTCAAAAGTAATAGCGGCGCGGTTTCTTGACCGGTTCGCCGTCACCCTTTGCTCGTTCCTCTTCACTTGGCTCGCGCGGACGGGGCTCCGCGACCGGCGCGAGCTCGTCGGCATAAACAGGGTGCGATTCCCACCGATTGGGGCCAGTTTGCGTTTGCCTCTGGCCGATTGGCTGGCGGACGTAGGGAGGGAAGGAATAGCCGTAGATGTCGCCCGGGACGTAGGGCCAGGGCTCGAAGACCGAGACGGGTGGCGACCAGTAGCGCTCGATGTAGAGCCTGCCACCGCGGCGGCCGAGCAATCGGTTAGAGGAATATGCATAGGCATAGTCGATGCCGAGCGGCCGGCCGTAGCCGAGGTCCGCATTGCCGTACCAGATGACGCTGCTGCCGGAAGGCGCCCAGCCATTGCGAACTCGCATGGCGTCGTTCAGATAGAGTTGATCGTTGAGCCGCTGCTGCCGCTGCTCTTCGGCCAACTCGTGCGCCTCATCGCCGGCACGCAGGCCATCGTAAGGCACTGTTTCCTGAGCATGGGTGCGGGTGGCTAACAACACCAGCACACCGGCGAGCATCCCGACGTTGATTCGCATGGCGCGTCCTTTCGTGGTGCATTCCCTTCGTTCCAGGTGCATTCTATGTCAGCCTGCCAGGGCCGGATAGCAAGTGGCGATTGGCAGCCTAGGCGTTCGGCCGACATGGACGGCCCGGAAGGGCCCGTCCTACTGTGCCGTGAACCCGCCGTCGATCATCAGGATCGCGCCGGTAAAGAAGCGGGCGTGGTCGCTGGCCAGGAACAGGAAAAAGGCGGCAATTTCCTCCGGCTGGGCGATCCGGCCGATCGGATGAGCCGATTCAAGCCCCTTCAGGAACACGGCCGGGTTGCCCGAGTCGATGCCGGCCTTGCGGACCAGCGGCGTATCGACCGTCCCCGGGCAGACGGCATTCACCCGAATGCCGAAGGGGGCGTAGTCCATGGCCATCTGCCGCGTGATTTGGATCACGGCCCCTTTGCTCGGTCCGTAGGCTCCTTGATTGGTCAGTCCGACGACGGAAGAGATCGATCCCGTGTTGAGGATCAGGCCGGCTTTCTGCTCCTTCATTACCGGCACAACCGCCTTGGCCGACCAGTAGAGGGATTTGACGTTGACGTTCATCACGCGGTCCCACTCTTCCTCGCTGTGGTCGGCAATCGGCTTGATGATGGCGATGGCCGCGTTGTTGACCAGCACGTCGATGCGACCGAACGCATCGAGCGCTTCTCGGACGTAGCGCTGCGAAGTATCTTGCCTAGCCACGTCGC
This sequence comes from Pirellulaceae bacterium, assembly GCA_035512595.1. Taxonomy (GTDB): domain Bacteria; phylum Planctomycetota; class Planctomycetia; order Pirellulales; family Pirellulaceae; genus DATKDU01. Next base: position 20,519 of record DATKDU010000371.1, read on the forward strand.
CGACGATGCAGCGGAGGCGCTCGGCGTATTTGTCTTGAAGTTCCTTCGGCGCTGCCGGCTCATTCACATCGACGGCGACGACGTTGGCGCCCGCTTCGAGAAACAGGCGCACGGTCGCGGCGCCAATGCCGGAGGCGGCGCCGGTGACGATGGTGGTTTTGGTGGAGAGGTCAAGTTGCATCGATTTGCAATCAGACGGAGGCATTAGCTGAACATTTCCCGCAAGACGCTTAGCGCAGCTTCTGATGACCGGGGACTGATGCGCCCCAGTTTCTTGACGACACGCGTCTTATCTACCGTGCGAATCTGGTCCAAAACAATGAATCCATTGGTCCCTTGAAAACGGCAGGGGACGCGACTGGGATACGGCTTGCGTTGCGTCGTCATCGGCGCGACGATCACCGTCCGTAAGGGGCGATTCATTTCGTTCGGTGAGACGACCAGACAGGGGCGCGTCTTCTTGAGTTCGCTTCCGACCGTGGGGTCCAGCGTGACCAGCACGACATCAAAGCGGGCTACTTCCACTGCCACTCTTCCTCATTGAAGGACGAGAGGTTCGCGCTCAACCACTCGAAATCAAGCTGGTCATCCCCTTGTCGGGCCATCTCGCGAAACGCTTCCTCCCACCCCTCGCGCGGCTTGCGCTTCGCGGGCCGGACAACCAGCGCACCAGCCGTAGCCTTGATTTCCACTTCGCCGCTGAGTCCCGCCTCCTCCAAAAGAGGCTTGGGAATGCGGATTCCTTGGGAATTACCGATGGGAACAATGCGGGCGATCATGAGAGCCTCGTAATTACATTGTAGCTACTATCCCTCCTGGCGGCAAGTCGTCCACGCCAATTCAGTTCCACCGTTATTCGCTATTCCGTGCGGGATTGAGCAACGGGCGGCAGTTCATACTTTATGGCTCGACCTTTCGCGCGATGACACGATTCACGCAGTGCTGGTGCGGAATCCCGCTCGACATACAGTCGAAAATCTCCTCAATCGACCACTCCACCCGCCAATCGTGGTACCTTCCCAGCAACTCGCCCGAACGCCATTCACTAGCGTTTGGATCTGCATCCGGCGGGGGCGGAATAAACGGCTTTCTCACGAACACGGAAAAAACGTGCATGCCGCCTGGCGTGGTATGCCGCTTGAAGTGGTCAAACCACTCGTCACGCGCTTCGGGGGGCAAACAATGGAGCACGCCGGTGGAGAAAAGAATATCGAAGCTCTGATCGGGTCGGTAGGATGTCAGGTCCGCCACGAATGCCTGAACTGACACCCCTGCCTCCGCCGCCAATGACTTCGTTTTTCTGATCCCGACCTCGGATATGTCATAGGCATGTACTTGATAGCCGTTCCGAGCGAGAAAAACGGCATTGCGCCCCTGGCCGCACCCGATATCAAGCAACTTCAACGGTCGGTCAGGCGGGAGTCGCCGAAGGATTTCGAAACAGAGGGGCGACGGTGTTTTGGACCAGTAGTAACCCTCTCGCGAGTACGCATTGTCGTACTGCTCTGCAGCGCGTTGTGCAGGTTGCATGTTCACAATCGCAGTGTGTCGCAAGTCGCTGTCAATTCCCCGTGTCATCCACCGCCTCGACAATCGCCTTGTCATACGCCGCCCGCGCGACGTCATAAGCTTTGGCGGCCGCTTCTTTCTCCTCCTTGCGGATCTGCGGCTCCTTCTTCTTCCAGCAGACATCGACCGCTTCGCGGCACCACTGGGCGGACCGCTTGCTGGCGCGGATCGGCTGGCCGTCCACCTCGACGAAAATCGGGTTGGTGTGGCAGCTCGGGAAGATCCGCAGGGCCACCCAACTCGAGTTTTTGGGCGTGTAGTCGAACGTCAGGTCGTTGATCTGGCCGTCCGCTTCGATCTCCTTGGTCTCCACCGACTGGCCGTTGACGATCAACTCCACCGGCACTTTCCGCGAATTGCCGACGCGGGCCCGCTCGATGTGCCAGTACGGCTTCTGGTCGAGACGCGCATTGCGGATGCGGACGGGATCGGGTGCGTTGGGGTTTTCATTCAGCATTCCGGCCGCCTGCACCTTGACCGCAAGCTGTTCGCCGCTCTTGACCGCCAGGAAGCTGGCCCGGTCCTTGTCCCCCTTGTCGCCGACGGCGAAGTCATTGATCGAAAAATCGATCAGGTGAGAGAGGCCGTCACAGCAGTAGCTGCGGCCGTCCTTCAGGCCCAGAACCCAGTCGTCGAAGCTGAGCTGTTGTTTTTGTTTGCTGGGGTCGAGCTTGACGTAGATCCGGCCGAGCCCGACCTTGTCCCCGTAGATGCACGGGAAATCGGTCTCGCCGCTGATCCGCGTCGTCATGCCGCAATTGAGCGTGTGGTACCAGATGTTGAGCTCCCAGACGCTAGGCGTATCGACCGAGGAGATAAAGTCGCACACGCCGTGAACCGTATCGACGACGAACTCGTTGGCGCCGATGCCGTCGAAGGGGGGCATGGCGTAATCGGGGAGCTTGTCGGCCGCGCGACCTTTGCCCACGTCAACGCGCTGCCCGCCGGGGCCATAGTCGGGCAAAGCCAGGCCCCAGCCCGAGTGCGAGAAGCCGACGACGCCCCCCTGTTCCGCGCCCCACTTGAGAATCGGCAGGTCCCACGACGGCCACTGGCCGATGGAATCGGTTTTCGTTCCTTTGAACCGCCCCTTTTCCGCGCCGAAGGAGTAATCGAACTCGACCGGCTCGGGATATTCATAGTCGTCTTCCTTCAGCCGTAAGAGGCACAGGTGCCCAGCGTGCTGGCTGGGGAAGCCGGAGACTTCCACGTCGTACCGCATCACGTAGTTGGGCGTGCTGAGCTTGTGGACCTCCCCTTCGAAGAATTGCTTCTGGTGATACCAGCACGGGCCCCACGATAGGACGCAGCCGATGTTGAGATCTTCGCCCAGGATATGCCGCATCATGTCTTCGGGCGTGACTCCCTCGGTGGGGGATTCATAGTGGGCGCAGCCGGCGGCATGGACGTGATGATCGCCGGAGTACCAGCCGTGGTCGGTGAGCTTGATCCATCGCTTGAGGCGGAACGACTCGGCGTGCTGCTTGTCGGCCGGAACGTTGATCGTCTTGTGAAGCAGCACATACTCCGGCCCGCGGCCGTAGGCGACCTGATATTCCCCCGGCGGCAGGAGCACTTCTTCGCCGCTATGGCGGTAAATCTGATCGTGAAAGAAGAAGTCGGGAGCCAGGCGCTTGCTCTTGGCTGGATAGACTTGCCCTTGCCGGTCGCGAAAGACAAAGTGGGCCGTCGTCGGCTTGCCATCGTCATCCAGGACGGTCAGCTTCACCGGCACTGCCGGCGCGATGTCAAACAGGACGTTGATTTCGTTGCGAAAACCGAGATCCTGCGTCCCCTGGCCGACGTCGAACGCGATTTTCGCTTCCCGCTTGCCCGCATCGCGGCTATAGAGTTGGATGATTCGATACTCCAGTTCGAGTCCGGACAGCGCCTTCACGAGGGGCTGCTGTTCGAACGTCATGATATCGAGCCAGCGATCGGCAATGTCTTCCGGTCGAATGGTCAGTTCCGGCCGTGGAACCCGCGATGGCGCCGTATAGATCGGTGCTGCGTTTGGGCTGCTGCCTCGCAGTTGGCCGGTGACTCCCGCCTCGTTGTGAACTTTCACCAAAAACACCCGCCACCCTTGCTGCACCAATTCTGCTTCCGCCGCCCCGCGAGCCACCTTCACGCGGCTTTCGGGGTTGATGTTCACCCCCGCCAAGCACAGCGGATCGAGCACCTTCTGAATCGCGTCAATGGCCACGGCATCCTCTTTTTCCTTGGCTGCCGATTCAAGTGCCGCGGCCTGTTCCTTCGTCAGCGGCTGGCCGAGAAACTCAAGCGCCTCGGCAATCCGCCGCGCCTGGGCCTTAAGCGGCTGAGCCTCGACGGTGCGAACCAGGGGAAGTTCGTCGGCCAGGGCAGGGGGGAGAAGCAGAAAAATGGAGGCAAACGCAACGGCGAGCGTGGGCCAGCGGGACATGGCAAGACTCCTGGCGAGCAGTGCGGAGAGGGGCAAATCGCCCGCTATCTTGTCCCACCGTGGAGCGTCCCGCAAGCATCGTCGCGTTGCCGTGAGAGGCAGCGGCATCGTAAACTGAAGATCTATCCTTTCCGGCTGCCCGCATTGCGGCAGCTCCCGCCTGAGGAATTGGTCATGCGCGAAGCTCGTGGTTTGCTGGTGCTCCCGGCCCTACTCTGCGTAGCGGCATTGCGTCAGTCATACGCCGAAGAGCCAGCCAGGCCTGATGCCCAAATAGAGTTCGATCCCGCCCACGCCGAGAGGATGAAAGAGGGGCTTGACGTTTTCAAGGCCAAGGTGCGGCAAGTGCTGATCGACACGTGCGTCGATTGCCATGGCGGGGCGGAGGTGGAGTCGGGGCTCGATCTGGCGACGCGGAAAGGACTGCTGCGCGGCGGGGCGCATGGGCCGGCAGTTGTTGTCGGCAAGGCGATGGATAGCAACGTGGTGCGGTTCATCATGCACCGCGAGCAGCCGTATATGCCGCACGAGATGGACAAGCTTCCCGATGACGCAATCGCGGCCATTGCCAGGTGGATCGACCTGGGCGCCCCGTACGACAAGCCGCTGGTTGAGAATCCACGCGATCCCGATTCGTGGACGGCGACGCTCGTCGATGCCCAGGCTCGCGAGTTCTGGTCCTTCCAGCCGCTGGGCGATCATCGGCCGCCGGCCGTGAAGAATGCCGCGTGGGTCAAGACGCGGATAGACGCGTTTGTCCTGGCCGCGGCGGAGGCCCACGGATTGACGCCGAACGGTGCTGCCGAGAAACGAGTGCTGATCCGGCGGGCGTATTTTGATTTGATTGGCCTTCCGCCAAAGCCGGCGGAAGTGGAAGCGTTTGCGAATGACGCCGATCCGCAGGCTTATGAAAAGCTACTCGACCGGCTGCTGGAGAATCCGCATTACGGCGAGCGGTGGGGTCGGCATTGGCTCGACGCGGCGCGATTCGCAGAGAGCCACGGTTTCGAGCAGGACTACGATCGGCCGTACGCCTTCCACTTCCGCGACTTCGTCATCAAGGCGCTCAACCAGGACATGCCTTACGACCAGTTCGTGCGTTGGCAGCTTGCGGGGGATGAATTTGAGCCTGAAAATCCCCTCGCACTGATGGCCACCGGCTTTCTGGGTTGCGGCGTGTTCCCGACGCAGATCACGGCCAACGAGGTGGAGCGAACGCGGTACGACGCGCTGGATGACATGGCGGCGACCACCGGCAGCGCGATGCTCGGCCTGTCGATCGGCTGTGCCCGCTGCCACGACCACAAGTTCGATCCGATCCCGCAGGCCGATTATTACCGGTTCCTGTCAACGTTTACGACGACGGTCCGCAGTAACCTGGACGTGGATATGGAGCCGGCCAAGACCAAGGCGGCACTGGCGGCGTGGGAAAAGGAGCACGCACCGAAAGCCGCCGCCTTGAAAGCGTACGAAGACGGTCCGATGAAGGACGAATTTGCAAGGTGGCTCGACGGCGAATTCACGCTCGGCAACGAGTGGAGCGCACAGACCGACTGGGTTGTCTTCGATCGGGTGGAGGCGAAGTCGAAGAATGGGGCGACGCTCAGCGTGCAAGACGACGGGACAATCGTCGCTTCCGGAAAAAATCCCGACACGGATACCTACGTGATCGTCGCGCCGCGGCTGTATCGGCAGCGGGCGATCCGGCTCGAGGTTCTTCCCGATCCGTCGCTGCCCAAACAGGGCCCCGGCCGAGCCGACAACGGCAACTTCGCCTTGAGCCGCATCCGCCTGTTCGCCGAGAGAGAAGACGGCTCGAAGCGCCGCGAAGTCAAGCTGATCAATCCCCAGGCCGTTTTTCAGCAAAACGACAGCAGCCTGTCGATTGCTTCCGCGCTCGACGACGATCCGAAAACCGGCTGGGCCGTCGATCCGCAGTTCGGCGAGCGCCATGCGGCCGTCTTCGAGATCGATCAGACGGTCACTCGGCCGGGGGATCTCCAGGGGCTGCGGCTGGTCTTCGAGCTCGACTTCCAGGTTAACGTCAGGCATTCCATTGGAAAGCTGCGGCTGTCCTACCTGTGGGACGAGCGGGAAAACCTGCTGGATGAACAGCGAGTGTCACGGAAGGACAGTTTGATCATGGCGCTGTTGGCCATTGCGGGACACGGCTCCACGACCCTTCCCGTCCTCGAAGAAGAGCACAAGCAGGCGCTGCTGGAGGAATTCAAGCGTCAGGACAAACGGTGGAAGGAGCTCAATGGCGCCGTGCAGAAGAGCCTGGCGGCCAAGCCCCAGCCGAGCCTGGCGAAGGTGCAGGTCTGCAGCGAAGGGGTCACACCGATCCGCCACAATACGCAGGGGGCCGACTTTTTTGAGCAGACCCATTTCCTCAAGCGGGGCGATTGCGACCAGAAGATGGGAGTTGCGTCTCAAGGATTTCTCCAGGTGCTGATGACCGCGCCGGAGAAGGTGAACCGCTGGCAGGAGAAGCCGCCCGCGGGATCGAAGGTCAGTTATCGCCGGAGGTCGCTGGCCAACTGGATCACCGACACGGAACACGGGGCCGGGCATTTACTCGCGCGCGTCATCGTCAACCGACTGTGGCAGCATCATTTCGGCGAGGGGATTGTTGCGACGGCGAACGACTTTGGAGCGCAGGGGCAGAAGCCGACCCATCCCGAGTTGCTGGACTGGCTGGCGGCCGAGTTGATCCGCGGCGGCTGGAAGCTCAAACCGCTGCACAAGCTGATCATGACCAGCAGCGCGTACGTGCAGACGGCCGCCTTCGACGAAGCCGACGCCATAATCGATCCGGAAAACACCTATCTATGGCGCTGGCAGCCGCGGCGGTTGGAGGCGGAGATCGTCCGCGACAACATGCTCTTCGTCAGCGGCACGCTCGACGAAACGATGTTCGGCCCCGGCACGCTCGACGAGGCGCACAAGCGGCGGAGCATCTACTTCATGGTCAAGCGGAGCAAGCTGGTGCCGATGATGCAGCTCTTTGACCAGCCGGAGCCGCTGGTTAGCGTCGGCGACCGGCCCAGCACGACGATTGCTCCGCAGGCGCTGTTTTTCATCAACAATGCTCAGGTCCGCGAGTATGCGCACCACTTCGCCAAGAAGCTGCTGCCGAGCTACGAAAAATCGCCGCAGGAAGCCGTGAAGACCGGGTATCTGACGTCCATCGGCCGCGTCCCTGACGAGCCGGAGTTGGCGGACGCCGTCGCGTTCCTACTGTCGCAAGCCGAGTCGTATGCCGCCGGCGGCAAAGACGCCGGCGCAAGCCGCGAGCTGGCGCTGGCCGATTTCTGCCAGGTGCTGTTTGGTCTGAATGAGTTTGTGTATGTGGAGTAGAATCAAGGTGGAGGACGCTATGACTCAAATCATGTTGGACCAGGCCACGATCGATCGCTTGCGAGCCGCAGGAAAGGTTGCCCAAATCCTCGATCCGCATGGGACGACCGTCGGATTTTTCGAGCCAGCGGACCTGCACGTTTACGACGAAGGTGAGCTTCCGGATTTTGACGAGACGGAACTCGACCGGCGCGAGCAGCGCTGGCAAGGAATTCCCGCCGAGGAGGTCCGTCGCCGCCTGGAAAAGCTGCGATGAATTATCGCGTCCAGTGGGATGCCGATGCCTTTCGGAGGTTACGGCAGATTTGGGTCCGTGCCGACGAGCCGCAAGCGGCATTGCAGGCATTCGATGCAATCGAACATCAGTTAGGCGCCAATGCGGAGCAGCAGGGCGAGTCACGTGCCGGAGATCGCCGGATCTTGATCGTGCCACCGCTGGGAGTGATATTCCGAGCGAGACCTGAAATCGGTGAAGTAATGATCTTGGATGCGTGGATGGTCCGCAAACGAAAAAGTTGAGATTCCAACATGGACAGTCAACAGGCCATAAGACACTCGCTCTCCCGCCGCCAGCTTCTCGCCCAGGCCGGCGGCGGTGCTGGTCTCTTGGCCCTCGCGTCGCTCCTGGCCGACGAGGGGCTGCTGGCGAGTGCCGCGGCAGCGGAGACCAGTGCCGCCGGTTCGCTGACTGCCGACCCGCGGCTCAATCCACTCGCGCCGAAGAAGAGCCATTTTCGGGAAAAAGCGAAGAGCGTCATCTGGCTGTTCATGAACGGCGGGCCGAGCCAGGTCGATACGTGGGACTATAAGCCCACGCTCGAAAAGCTCGACGGCAAACCCCTCGAAGGCTTCGACAAAAACACCGGCTTCTTCACCGCCCAGGTCGGACCGGTGATGAAGTCGCCGTTCAAGTTCGCACAACACGGCAAATGCGGTGCGTGGGCCAGCGAGATCTTTCCGAAGATGGCCGAACACGTGGACGACATGGCCTTCCTCTACTCGTGCTACACCGGCAGCAACAACCACTCGCCGGCCCTGTTCATGATGAACACCGGCACGACGCGCATGGGCTTCCCGTGCGTCGGCTCGTGGGTCACCTACGGCTTGGGGAGCGAGAGCCAGAACCTGCCGGCATTCGTCGCCATGACAGACCCGCTCGGCCGCGGGCTCCCCAAAGGATACTCGCAAAACTGGGGGGCCGGCTTCATCCCCAGCGTCTATCAGGGGACGTGGCTTAAGCCCGACGGCGATCCGATCGACAACCTCTATCGCCCCAAGGAAATGACGGACGCCCAGCAGCGGGCACAGCTTGATCTCTTGGCGAAGCTCAACCGTCGGCAACTCGAAAAAACGCCGCAGGAGATGGAGCTGGCCGCCCGCATCGAGAGTTTTGAGTTGGCCTACCGCATGCAAATTGCCGCTCCCGAGGCGATCGATATCAACCAGGAGCCGGAGCACATCCACAAGCTCTACGGCATTGGCGAGAAGCGCTGCGACCATTTCGCCAAACAGTGCCTGATGGCCCGGCGGCTGGTCGAGCGCGGCGTGCGGTTCGTGCAGATCTATTCCGGCGGCATGGAAAACGAACGCAGTTGGGACGGCCATGCGGACATCAAAGGAAATCACATCCAATTCGCCGGCGAGACCGACACGCCGATCGGCGGCCTGCTATCCGACCTCAAGCAGCGGGGGCTGCTCGACTCGACGCTCGTCATCTGGGGTGGCGAGTTCGGCCGCCTGCCGATCGTGCAAACGGGCGGCACCGGCCGCGACCACAACCCGCACGCCTTCACGTTCTGGATGGCCGGCGGCGGCGTCAAAGGGGGCACGCTCTACGGCGCGACCGACGAGCTGGGCCACAAAGCGGTCGAAAACCGGGTCCACGTCAACGACCTGCACGCGACGATCCTGCACCTGCTGGGGCTGGATCACCTGAAGCTTACCTACCGGCTCAATGGACGGGATTTTCGGTTGACGGATGTGGCGGGGAGAGTGGTGACGCCAGTCATTGGTTGAAATCGCCATGTAGAATAGAGTGTCGCCATCCCAGGGAGACTGCGATGCAAACCACGGCAAAATACGTCTATTGGCAAGAGAAAGAGGCTTGGCTCGGCTACTTTGAGGAGTATCCCGATTACTGGACGCAGGGGGACACTCTCGACGACCTCATCGAGCACCTGCGCGACCTGCACCGTGACCTGACCAGCGGCGAATTCCTCGGCTAATTGGGCGGCGAACGCGTGCCGGTCAGCGCCTCCCGCGCTCTGGCATACCACTCCGCTTCCTCCGCGAACTTGTGCTTCCGGCAAAACGCTTCCAGCTCCGCCAGATACTTCGCCGGATCGACTTGCAAATTCCAGCACACCTTGCGGAGGCAGACGGGGCAGAAGTGCAGCGGTTGGCGGTCGCTTTCGGGGAGGCTGTTGGAGCCGTTCATGTTGCAGGCGAAGGCCGTGCAGTGCTGGATCGTCAGGATGTGCCCTGTCTCGTGGCTGGCGGTGGACAGCGTCCGCCGCAAGCATTTTCGAAGTGCCGCGTCGCTTTCCGCCGGATCGCCGAAGCGGTAGATCGACCAGACGCCGACGCGCTCGCGGAGATTGGCCTGGCCGAAGACGAAGTTCCAGTCGTCTTGCGGGTAAAGATCGCTCGATGTGAACGCCAGATAGGCCAGCGCGTCGTCCGGCCGCGTACTTTTCAGGACTTCATCGAGCACATACGTTGTCAGGATCTGCTTGTCCCTCCACTGCGGATGCGTGCGCTGCGCACGGGCCGGAATGTCTGCCAGTGCCAGCTTGCTGTGCCGCTTCACAGGCACTTGGTAAACGACGCCCAGGTACTCGCAGGCCAGGGCGAGAATCTTTTCCTGCTCGCGCGAAAACTCGCCGATCTGGCAGACATAGATCGTCGTTAGCCGGTCGCTCTTCCGCACCGGCCGGGCCGCGACGTACTGGGCGAATGTTTGCCCCGCTTCCTTGTGCTGAGCGAGCCAATCGCCCGGCTGCGTTTTGGGGAGTGGCTGCGCCAGCGGCCTGAGTTTGGTCTCGACGTCGGCCAAAGCCGCTTTGTCACGGCGGACTTGCGCATCAGCCGCCGGTCCGCAGCCGAGGAGGAGCATCAGACCAGGCAGAATCCAGTTGGCAAGCGATCGGGAATTACACACGACTCGACCTCGCGCAGTGACTTTGGTCCAAGATAGCGTAGCACAGTCGCCCGCTTCCGCGCCGGTGCTCTGCGGGCTCATTGGACGCTCTCGGTCCGGTTTTCTACAATACGGTCATGAATGCCGATCTTGCCGCCCAGTCGCACACGTCGCTTGCCAAGGCGACGCAGTTCCTCGTCAGCCAGCAGGGAAAGGATGGCGGCTGGCACTCGCAGACCTACGGTCAGCTCAAGGACGGGGCCGGCGTGACGGCACTGGCGCTTGTTGCCATCAGCTACTTGCCGCGTGACTTGCGGCAGAAGCTGACGCGGCCCATCGAGCGCGGGTTCGCATTTTTCGAGCAGGGGATCGCCAAGCGCCAGACGATCGCCAGCCCGGATGGAACGCTCGACTATCCGACCTATGCTTCCGCCCTGTGGCTGGAAGCTCGGCAGCGGTTGGCCATGCCTGCGCCGGCCGCACAAACGACCGCGGTGCGCGACTATCTCCTCGCCGCTCAAGTCGCCGAGGGCCGCGGATTTCAGCCCGACCACCCGCAGTACGGCGGCTGGGATTTTTTGGGCCAGGAGGACGCTCAGGGAATCACCACCGGCACCAATATCTCGGTGACGCGTTACGTGCTCTCGGCACTGGCGAGCCAGCAGAAAGCGGATGACCGGGTCTCAGTGGCCATTACTAGTGCGAAAGCCTGGCTGCTGCGCTGCCAGCAAGCTGACAGCGGTTTCTGCTTCACCACCGAGCCGATGTCGCTCAACAACAAGGCCGGCTTTCGCGACGAACAGCAGATGCAGCCCCGCTCTTACGGCACCGCAACCTGCGACGGGATCCTGGCCCTGCTGGCGACAGGGATGAATCGCGACGCGGCGCCGATCCGCAAAGCGGTTGCCTGGCTCACCAAGCGCAAGTCGCTGGAGCTGGTTCCTGGCTTTGAAGAGGCACCGCCGGAACTTGGCTGGCAGAGGGGACTGCGATTTTACTACTACGAGGGGCTCGCGCAGGTGCTGACGCTGCTCCCCGAGCCGGAGCAGACCGCCCGCCGCGAAGGGCTGCTGAAGCTGCTAGTGAAGCAGCAGCGAGCCGACGGCAGCTTCGTCAATGATTCCGACCGCATGCGCGAGAACGATCCGCTGATTGCCACGCCGCTGGCAATGGTGGGCCTTGCCGCGGCACTACTTCTTCCAAAACGAAGCGAACAATAGCACCAGCACGGTCGAGACTTCCAGCCGGCCCAGGAGCATCGTCAGGCTGAGCACGAGTTTGGCGAATGCGGGAAGCGAGGCGTAGTTGTCCATGGGGCCGACGCCCCCCAGGCCCGGTCCAACCGTGGTCAAGCACGCCAATGCGGCCGTGCTGGCCGTCAGCAAGTCGCTTCCTGATGCGGCCACGAGCAGCCCGGCAATCAGCAGCACCCCCAGGAACAGGACCGTGAAGCCGAGCACGTCCTGCATGATGTCTCCCGGCACCGGGCGATGATCGAGCTTGAGCACGAGCACCTGGCGGGGGTGGATCAAACGGGTCAGTTGCAGGAAGGCGTGCTTTACCAGCAGGGTGATGCGCACCGCCTTAAGCCCTCCCGCCGTGGAGCCTGTGCAGCCGCCGATGAACATCAGCGCCACCAATAGTCCCTGTGAGGCAAACGGCCACCGCTCGTAGTCTGCGGTCGCAAAGCCGGTGGTCGTCAGAACCGAAGTGACGGTAAATGCCGAGTCGCGAAGGTTGATCAGCGGGTTTTCGTAGTTCATCCAGTTGACCAAAAACACCGCCAGTGTGATGCCCACGAGCAGGAACAGATAAAACCGGCATTCATCGCTCCGCCAGTAGCCGAGCACTCGGCCGCGAAGGGCGTAGTAGTGCAGCGAGAAGTTGGCGCCGCCGAGCACCATCACCACAATCAAGACAATCTGGCTATAAGTGCCGTAGGCGCCCAAGCTGGCGTTGCGCGTGGAGAATCCGCCGGTGGAGATGGCGGTGAAGGTATGACAAACCGAGTCGAAGAAGTCCATCTCTCCGACCCACAACAGGACGATACCCGCTGCCGTGATGAAGGCGTACACGCCCCACAGCAGGCGGGCCGTGTCCGCAATCCGTGGCGTCAACCGGTCGGCGGTCGGGCCGGGGGCTTCCGCTTCGAAGAGCTGCATCCCGCCGACGCCGAGCAGCGGCAGGATCGCCAGGCTGAGGACGATGATCCCCATCCCGCCCAGCCACTGCGTCAGCGCCCGCCAAAAGAGGATGCTGGCTGGGACCGCTTCGATGTTGGTGAACACCGAGGCGCCGGTCGTCGTGAATCCCGACATCGATTCGAAGAACGCATCGGCCGGGTTGGGGAGCGTGCGGGACAGGACGTACGGCAATCCGCCGAAGAGCGCGAAGGCGAGCCAGGCGAAGGTCACGATGGCGAACCCTTCGCGGAGCGTTACCTCGTCCCGGCTGCTAAAACGGCGCAGCAGCCACCCGCCCACCCCCGCCGTGATCCCCGCGGAGAGCAAGAACCAGAGCCACTGGCCGTCGCGATACCAGATCGAGAAGGGGATCGGCGTCAGCAGGGTCGCCGCCAGAAACAGGAGCAGCCCACCGAGGACGTGCAGGGTCAGCGCGGCGTTCATGCGTTAAGAAAAATACTGTTCGACGCGGGCAATGGCCTGGGGAAGGGTGAAGACGATCACATGATCGTCCGCTTCCAGGTGGTCTTCCCCGCTGGGGATCACCACCTGATCGCCGCGGACGATGACGCCGATGATCGCGCCGCTGGGGACGGCGATCTCTTTGAGCGGCCTTTTGACGATGCCGCTATCGACGGGAATCACCACTTCGAGCACTTCGGCGTTACTGTGCTCGATGGTGGCCAGGGAAGCGATGCCGGTCGGCCGGACGTAGCGCAAGATCGCGCTGGCGGTGGCCAACCGCGGGCTGACGCAGGCGTCCACCCCCAGCGAGGGGGCCAGCGTCACGAACTCGTGCCGGTCCACCAGCGCGATGGCCCGCTTGGCGCCGTAGCTTTTTGCGAGCAGCGAGCAGAGGATGTTCGTCTGCTCGTTGGCGGTTACTGCGAGGTAAGCATCGCAACTTGAAATCCCCTCGTGCTTGAGCGTTTCGATGTCGGTCCCTTCGGTGTTCAGCACGGCCACGCCGTCGAGCTCGCCGGCCAGCCGCTCGCACTGCGCCGCGTCGCGCTCGATAAGCTTGACGCGGTACGCCAGGGCGGTCAGCTTGCGGGCCAGGGCTTCGCCGATCCGATCCCCCCCCAGGATGAATACCGACTTGGTCGGCGTCTTCTCTAAATCGAACAAGTAGTTGATTGCCGGCAGGTCCTGCTTGGTGCACACGAAGTAGACAATGTCCCCTTCTTGAATCGCGTCCTCCCCGCGGGGAATGATCGTCTCGTGCTTGCGGGCAATGGCGGTGATCACCATCCGGTAGACGCCGCGGATGCCGGCCATCTCCTTGAGCGTGATCCCCGCCAGGGGACTCCCGCGGCCGATGGCATAGCCCAGGAACACGACTCGGCCGCCGGCAAACTCCGCCGCTTCGCTGGCCGCGGCGTAGGAAACAATCCGGTAAATTTCCTCGGCGACCACGTTCTGGGGGCTGATGAGCAGGTCAATGCCCAGCTTGCGAGCATGCTGGGCCCACTCCACGCTGGTGTATTCCAGGCTCTTGATCCGCGCGATGATCCGCTTAGTGCCGCACTCGTGCGCCAGCATCGAGGCCACCAAGTTCACCTCGTCCTGGTCCGTCACCGCCACGAACAAGTCGGCCCTGGCGATGCCCGCCTGCTCCAGCACCTCAGCACTGGCGCCGTTGCCCCGGACCACCAGGGCATCGAGCTTCGCCTTGAGCAGCGACTCTTTCGTGCTGTTCTTTTCGATCACCGTCACGTTGTGGCCTTCCTTGGAAAGCCGCTCGGCGATGTGAAAGCCGACTTCGCCGGTGCCCACAACAATGACGTTCATGGTTCCGGCGAGCGTGAGATTCCTGTCCCGATGACAGGAGAGAGGGACAGGGAACTAGAATGGGCGGACAGGATACCTTGGACAAACTCGATATCACGACACTAGATTGCGAAATCAGTCGTCGCGAGTGAATATTCGACTTTGCCCGGCTTCCCTTGGCAAGCCACTACCCAACGAAAGTGGAGCGTGGTGCGACAAAGCATTGCTGGCACGGGACTTGCGCAGCGGCTATGAAGGCAGCAGATCCCCGCTAGGGGACTTCCTCGATCGATTGAATGACGATCGACTCCACCGGCAGTCGTTCGAAATCCCCTTCCTGCCGGATCTGCGATTGGGCGATTTTGTCAACGACTTCCATCCCTTCGATCACCCGGCCGAAGACGCAATACCCGCGGGCTGCATCGCTGTCGGTCCCCTGGAAGTCGAGGTCGGTGTTGTCCTGGACGTTGATGAAGAACTGCGATGTCGCGCTGTGGGCGGCACTCGCATCGCGCGACATGGCGATGGTGCCGCGGACGTTGGATAGACCGTTATTCGACTCGTTGAAGACCGGGTTCCTCGTTTCCTTGGCCTCCAGCGTCTCCGTGAAGCCGCCCCCCATCACGAACGAGTTGGCATCCGCAAAGTGGAACACCGTCTGCTCATAAAAGCCGGTGCGGACGTAGTTTTCCAAGAAATTCAGCACGGTTTGCGGCGATCTTTCGAGTTCCAATTCGATTTTGATGTCCCCCGCCGACGTGTGCATGACCACGATTGGGTTCTCGATGGCCGCAACCGCGTTGACGTAAATCGACGGTTGTGGCGTGTATTCGCGGGGGCGAATCACCGGCTTTTTTGCCGAGGCGCTCGCTTCCGTTGCCGTGACGGCATCGCCGTCCGCCGACTCCTTGGCCGCGGGTGTTTCGGACTTGCCGCAGCCCGCGAAAGCCAGCAGCGAGATGATGACAGCCACCTTGAGCGACCGGAAAGAGCGGAACATAACGGGGCCTCCTTGCCAAACGGGGAGCCAAGGCCGCAGACGCTTTTTTGCGGGGCGTTTGCCGGCCGATGGGTGGCTCATCATCGTCAAAAAGGGGGAAATGCCGCAACCCCGATTTTCCTGCCGGCACGGTTTCAAGTTCCCCCTTTTTCCAAACTTGGGTATATTTTGGCAGGCCCGGGCGAATAACCGTCAGCCTGCCGCGAACAGAAATCGGGCCGCCACAGAGGGGCTCACTGGGCTACGTTGCCCGTTCCTTTGCCGCCAGAGAAGCGCACCAGCATGTCCAAATCGAAATCGGCCGCCAGCGACAAGGGCAGGGGAGGGGAGCGCCCCGCGGGCAAAGACGAGGCGAAAGCGGCCGACAGTGGCTGGCGGGAGACGGTAGAATCGATCGCGATGGCCGTGATCCTGGCGCTCCTCTTCCGCGGCTTCGTGGCCGAGGCCTTCGTCATTCCCACCGGCTCGATGGCGCCCACGCTGCGCGGCCTCCACAAGGATGTCGAGTGCCCCGAGTGCGGCCTGTGGTATCAGGTTGGCGCGAGCCAGGAAATGGGAGGACGTAATCCCGACGCCACGGACAGCGGCATTCAAACCGGCGATGTGATTTCCGGCACTTGCCCCTCTTGCCGCTTCACCCGGCCGATCAACCGCTTCGAGTGGGCCAACGACGACTCGTTCGACGGCGACCGAATCATCGTCAGCAAGTTCTTGTATGACTTTGCTCAGCCCAAGCGCTGGGATGTGATTGTCTTTAAATTCCCCGGCAACGCAACGCAAAACTACATCAAGCGACTGATCGGACTGCCGAATGAGACCGTTCGAATCCAGGGAGGAAATATCTGGATTCGTCAGGGAAAGGATGGCCCGTTTGAGATTGCTCGCAAGCCTGCCGACAAGCTTGACGTGCTGCTGCAGCTCGTCAACAGCACCGACCACCTTTCACAGCGGATGCTCGACGGAAAGTGGCCGCTGCCGTGGATCGAAGGAATGCCGCTCGATCCGCCGGCAGAACCACGGTGGAAGAGCGAGCGGGCCGGTCGGCAGCGGGTCGTGTTTTCGACCGACGGGACAGGGGACGGGCCGGCGTGGCTGCGGTTTCGTCAGTTGATTCCCACGGAGGACGAGTGGCTCGATTTCATTCTGGCGAATCCTCCCGCTCGCCCCGAAAGTGAGTCGCAGATCGCGGACATCAAAGGGAGCCTCGTCGTCGATTCTTGCCACTACAACACGGGGCCGAACCCGGCAGCTCCGTTTAAGTCGGGCGGACTCCCGTCCTTGTTTCCCGAAAGCGAGTCGCCGGCGCACTATCGCGGCTTTCCGGTCCGCCAAAATGCCTGGGAAAACAGCGGCACTCACTGGGTGGATGATCTGGCGGTGGAGTGCCTGGCGGACGTCCAGGGAGAAAGCGGTGCGCTGCTGCTCGATCTGGTGCGGGCAGGAGTACACCACCAGTGCCGCATCGATGTAGCCAGCGGAGAAGCGACGCTGACGCGGCTGGATCTCGACGGCCAGCCGCTCAACTTCGGCTTGGCCGGCAAGGAAGTGGCGTCGGTGAAGGGGCAAACCCCCGTTCGCGGCGCAGGCTCGTACCGGCTGAAGCTTTACAACTGCGACCATCAGGTGCTGCTGCGGGTCAACGGTCGCGAAATCGCCTTTGACGGCCCGACGACCTACGAGTCGCCGGAACTGGTCGCCCCCCGCTCGCAGGCCGCGGATTACGGCGATTTGACGCCCGTCGGCATTGCCGCGGAGAAAGTTGGCGTGCGCTTGTCGGAAATGCAGGTCTTCCGGGACGTGTACTACATCGCCCAGAAGAACGACGGCAGCGGGGAGTACGAGGTCGATCAGATCCTGCCCAAGATCGCCCGCTTGGAAGAATTCTTGCGCTCGCCGAGACTATGGACCGATGAAGCCTTTCTCGCGGGACGCGGGCACGTAGAGTTTGAGCTGGGGCCGGACCAGTTTTTTCCGCTTGGAGACAACAGCCCCGCTAGCCAGGACGCACGGACTTGGCCGCGCGGCGCACGCATTCCGACGAACAACTACGTCGAGCGCGACTTGCTGATCGGCAAGGCGATGTTCGTGTATTGGCCCCACACC
>DATKDU010000372.1:0-12595 GCA_035512595.1 Pirellulaceae bacterium
CGCTTCGTCGAAACCCTGTTGACCGTCGTTGAAACCTGCCGCCAGCAATCCCGCAACGCTTTCACCCTCATCACCACTGCCGTCGAAGCTCATCTTCGCCGTCACTCCGCGCCGTCACTCACCGAGGCGTGAACGGCTACCAGCGGCAATTATAAGCGAACGCTGATGGGATTGTCACGCGCGGTTTAAGTCACGCTATCCGCCGACCCGGAAGGGCCGCCGATAACTCGGAACCATTCGCCAACCCATCCACCGCATGGGGAGGGCATGAATGAGGCCGGCAACCAGGTAGAGAGGCATTCCAAAGCAAACGAAGAGCGAAAACAGCCATAAGATGCCGAATACGATGATCCATTCCCACCGCTGTGGATTGTGGGTCAGGACCAGCCTGTACACGCCCAGTTGAAGTAACATCACTGGTCCGCCCAAGACGCCGGTCACTAACCACATATCCTTCTCTTTGGGAAGAAGGTCATAGGAATAAAAGACGCCCCTCCATTCGACGAGCGGCTCCGGCGACAGAAAACGCGACGTGACGGCGCTCCAGATACCCAGCGCAAAGCAGATTAGCGTCACCCACTTCATGAGGTCGATGAGCCGGAATTGTAGCGGATGTCCAGAAACCGTCACGGGCGAGTCGATCGACGAGGCCGTAGCCAGTCGAAGGCCGGCGAACCGCTGGACCATTCCCAGTGCAACCGCATACGCGGCCAGTAGCCCCACCCCGAGATTCGCCATCGACAAGGCCGCATACCCAAAGCGATCCGCAGCCAATGCGGGTGGAACCAACAGGGCGAAATAAATACCGCAGGCATACACGGCTGCATGCCACGCTCGTTTGGACAGTGGATCGACGGACAAAAACAGAACCATCGACACCAGTGCCAGTTGCGCCGTGAGCAGGCTGATCACCACCGCCAGCAGCGGCAACCCATTGAGCGGCAGCAACGAAATCGCCAGCATCAGCAGGAACGTTGTCGTTCCGCTGGCAAACATCAGCCAGTGCAGCGTTGAAGCGCGCGTCGATTGCTGGATCATGATGCGGCAGCCCGGAGGCAATCCGAATCGTAAGCCAATCGCGCGCAGCGCGATACTCCAACTGCCGGCAGGTGTTGGCTGCCGGATCGTGCGCTGGGGTGTTCACCGATCCGGGCGTTACTTCGCGGGCTTTTCAGCTTCATTCACTTCCGCCTTCTCTTCGTCCTTGAGCTCGCGAACGGAGGCGGTGAGAAAGAGGTAAAGATTCGCCTTGCTCTCGCCGTCGCCGGCGAAGGTCATGCCGCCGATCAGCGTGGGCGTATCGACCGGGATGCGGAGCGTGGTGGAGAGCCGCTGGCTTTCCAGCGCCGGGCGGTCGAGTGCCGCCACGACTTGGGCCACGGGACCGGCATCTTTCGCTGCCGCTGCCGGCGGTGCATCGCCGAGCAAGTTGACCCGGCTGTGAACGTCGGCCACGACGTACTTTGCTGTGCGGGTAACGACGGGGGTGATCTGGAGTGCCGCGCCGTCCTGCACCGCCTTGACCTGGGGATTGTAGGCTGCACTTTCACTTTCCCCGCCGCCGACGATGGGGGTCAACCCGCTGACAAACAGCCGCTGCACGCCGGCCAGCGCGGAAACGGTCTGGCCGTTGTAGCACGTGAGAATCGCGTGATAGTTTCTGCGCGCCTGGCCGGCAGCCCGGGCCTGCGCTTGCAGCGCTTGCCAGGCGGCCGGCGAAAGTGCGCCAAAGGGAGCGGGCGGATTCAGACCTTTCCCTTCCGCAATGGCGGCGGCAATCTGCTCCTCGGTCAGCCACAGCCAGTGGGCCTCGACGCTCACGGTCCGCAGCGAGCCCCACTGCTTGCGGAACAGGTCAAGCAGCGCGGTAATCTGGGCATGCGTCTCAGTTGGCGCAGCGACAACGAGCGATGCGCCCAGCGCGGTAATGGTTGATGGCCCGCCGACATCGTCCCACTGGTCCGGCTCGATCGTCGTGGTAATCGTGTCGATCAGATTGTCCACGCTGGTCCGCACCGATTCGTTGGATGCAGCTCCGGAACCGCCCGAAACCTGGTGCAGCGTTGTCGAGCGCGATTTGCCGCGACTGATGGTCGAAGGGACGGCAAAAACTCCGCCGCCACCGCCAAAGCCGCCGCCTCCCAGGCCGGCCCCCGCGCTGGCCTCGACCTTGACCTCGGGAAAGATGGAGCGCGTGGCATCCACCAGGTCCGCCGGTTCCTGAGCCGGGTAGGGCGGAGCAATCGCGTACAGGTCGCTGAGATCGTAGATCCGAACCACCCGCGGAGCATCCTCCCCTGTGCGGGTTCGGGACGTTGACGAACCGATTTCGGTGAACTTGTGGTCGGCCGCTTCTTTGCGCGACAGATCGACAAGCTGCTTCTGGATCGCTTCCAGTTGGGCGCGCAGCGCGGCGGCCTGATCGGGCTCTGCCTGAGCGAAAGCGGCTGCGGGTGCCGCGGCCAATAGAACGGCGATCACCAACGCCAGGGTACGACGCATGAGAAGGTTCCTTTACTGACTGATCCCCTGGCACCTGGAGACTAACGCCCCTGCTGGCGGGCTGCAATCTGAGTGAGGTCAATTCAGACCGCAAAGCCGTTACTCTCAGACCGGGATTTCCGCGAATCCCCCGCAGGAAAAGGGATTTTCTCAAGCCCAAAACTTGCCTCCGCCCCGCCGTGACCTACGTTTGTGTTGTCGCCGGTTGCACCGCAGCCGGCGATCATCACCGAGGCTTTCTCACCCCCGTGTTGGGCGGGTTCAGTTTTACCGCTGGGCCCGCCTTTTTTGTTGCGCGAACGCCGGCGGCTGCTTCCATTCGCCCCCCGCGCCTCCTTTTGCCGCCGGCATCCCAATTGCCGCAATCCGCAAATTCCGGTAGGCTGGGACGTTTCGCCTCTTCGTAAAAGCCCCGGCATGTCGCGGGGGCCGGGGAGTCGTTGTCTCCATTCACCGGCGGCAAAGTGGGGCTTGCTTGCGTTTGCCGCGGTGGTGCAAGGTGTTTGCCGAGTTATGGTCAATCGTACGCTGATCCGGAACCTGGATAACGATCCCGATATTCAGTCGATGCTCGAGGCCGCCGTCCTGGGGTTTGAAGAGCAGGGACTGCACCCTGCCGATACGGGCGGCGACTTTGATGTGAACAAGATCGTCGAGGGGCGCGTTCTCCGCGTCGCCGACGGGATGGTGATGGTCGATATCGGGTTCAAGAGCGAGGGGTCCATTTCGCTCGACGAGTGGGATGAAGGGGACGAGCCCCCCCAGGTAGGACATCTCGTGCGGGTCCTCATCGAGGATCTCGAAGACGAGACCGCCATTCCCGACGACGGCGGCATGGTCCGCATCAGCAAGCGCAAGGCGAAGAAGCAGGACGACTGGGAACAGATGATGTCCCAGATCAAGGAGGGGATGGTCGTCACCGGCGCCGTCACCCGCAAGATCAAAGGCGGCCTCTTGGTCGATGTGAAGGGAGTCAACGTCTTTCTCCCCGCCAGCCAGGTCGATATCCGCCGGCCGGCCGACATCGGCGACTACATCGGCCGCGAAGTGCAGTGCGAAGTCCTCAAGATCGACGAGACGCGGCGGAACATCGTCGTCAGCCGCCGCTCGCTGATTGAGAAGCAGCGTGAGACCGACCGCGAGCTGCTGCTGACCGAGTTGAAAGAAGGGGACACGCGCCGCGGCGTCGTCAAGAACATTGCCGACTTCGGCGCGTTCGTGGACCTCGGCGGCATCGACGGCCTCCTCCACATCACCGACATGAGCTGGGAGCGGATCGGCCATCCCAGCGAGATGGTGCAAATCGACCAGCAGCTCGAAGTCAAGGTGCTGCACATCGACCGCGAGAAGAAGAAGATCGCCCTGGGTCTGAAGCAGCTTTTGTCGAATCCCTGGGAGCACGTGGTTGAAAAATACCCGGTCGGCACGGTGGTCAAGGGTTCGGTCGTCAACGTGATGAGCTACGGCGCGTTTGTGAAGCTCGAGCCGGGCATCGAAGGGCTGGTGCATATCAGCGAGATGTCGTGGACCCGCCGCGTGAACCATCCCAGCGAGCTGGTCAACATCGGCGACGAGATCAGCGTCGTGATCCTTGGCGTCGATAAGGAAGGCCAGCAACTGTCCCTCGGCATGAAGCAGGCCCAGGAGAACCCGTGGACCCGCGTGGCCGAGAAGTATCCGGTCGATGCGATCGTGGAAGGGAAGGTTCGCAACCTGACCAACTACGGCGCCTTCATCGAGCTGGAAGAAGGGATCGACGGCCTTTTGCACGTCTCCGACATGTCGTGGACGCGGAAGATCAGCCATCCCAGCGAAATGCTCGAAAAGAGCCAGGCCGTCCGCTGCAAGATTCTTTCCGTCGATCAGGAACGGCGGCGGATTGCCCTTGGGCTCAAGCAGCTCGACGAAGATCCGTGGGCTGCCAACATCCCCGGCAAGTACCAGCCCGGCCAGGTGGTCAACGGCACCGTCACGAAGATCACCAACTTCGGCGTGTTCGTCGGACTGGAAGACGGCCTGGAAGGATTGCTGCACATCTCGGAGTTGGCCGACCACAAGGTCGAAAATCCGGAGGATGTCGTGAAGGTGGGCGACCCGATCGAGGTCAAGGTCCTCCGCGTCGATACGGACGAGCGGAAGATCGGCCTGTCGCGGAAGCGCGTCGAATGGGCCGAGGACGACGGCAGCCTGCCCCCCGAGGAAGGGGGGCCGACGCCGGCCCCCAAGCAGCCCAAACAGCCCCGCGAGCTGAAGGGGGGCTTGGGTGGCTCGGGTCCGCTGATCTCGACGGGGGACAAGACGTAGTAGGTCCCGCCTGCCGGGCGGGACCTAAAATGTCAGCGGGCGTTCGCACGAGGTCCCGTCCGGCAGACGGGACCTACTTATCGCCCTGCGTCGCGCACGCCGCCAATCGCGCCGCCGATCTTGCCGTGGACTTCGCTCGTGGCCCGGATCACCAGGCACTGTAGGTTCGGGTAGTACACGATCGCTCCCGGCCCGCCGTTGACGTCCCAAAAATCGGGGTCGATCGTCCGCTCGATCAGCTCGATCAGGCTCTGCGCGTTGCTCGCCGTTTGAGCGGCGCCGCCGCGGGCCAGAAACCCGGTCGGCGCTCCGCCGGCAAAGTCTGCCAGAGCCAGTGCGCTGGCCAGGCTGGCCGCCGGCATTCGCATCTGGGCTTCCGCCCGCTGATCCGCCGGCTGGCCCGCTTCTCGCGCCGCTTCGCTGCGCAGCTCGCGCTTGACGCGCGTCAGCCGGCTCCACAGCCTGCCCCGGTAGGACTTGAGCGTGTCGCTCGTGGCGTGCCGCTCGTCGCTGACGATCGACTCGTGCAGGTCGCACAGCGCTTGGATTGCCGCCGCCCGATCGGCCCGGTCCTTGGCGGTCGCCTGTTGCTTGAGTGCCGCACTCACGTCGCGCTCGATCTGCGCCAACGGCCGCGGACTGTCGCTCGCGGTTGTGGATGTCTCGGCTGCCAGCAAAAGCGCGCCGGCCAGAAATGCCGTGACCATGATAAGACTCCCCGTCGCCCGCGCCCCTGTTGCGCGGCGTTCCTCTAGTCTACCCGATGGGGACCAACGGCGGCAACCGTTTCCAGCCGATCGAACACGCCCCCCAGCAGCCGCTGGTGAACGCACGCCGCTCCGCACGCCAGGCCCAGTGCAGCGCCCACCAGGACGTCGCTGGCGAAGTGATCCATGACCTGAATCCGCTGCAGGCCCGCCACCGCCGCCAGAGCGAAGAAGACGAGGCCCGCGCGGGGATACTTCCACGTCAGCACCGTCGCCAGGCCAAACGCCGTCCCCGTGTGGGCCGAGGGAAACGACTGAAAGTTGTGAATGTCCCCCGCCAGCGGCAACCAGTCCTGAAACGTCGCCATGACGTTGCCTTCCAGCTCTGCCGCCTTGGGACGCGCCCGCGAAAGCAGCAGCTTGACCACGTTCGCCGCCAGTCCGCCGCCAAACGCTCCGGCCAACAGCCGCGGCATCGCTCGCGGTCCGGCCGCGTCGAGCCGCCCGGCCAGCACGACGAGGAGCAGGACCGTGCCGCCGTAGCTGAACGCTTCGCTCAGATTGACGACCTTGGTCAGCTTTCCAAGGGCCGGATAGAACTTCTGATTCGCCTTACGGGGCTGAAACACGCGGGCCAAGGGGAGATCGATCTGCGTGGCGGCGGCTGCTAGCACCGCAAGGACCAGCGCCATCCATGCCGCACGCCGCGCAAAGTGCTGCCGGCCGCAGGGGAAAGAGGACAAAGCGGTTCGGCTCGGAGATACAGTCATGGCGGCCACATGCTACCGGATGACCCGCGGACTGACATAGGCCAGTGGCCGTCGGTCAAGCTACAATCGAGGTTCCTCGCAGGTAGTGAGCTTTCACGGATGACCGAGCGCAGCTCGTTGGTGACACGGACGTGCGACTGGACCATCGCCCAGGCGATTCGCGCCTGGCATGCCACGCTTCGACTTCACATCGATGCCGACGACCGCGCGCTCGATCCGCGGCTCGGTTCGCGCGGGAACATCTACTGCATGTGGCACGAGGACCTCGTGTTTCTTGGCGGACTGATCGCGCATACCGGTGCTCATGTCGTCATCAGCCGCAGTCGCGACGGTCAGCGGATCGCCCGCGTGATGCAGCAGCTCGGCTTCAAACCGATTCGCGGCTCCAGCAGCAAAGGCGGCGCGAACGCAGCACTGGAAGTCCTCCGCCTGGGAACGGAGTCCAACGTCGGCATCACCGTCGATGGGCCGCGCGGTCCGCGGCGGAGCATGCAGCCGGGGGCGGTATTCCTCGCGTCGCGAACGGGAATGCCGCTAGTGGCGGTCGGCCTCGGTTACCACCGGGCGTGGCGCGCGCCCAGTTGGGACCGGATGGCGTTCGCACTGCCGTTCACCAGGGCCGTGGTCAGCGCCAGCACTGCGATTCACGTGCCTGCCGACTTGGACGATGAGGCACTGGCCGAGCATCGCGAGCGCTTCGAAGCCACGATCCATCAGACGTCGGCCCGCGCCGAGCAGCGGATGGCCCAGTGGGCCGCCAGCGGCATTCGGCCGGCAGTCGAGTCAGATCGGCAGCACGACGAGTTGTCGAAGGCGGCGTGATACGAATTCGGCTACGCGCGCAATCGCTTCAGCAGGCCGCACAGCACGCCCGCGATGTTCCACGCGTCGTCGTCGCCGCGGTGGTGCGTTCCTTCCAGTGTCACTCCCAGCACGCGGCACGCTTCGTCCAGCCCCATCTCGCCGCTGTCCCCGCGGCCGACGGCAAACAGCGTCTTGATGTTGAGGTGGCTGCGGCCGAACGGATACGGCACCGTCATCTCCTTGCAGACCCGCTCGAACTGCCGCCGGTCGTAATCCCCCCAGCTTGCCCACAGCCGGTCGATGGAGCGGTATTCGCGTTTGAGGATGCTCACCGCGTCGGCCAGCGTGCCGGCATGTTCGACATCCTCGGGGCGGATCGTGGTCAACTTGGTGCAGAACTCGCCGACTTTGGAGCGGATCGGCTTCACCAGAATCGAACGCTTCGGCAGCCGCTCCAATTTGGCGACGTCGATGGGGCAAATGCCGACCTCGATGATCTCGCTCTGCTGCCCGGGGGGAGATGGCCCTTGCCAACAGGTGGATTCGATGTCGATGACCAGGATCTGGTCGAGAAGTTTGGCCATAAGAAGTATCGTAGTCTATCAGCGAAGTGGCCGCGCCGAGCGGCTATAATTCAGGCGAGGCAGGCAATCAAGGGAGGCGGGCTATGCACAGCGAGGTAGCGCAGGCCTTGGCCGCGCTGTTAGGACGAGCGGTGGAAGTCGCGCTGGCCGACGCGCAGTTGCGGGCCGATCTTCGCCGCCTGGCTGAGGCGTTCCTGGCCGCCAGCAACGTCGAAGCGCCGGATCCGGCGACCGACGTTGCCGAGACGCTGGTCGCCACGGCGGAGGAGTGGGGCCCGCCAGCGCCGGTGCTCGACTCGTCAGCCCCGCCGGACGATTCACAGTTGCCCGAAGCGCCCGCCGCTCCACTGCCCAAGCTGACGCTGGGCCAGCCGGTCTTGCCCCGGACTTCGTCGATCACGCTGCCGCCGCGGCTTGCCGACGCGGCGGTTGCCGACCTGGCAACGATCCAGGCCCGCTGCCACCTGAAAGCCGAGGCCGCGCGGTGGGCGGCGGCGCGGCAGCGACTTTTGGCGGATGGCGCGAATTATGTCACGCAGATCGAGCCCAAGGACCGCGACATCATTGCCCGCGCCAAGTCATTGCCGGACTGCTTCTTATGGATGTGCCATCGCGACGGGCCGTCCCCGGCCAATCTTGAGCTGTACGAGCAGGTCGCCGGGTGCTTTGAAGCTGCGGCCGAGGCGCTGGGCATCGTCAAGCTCATTCAAGACAATCCGGAAGCGCACCAGGACGAGCTCGGCGCGGCGCTGGACTTGATGGCGGAGGCCCAGTCGGCTCTCCGCGTGGCTGCGATCGAAATCGACTGGGGCGTCGATTCGGATCAATCGCACATCTTCAACTGGCTGAAGACGACCACCAGCCAACAGCAGATCTTCGTTCAGCGCCACATGCGGGTGGATGACCCGGCCGATCCGGCGCGCTGGCCGGAGTTGGTGTCCCGCATCCAGTCCCTCGACGCGCGCCTCGGCGCGGAGCAGCAGCGCATCCGCCAACGGAAGAAGCTGCTGGGCAAGGTGCGGCACAAGGCGTCGCTGATCGCCCAATGCCCCGAACAAGCGGAGAGCGCATGGCGGATCCTGGCCGACACCGTGGACGAGCTGGTGTCGGATGGTCTGCCCCCCAGCAACCGCGAGCTGCGCGAGCTGCTGCTGCCGGTGCGGGATGACCTGCCCGACGACCTGCCGCTGGCGATGGGAGTGCAGCGGGTGCTGGCGGAGGTCGACCGCTATCTGGCCAATTGCTCGGCGGAGGAAGGGACGCTTGCCGCGGCGTCCACGCCGCAGGTCCAGGAGATCGCCCGGATCGTCGGCGGCAAGAGCATGTTGCTCATCGGGGGTGAAAACCGCCCAGCGGCCCAGCGGGCGCTGGAGGAGGCGTTCTGCCTCGAGGAATTGATCTGGATCGGCTCACAAGACCATCAGTCGGTGGACGATTTTCGTCCGTATGTGGCCCGTCCTGACGTGGCGCTGGTGCTCTTGGCGATCCGCTGGTCGAGCCACTCCTACGGCGACGTCAAGGACTTCTGCGATCGCTACGGCAAGCCGCTGGTGCGTTTGCCCGGCGGCTATAATCCCAACCAGGTCGCCGCGCAGATTCAGGCGCAGTGCAGCCAACGGCTCAGGGTGTAGCTGGTGCCGTCTCTCCCGCCGCGCGAGCGTGGCCACGTCGATGGGACAAATGCCGGCTTCGATGATCTCGCTCTCCATGCGGAATGGGGAGCCCCTAACGCCCGTGCCACCAGGATACGGGGGAAAGTCTTGTCAGAAGGCCCCTGCGGACGCCGGCCGGATCGGGCGCGTCTTGCCGGCTCGCTGTGGGCGGCGCGTCATTGCCTGACATTGATGGAGCAGCGTTGCAGCTTTGCCGCCGGGCGCGAGCTGCCCGCAACACTTTCCAGCCGTGCCACGTGAAGAACAGGTAATCGGTCCAGGGGAACACGGTGCCGTAGTTTGCCCCGGCGTGGACATGGTGTTTGAGGTGGTGATTGCGAAAGAACCGAAACACCGGGCCGCAGCCGCGGAACCAGTTGGCCTCGGTGCCGTGGATCGCGCGGTGCATTTGCGTCCACAAGTACGTGTAGAGAAAGCTCCACGACAGGAGTGCCGCCGCGGGAATCGCCACGCTCGATAGCGACCCGGCCGCGAGTCCGATCCCGGCCAGCAGGAGAAAGAACGGGCCGGTCAGCAGCAGGCAGTTCTTCAGCGGGATGTCCACCAGCTCCTGGTCGTTGTCCCCCTGGTGGTGCATGCCGTGCGATTTGAATTGGCTCAGGGTCGGATCCAGGATCCGGGTGGGGCGGTGCATGATCCAGCGATGGGCCGCATATTCGAGCAGGGCCACCAGCGGCATCCAGAAAAGAAACCAGAGCAAGTATTGGAGCAGCCAGCCAGATAGAGTGGCAGCGAGGGAAACCATCGTGGCGTAGGGCACAGGAACGTCCTTGGATCTTGAAGTTGGTCGCAGGCATTCGGACAATCCGGAACCGAGCTATAGGAGCAGAGCCCGCTCGTGAGGGAGTATTCTCGCAGAATCGGGTGAATTTGCGAGCCTGCAAAAAAATTCGCCTGGAATCTCTCGCCAACCGCGGCGGTCCGGGGGAAAATCGTCCCTGGCCGGGCTCTGGTGAGTAGCGGCATTGTTTTCCCACCCGGCTGGTCGTGGAATCTGTCATGCTCATTCGCCTGGCCATGAAGCTCACGGAGCTTTCCCCCCGGTTCAAACGGTTCCTGTGGCGGCGGTGGTACCAGTACCTGGCGGGTTACCAACTCCGCGAATGGCGGTTCATGAACTATGGCTTTTGCCCGCTGGACGAAGCCGAGCAGCACGAGCAGCACTTGAGCCTTCAGCCGGCGGATGAACCGAACCGATCGAGCATCCAACTCTACCATCACGTGGCCAGCGCGGTCCCGCTGGAAGGGCTCGGCGTGCTGGAAGTGGGTTGCGGCCGCGGTGGCGGCGCGTCGTACGTGAAGCGGTATCTCCGCCCCAGGCAAATGACCGGCGTCGATTTCTCGGCCAAGGCGGTCCGCTTCTGCCAGGCCAACCATCACGTGGAGGGGCTGTCATTCCTCCAGGGGGACGCAGAGTCGCTGCCGTTTGCCGACGAGTCGTTCGATGCCGTACTCAACGTCGAATCGTCCCACTGCTACGGCTCAATGCCGGCATTTGTCCGCCAAGTGCATC
Organism: Pirellulaceae bacterium; assembly: GCA_035512595.1. GTDB lineage: Bacteria > Planctomycetota > Planctomycetia > Pirellulales > Pirellulaceae > DATKDU01. The sequence goes on from DATKDU010000372.1 coordinate 10,858, forward strand.
GTGTACTTCGCCCCGGCGGCCATTTTCTGTTTGCCGATCTGCGGATGGCGACCGACCTCGACAGATTGCACGAGCAACTTTTGGCCAGCGGGCTGACGGTGCTCCATCGCGAAGACATCACCCCCAACGTGCTGGCCGCGCTGCGCGGCGACAGCGAGCGCAAGCTGGCGCTGATCGAAAAATCGGTCCCCAAGCGGCTGCTTTCCGCCTTTCGGCAATTCGCCGCCCTCGAAGGCTCGGAGACCTATGAAGCGTTTCGGACGGGGGCGATGGTGTATGTGCGGTATGTGCTAGGGAAGTAGGACACGACGGCACACGGAGTGCCCCACAACATGAAGCGAGGCAGGCGAGACGCCTCCCCCACGAGGTGCTGGTTGGGCCGTCCCGTCGGCGCGTTACAGATTTTCTTTTAACCGCGCGTAGTCGAATTCGGGAGTCCGATCCGCGAGCAGTTCCGAGTAGACCCATTCAATCGTATCGCCGATGCTCCCCAAACCGTGGAGATAACCCGTCTCATGCCAAAACCAGCCGCCGCGGCCGTCCTGTGTGTAGAACAGCATATCGCCGCAAAAGCTGTCGCCAAAAATGTACGTGCGAGTTGGATCAACGGACATCCCGTGAAACTCGTATGGGAAATCGGACAGCGGCGTTGTCGTCGCCCCCAGCCCTCCAGCGAAACCAAACGTCATCCAATTGATTGGGCCAACGAGCGAATGATACTTGCGGAGTTCAGGTGGCCAATCGACGGGTACTTCATCGCTCGCCGGCGAAATCTCGATAGTCCGAACGTCGTCAGCAAACAGCATGAATCCCGCTGAATTCCATTCCGCTGGATTCCCGCGGTGGAGCATCAGCACCCAGCTCTCTTTTTTGAGAATCGACGTGAGATAGCTCTTCATGGTCCGAAAAGGACAGTCGGCTGCAGCCTTGCGAAAGTAGGCAATCGGATCGACAAACGCGCGTCGAACTTCCGGCGAGATCAGGTCGGCGTGACTTTCCGGCACGTCATCCAGGGCGTCGCTGGCGAACAACATGATTGATTTGCCGCCAGCTTCGTTATCTTCAAATTCCATGTCGTGACACTCCCGCTCAATACTGCGACCGCAAGGACAATATTACAAAACGCAGCACAAGCGAGGACGCTCAGTCGCATCGTGGTGGCAGGAACCAATCGCGAAGCACGACGGCACACGGGTGTGCCTACTACATGAAGCGAGGCAGGCGAGACGCCTGCCCCACTTTGTTGCCGCTGTACCCTCACCCCGGCCCTCTCCCAGTGGGAGAGGGAGGGAATGGCTAGGCACTCTTCTGCATCGCCTCGGCAATCGGGAACAGTTTCTTCTTCCCTTGGATCACGTCCTCGTCGATCTCGTACCGCGTCCCCTTGGGCTGGTCGGGCAGCTCGTACATGATCTCCAGCATGGCTTCCTCGACGATCGAACGCAGTCCGCGGGCGCCCGTCCCCTTCTTGAGCGCCTTGTCGGCAATCGCGTGCAGCGCCGTGTCGGTGAACTCCAGGTGGGAGTCCTCCATCTCGAACAGGGTCTTGTACTGCCGCAGGAGGGCGTTCTTGGGCTCGGTGAGAACCTTCACCAGGCCGGCGTGATCGAGCGGCTGGAGGGCGGAGAGGACCGGCAGCCGGCCGACCAGCTCGGGGATCATGCCGAACTCAAGGATGTCCTCGGTCTGGACCAGCGGCAAGAGATCGGCCAGATCCTGCTCGTTCTTGGCGCCGGCC